>BPIR01000001.1:616233-924349 GCA_026004215.1 Candidatus Binatia bacterium
GCTTGTGACCCAAGGGATTGCCGCGGGTCGGAACGGAAGCTGCGTACCCCACCGCCGGCCATCTCCCGCTAAAAGCCCACGGGCCAGCCGGAACCGAGGCGTCCCGAAATCCCTTTCCTGTAGCATAGAATCGCCCGTCCCGCTTTTGCCGTAGACACGTCTCAAACCCCTCTCGGGGAACGTGTGCCTTCGGGCAAAAAGGGAAAAGATTTCGGGCAGTTTACTACCACGCGTCTCAAACCCCTCTCCGGGAACGTGTGCCTTCGGGCCGATACGTGGCGGGCAATGGGCAAGGTGTTGCCCGCGTCTCAAACCCCTCTCGGGGAACGTGTGCCTTCGGGCGGCTCCGGGTCCACGGCTCCGGGCTTCGGGTCCAGTCTCAAACCCCTCTCGGGGAACGTGTGCCTTCGGGCACTATGCGGCGCTGGGATTCTGTCGCTGATAGGCGTCTCAAACCCCTCTCGGGGAACGTGTGCCTTCGGGCAGTTATGGACAGGAAAAACACTCTAAAGGCCCACGAGTCTCAAACCCCTCTCGGGGAACGTGTGCCTTCGGGCTGAAGCCTACGGTTGCTCGTTCCCGAAACTTAATTAGTCTCAAACCCCTCTCGGGGAACGTGTGCCTTCGGGCAGAAGAAGAAAGTTAGCGGAAAGAATTTCGGGAGCTGTCTCAAACCCCTCTCGGGGAACGTGTGCCTTCGGGCAAGAATTCTTCCCCGCGAAGAGCGGGGATACGCGGACGTCTCAAACCCCTCTCGGGGAACGTGTGCCTTCGGGCCAAAGCAATCAAGCCGGCACGCCGCCGGCGGCGTCAGTCTCAAACCCCTCTCGGGGAACGTGTGCCTTCGGGCGGAAGCCGATGAAGATGAAGAAGACTAGCGCTATGCGTCTCAAACCCCTCTCGGGGAACGTGTGCCTTCGGGCGCTGCGCTCCCTAGCCTAGCGCGCAGCGGCGAGACCGGTCTCAAA
Source organism: Candidatus Binatia bacterium (assembly GCA_026004215.1). Taxonomy (GTDB): domain Bacteria; phylum Desulfobacterota; class Binatia; order HRBIN30; family HRBIN30; genus HRBIN30. Next base: position 617,202 of record BPIR01000001.1, read on the forward strand.
CCCCTCTCGGGGAACGTGTGCCTTCGGGCCTCCCGTGTAGCCGCCGCCAATTCCCTAGAGGAGTCTCAAACCCCTCTCGGGGAACGTGTGCCTTCGGGCTAAGGCGGCGATCTCCCGCGTGGCAGCCGCCAACTCCCTGTCTCAAACCCCTCTCGGGGAACGTGTGCCTTCGGGCGGCAGGTCGCCGCTCTTAAGGCGGCGATCTCCCGCGTGTCTCAAACCCCTCTCGGGGAACGTGTGCCTTCGGGCCTGTCCTGGCAGCACAGGCCTCGGCGCTGAGCCTCGTCTCAAACCCCTCTCGGGGAACGTGTGCCTTCGGGCCGCCGCCGGATTGTCCTAACCCCGGCGGAGATGCCCAGTCTCAAACCCCTCTCGGGGAACGTGTGCCTTCGGGCATGAGACCGACCGAAAGATTATGCCGCTATCTGCCGGGTCTCAAACCCCTCTCGGGGAACGTGTGCCTTCGGGCCGCATGGTGCCGCCATGTGGCACGCATGGTGGCAGTCTCAAACCCCTCTCGGGGAACGTGTGCCTTCGGGCACGTTCTGGTACGCTGGAGGGAGTCTAGCAGTCCTCGTCTCAAACCCCTCTCGGGGAACGTGTGCCTTCGGGCAAGGGGCGGCTCGGCAGTGTCGACCAGTGCCATGGTAGTCTCAAACCCCTCTCGGGGAACGTGTGCCTTCGGGCAAGAACTGCCAACGCGCTCGGTGGCGCGTTGAGCGTCTCAAACCCCTCTCGGGGAACGTGTGCCTTCGGGCGGAGATCGCCGCCTTGAAGTCGGCGATCTCGCCGTGTAAGTCTCAAACCCCTCTCGGGGAACGTGTGCCTTCGGGCGCAGCAGCTGTCGAAGGAAGCTGCTCATGCGCCGTGGTCTCAAACCCCTCTCGGGGAACGTGTGCCTTCGGGCAGAGATCCGCTGGCGGCTGACGCTCGCCGCCTGAAGGTCTCAAACCCCTCTCGGGGAACGTGTGCCTTCGGGCCAAGTGGGACGCTGGCGTCTCTGTTAGCGGGAGTCTCAAACCCCTCTCGGGGAACGTGTGCCTTCGGGCCAGGTGGATGGCCTGGAAGCCGTCTCCCCGGAGTCTCAAACCCCTCTCGGGGAACGTGTGCCTTCGGGCCAAGCGTGGCAACACGTCTCCGGATCGGCAAGCCGAGTCTCAAACCCCTCTCGGGGAACGTGTGCCTTCGGGCGAAAAGTTCCTGAGGAAGCACCTCTCGGCGTCAGTCTCAAACCCCTCTCGGGGAACGTGTGCCTTCGGGCCAGGCGATGTGCGTCGCAGCCATACACTCGCCGGGAGTCTCAAACCCCTCTCGGGGAACGTGTGCCTTCGGGCAGAAGGCGTTGCGGGATCTCCCATCGGGACGTCTCAAACCCCTCTCGGGGAACGTGTGCCTTCGGGCCCAGTGGAAAACGTCGCCGTTGAGCAGCTTCGGAGTCTCAAACCCCTCTCGGGGAACGTGTGCCTTCGGGCAGGCTCTGCGAACCAGGGCCCGTGACCCAGCGTCTCAAACCCCTCTCGGGGAACGTGTGCCTTCGGGCCACGGTGTCTCCAACCCGGATGACAGTGCGACTAGGTCTCAAACCCCTCTCGGGGAACGTGTGCCTTCGGGCGCAAGGCTCAGAAGGCCGGTTTAAGCGTTCGCTGTCTCAAACCCCTCTCGGGGAACGTGTGCCTTCGGGCGCATGAGCCGGGATCTCTCGACCGTACCCTTGGGTCTCAAACCCCTCTCGGGGAACGTGTGCCTTCGGGCTGCCTGTGCCCATGCTCGCAACGTTCAGGCTAGGCAGTCTCAAACCCCTCTCGGGGAACGTGTGCCTTCGGGCACGGAGGCTCGCATGAGCAAGGCTAGCTAGAGCGGTCTCAAACCCCTCTCGGGGAACGTGTGCCTTCGGGCAGCTCTTGAAGCGCTAACAGCGCGACTCGTGCGGTCTCAAACCCCTCTCGGGGAACGTGTGCCTTCGGGCTCAGCGCAACGGTTGGCACCGCGAATGCGTGCCGTCTCAAACCCCTCTCGGGGAACGTGTGCCTTCGGGCGCAAGGTGAGACAAGTTTGTCACCGAGCTCGTCCCGGTCTCAAACCCCTCTCGGGGAACGTGTGCCTTCGGGCCAGATCCGCGGCTAGTCGCTGGTTGCGATCACAGGTCTCAAACCCCTCTCGGGGAACGTGTGCCTTCGGGCGCTCTTGCGCGGAGTCCTGCACGCCAGCTCATGCGGTCTCAAACCCCTCTCGGGGAACGTGTGCCTTCGGGCAATGACACAGGGCGGAAAGCATTCCGGTGAGTGTCTCAAACCCCTCTCGGGGAACGTGTGCCTTCGGGCGAATCGCCGCCTGAGGCGGCGATTTCGCGAGTCGGTCTCAAACCCCTCTCGGGGAACGTGTGCCTTCGGGCACGAATCGCCGCTCTTGAGGCGGCATCGCGAGGTCTCAAACCCCTCTCGGGGAACGTGTGCCTTCGGGCTGGTATCCGGACGAGGCGGCGGCGATCTTGACCGCGGTCTCAAACCCCTCTCGGGGAACGTGTGCCTTCGGGCCTATCAGCGAACTCTGCATCGAGAGGGCTCACCGTGTCTCAAACCCCTCTCGGGGAACGTGTGCCTTCGGGCGCATACCTGAGAGGGTGGACCGTGATTCCAGGCCGGAAGTCTCAAACCCCTCTCGGGGAACGTGTGCCTTCGGGCCAAGGTAGTCATGAAGTGCCGGCGGAAGCAGAGCTGTCTCAAACCCCTCTCGGGGAACGTGTGCCTTCGGGCTGCCTAGCGGCTTGATCGCGGTCGCAATCCGGATGCGTCTCAAACCCCTCTCGGGGAACGTGTGCCTTCGGGCATGGAACGCTTTGTCGTGCGATAGGGAAGGTCGTGTCTCAAACCCCTCTCGGGGAACGTGTGCCTTCGGGCCTCTCGCGCGAGTCGCTGCCGCCATCTGGAAGAGTCTCAAACCCCTCTCGGGGAACGTGTGCCTTCGGGCGGCTAAGCCCAACCCTGGTCGCCGGTTTGCTATCACGTCTCAAACCCCTCTCGGGGAACGTGTGCCTTCGGGCCAACGGCGGAGTACTTCCGCTACCGCCGGAGTCTCGTCTCAAACCCCTCTCGGGGAACGTGTGCCTTCGGGCCCCGTGGGATACGCAAGGCAGTTGAAGCCGTTCCTGTGTCTCAAACCCCTCTCGGGGAACGTGTGCCTTCGGGCGAAAATGAACGCGAAGCAACTTCGGAAGTTTCTCAGTCTCAAACCCCTCTCGGGGAACGTGTGCCTTCGGGCTCCGCTGGACATACGACACGCAGCCATATAGGCAGGTCTCAAACCCCTCTCGGGGAACGTGTGCCTTCGGGCGCTCTGGGTGTACGACCGCTTCCGTTCTAAGAGTCTCAAACCCCTCTCGGGGAACGTGTGCCTTCGGGCCCGTCGGCATGCCTTGTCGGCGGGCATGCGACCGAAAGTCTCAAACCCCTCTCGGGGAACGTGTGCCTTCGGGCGGAAAAATGGTGTACCTCTTGAGCGACCGTCAAGGTGTCTCAAACCCCTCTCGGGGAACGTGTGCCTTCGGGCGCTCCGATGGCGGTTGAGCAGCTTGAGCAGCTGCTCAACGTCTCAAACCCCTCTCGGGGAACGTGTGCCTTCGGGCCTAACGGCGTGCCGGAAATTCACCGCCTAGGATTCGGTCTCAAACCCCTCTCGGGGAACGTGTGCCTTCGGGCAATATGCACACTTGCGGGTACCTTGGCGAGAAAGGGTCTCAAACCCCTCTCGGGGAACGTGTGCCTTCGGGCCGTACACCCGGCCGTGCAAAACATCGTCACGGCAGAGTCTCAAACCCCTCTCGGGGAACGTGTGCCTTCGGGCCTGGGGCGTGGCCGTCCCACGCACGTGGCCCGTGGTGTCTCAAACCCCTCTCGGGGAACGTGTGCCTTCGGGCGGGGCTGGCGGCCCCGGGTACCCGGATTATGCCCCAGTCTCAAACCCCTCTCGGGGAACGTGTGCCTTCGGGCGTACCTATCTCCCGAGTACTTCGATATACACGCGTGCTCAAAGTCTCAAACCCCTCTCGGGGAACGTGTGCCTTCGGGCTGTCGACACGTTCCTCGCCGGGCTCGTCCCCAGCGAGTCTCAAACCCCTCTCGGGGAACGTGTGCCTTCGGGCGGCGGGGAGGAACCCAGAGCTCCGGGCGCGTGTCGAGTCTCAAACCCCTCTCGGGGAACGTGTGCCTTCGGGCAAAAAAAGCGGCGAGGAGGTAGCATGAGCGAGAAACAAGTCTCAAACCCCTCTCGGGGAACGTGTGCCTTCGGGCCCTGGCGTCCCTGGTATCCGGGGACGAGGAGGCGGGAGTCTCAAACCCCTCTCGGGGAACGTGTGCCTTCGGGCCCGGTTCCTCGCTGGGTTAACGCCCAGCGAGGAACCCGTCTCAAACCCCTCTCGGGGAACGTGTGCCTTCGGGCATACACCCCGCCCCCCGCCAGGGGTGCCAGGTAGACGTCTCAAACCCCTCTCGGGGAACGTGTGCCTTCGGGCCTTGGACAGGGCCGACGAGGTCCGGGCCCTGGGCCAGTCTCAAACCCCTCTCGGGGAACGTGTGCCTTCGGGCTTGCCGCGGCTTTCCCGCCCCCCGCGGTCCCGCGGCGTCTCAAACCCCTCTCGGGGAACGTGTGCCTTCGGGCTATGGAAAAAAGTATATATGAGGCCTGTAAAGCCCGCGTCTCAAACCCCTCTCGGGGAACGTGTGCCTTCGGGCTTTGTCGGCGGGATCCTCTCGCCAGCGGGCGAGACGTCTCAAACCCCTCTCGGGGAACGTGTGCCTTCGGGCTTTAACTCTGGCCGCCACTGTCTCTGGGGACGAGGAGTCTCAAACCCCTCTCGGGGAACGTGTGCCTTCGGGCCCTCGCGAGGCTATCGAGGCCGGGCGGCGGCTCGGTGTCTCAAACCCCTCTCGGGGAACGTGTGCCTTCGGGCATATTGAGACATCCCCGAAGCTCGTTGCCGGCTTGCTGTCTCAAACCCCTCTCGGGGAACGTGTGCCTTCGGGCGGAAACCGCGGGCAATGGGCAAGGCATTGCCCGCAGTGTCTCAAACCCCTCTCGGGGAACGTGTGCCTTCGGGCCCGTAAGGCCGTACTCCACCATGGCCTTCCCTTGGTGGGTCTCAAACCCCTCTCGGGGAACGTGTGCCTTCGGGCGCCGGAGTGACGACCTCCGGAGTGACGACCTCCGGAGTGGTCTCAAACCCCTCTCGGGGAACGTGTGCCTTCGGGCTGAGCAGCTTAAAAAAAAGCTGCTCAACGCGCTGAAATGTCTCAAACCCCTCTCGGGGAACGTGTGCCTTCGGGCAGCGCAACGGGTTTGCGCCACTAGTGTGGCGCAGTGTCTCAAACCCCTCTCGGGGAACGTGTGCCTTCGGGCCAGCGAGGAACCCGCCACTAAGGCGGAAATGCTCCAGTCTCAAACCCCTCTCGGGGAACGTGTGCCTTCGGGCCTTTCCCGCCCCCCGCGGGCCCGCGGCGGCGGGGTCGGTCTCAAACCCCTCTCGGGGAACGTGTGCCTTCGGGCGCGGAGGCCCTCGAGGAGGGCCTGAAGGCCCTCGACAGGTCTCAAACCCCTCTCGGGGAACGTGTGCCTTCGGGCGTGAGTTCCGAGGGCCCGTGCGGCCGGACGCACGGGAGTCTCAAACCCCTCTCGGGGAACGTGTGCCTTCGGGCCCCTCGGGGTCCACGTCGCGCCCAGGCAAACATGCGAGTCTCAAACCCCTCTCGGGGAACGTGTGCCTTCGGGCGGCAGTCCGATTTTCGGAGAAGTGGATGGAGCAGTCTCAAACCCCTCTCGGGGAACGTGTGCCTTCGGGCTTACCGCGCGGCATTCGCCGGGCGGTCGAGGCAGTCGTCTCAAACCCCTCTCGGGGAACGTGTGCCTTCGGGCGAAATGGAAACGCTATTACTGTGTGACAGGGAAGGGAGTCTCAAACCCCTCTCGGGGAACGTGTGCCTTCGGGCGGTTTCGCGGACCAGCTCGTTTACCTGGAAGAGGGATTGTCTCAAACCCCTCTCGGGGAACGTGTGCCTTCGGGCCTATTTTGAAAGAAAATCCGGGGTAAAGGTGCTTTAGGTCTCAAACCCCTCTCGGGGAACGTGTGCCTTCGGGCAAAGGTAACTTCGGGGAATTTTCAACAGAACAGTCAGTCTCAAACCCCTCTCGGGGAACGTGTGCCTTCGGGCCAAAAGCGCCAGAGAAAGTGGCGCAAGTCTACACGTGTCTCAAACCCCTCTCGGGGAACGTGTGCCTTCGGGCAAAGCCCGCACGCCGCCGGGGCGCTTTGGCCAAGCGGTCTCAAACCCCTCTCGGGGAACGTGTGCCTTCGGGCTCGTACCCGCACCCCGAGCGAGGGTACTTCATGGTCAGTCTCAAACCCCTCTCGGGGAACGTGTGCCTTCGGGCTTTTATGTGAGCAGCAAGGAACCCGTAACCCAGCTTTGTCTCAAACCCCTCTCGGGGAACGTGTGCCTTCGGGCAAGGTCTCAGAAGTGCTTCTGGCTAAAGGTTTTATGGTCTCAAACCCCTCTCGGGGAACGTGTGCCTTCGGGCATAGAGGTCGATGCGGCGAGCGAGATCGACTCCCTACGTCTCAAACCCCTCTCGGGGAACGTGTGCCTTCGGGCTGGAAGACGCCGCCACTCGAGCAACTTCGAAGGAAGTGTCTCAAACCCCTCTCGGGGAACGTGTGCCTTCGGGCTCAACTCGCTTCGTTGGCGAGTCGAGCAACTCCAGAAGTCTCAAACCCCTCTCGGGGAACGTGTGCCTTCGGGCCAGTGGAAGCCAGAAGTGCTTTTGGTTGAAAATTTTAGTCTCAAACCCCTCTCGGGGAACGTGTGCCTTCGGGCAGCAGCTGAAAAGAAAGCTGCTCAACGCGCTGAAGTGGTCTCAAACCCCTCTCGGGGAACGTGTGCCTTCGGGCATCAGCGCGGCGGGTTGGCACCGCAATGCGGTGCCGTGTCTCAAACCCCTCTCGGGGAACGTGTGCCTTCGGGCTAGAGATTGACGCGGCGGAAGAGATAGCCGCCCTACGTCTCAAACCCCTCTCGGGGAACGTGTGCCTTCGGGCGGAAGTGTCGGTCGGCGAAGAGCTCGCCGCTTTGCGGCGTCTCAAACCCCTCTCGGGGAACGTGTGCCTTCGGGCTCACGGCGACTTTCACGTCGCCGGATATTTGTGTGGAGTCTCAAACCCCTCTCGGGGAACGTGTGCCTTCGGGCGGAGCAAGAGCTCGCCACTCTCCGGCGAGCTCTTGAGTCTCAAACCCCTCTCGGGGAACGTGTGCCTTCGGGCAGATTTGTCGCCGCACGGATAGGCCATGGTGCAGCGTGTCTCAAACCCCTCTCGGGGAACGTGTGCCTTCGGGCAGAACCCGCCTTAACGCGTTCCTCGCGGGGCTCGTCGTCTCAAACCCCTCTCGGGGAACGTGTGCCTTCGGGCGAAAAGCACTGGTAACAATTTTGGGTCTTTCTCGGCGTCTCAAACCCCTCTCGGGGAACGTGTGCCTTCGGGCGAAAGGGAAAAAGAAAAGCACTGGTAACAATTTTGGGTGTCTCAAACCCCTCTCGGGGAACGTGTGCCTTCGGGCCCGATACGTTGCGGGTAATGCCTTGCCCGTTGCCCGGTCTCAAACCCCTCTCGGGGAACGTGTGCCTTCGGGCAGGAAGCTGGTCAATTCGCTACGATGGCGAATTGACCAGTCTCAAACCCCTCTCGGGGAACGTGTGCCTTCGGGCGTTGTGGAGATTCCGGTGGAGCAAGAGCTTGCCGCGTCTCAAACCCCTCTCGGGGAACGTGTGCCTTCGGGCAATATTTCGAGAAAAAAACTGGGGCAAAGGTGCTTTGTCTCAAACCCCTCTCGGGGAACGTGTGCCTTCGGGCGTGAGGACGCACGAGCGCCAGGCCGCTTACGAGCGAGTCTCAAACCCCTCTCGGGGAACGTGTGCCTTCGGGCTGAGTTCCGAGGGCCCGTGCGGCCGGACGCACGGGAGTCTCAAACCCCTCTCGGGGAACGTGTGCCTTCGGGCGCGTGGCCGGCACGCGGCCCGCGTGCTAGCGCTGACGTCTCAAACCCCTCTCGGGGAACGTGTGCCTTCGGGCGAGCGGGGGCTAGCGCAACAGTTGGTGTGGTTGGAAGGTCTCAAACCCCTCTCGGGGAACGTGTGCCTTCGGGCGGAGTTTTACTGGTTTGAGATCCTGGCAAGCCAGGAGTCTCAAACCCCTCTCGGGGAACGTGTGCCTTCGGGCGCATGAATCCCTACCTACAGGAACTGTATTCAATGGTGTCTCAAACCCCTCTCGGGGAACGTGTGCCTTCGGGCTTAAGTGGTCGTGCAAATGCACAGGTCACGCAAGCTGGTCTCAAACCCCTCTCGGGGAACGTGTGCCTTCGGGCCATTCTGGCTCGTAGAAGGGTTCTTGGAAGCCATTCGTCTCAAACCCCTCTCGGGGAACGTGTGCCTTCGGGCGGCAACGCCGCCGGCGGCGTAAAGCCCGCACGCCGCCGGTCTCAAACCCCTCTCGGGGAACGTGTGCCTTCGGGCAAGATAGCCGCGCCGCGCGGCCTTATGGGGCCAAAGCGTCTCAAACCCCTCTCGGGGAACGTGTGCCTTCGGGCCAAAACGACTCCAAGGCTAGTCGCCGGCCTGCTTTCAGTCTCAAACCCCTCTCGGGGAACGTGTGCCTTCGGGCGATCGTATACAGCCCGGGGGCGGATGATTACGACGGGTCTCAAACCCCTCTCGGGGAACGTGTGCCTTCGGGCCCCAGAGGGGGCCCGCGAGGTGGCCCGCGGCCTATCAGTCTCAAACCCCTCTCGGGGAACGTGTGCCTTCGGGCGGTTTCAGGTTTTAGCGAGTCAACCGGTCGAAACCTCGTCTCAAACCCCTCTCGGGGAACGTGTGCCTTCGGGCAATTGTTGTCATTGGCCGCCACCGTCTCCGGTGACGGTCTCAAACCCCTCTCGGGGAACGTGTGCCTTCGGGCGGCTTTCCCGCCCCCCGCGGTCCCGCGGCGGCGGGGCCGTCTCAAACCCCTCTCGGGGAACGTGTGCCTTCGGGCGTTCGTTGTGCGATAAGGAGCACGCGACATGGAGAAAGTCTCAAACCCCTCTCGGGGAACGTGTGCCTTCGGGCCAATACAGTGACCGCGAGCGCGGTTATGCGCTCGCGGGTCTCAAACCCCTCTCGGGGAACGTGTGCCTTCGGGCAATACAGTGACCGCGAGCGCGGTTATGCGCTCGCGGTCTCAAACCCCTCTCGGGGAACGTGTGCCTTCGGGCCCCTCGATGAGGCGGACCGGGTCCGCGCGCTGGGGACGTCTCAAACCCCTCTCGGGGAACGTGTGCCTTCGGGCTCGGTCGGAGTCGGGGGCGCGGCCAGCACCGCCTAACGTCTCAAACCCCTCTCGGGGAACGTGTGCCTTCGGGCGAGGTGTTCGAGTACATGGCGAAGGTGGATGAGGCCGTCTCAAACCCCTCTCGGGGAACGTGTGCCTTCGGGCACGACGATGGTGATTGTCGAGTATTGGGAAACTTTCGGTCTCAAACCCCTCTCGGGGAACGTGTGCCTTCGGGCAGGGTAGTCATAGAGATCGACGCGGCGGCGGAGATTGGTCTCAAACCCCTCTCGGGGAACGTGTGCCTTCGGGCCTCTTGACGTGAGCACGCATAAATCTCGAAATTGCGGTCAGAGTCTCAAACCCCTCTCGGGGAACGTGTGCCTTCGGGCTCCCAGCGGGGAACACAAAACCCGGAGTTTGTTGCCGGGTCTCAAACCCCTCTCGGGGAACGTGTGCCTTCGGGCTGTCAGGATGACGTGGCGCCCCGGTGGCAGCCTTGACGTCTCAAACCCCTCTCGGGGAACGTGTGCCTTCGGGCACTGGTCGAGTTTCCTGCGGGGTGAAGCCCCGCAAAGTCTCAAACCCCTCTCGGGGAACGTGTGCCTTCGGGCGAGGACGTCATGGAGAAAACACTATTTGAGTTGCAAAGTCTCAAACCCCTCTCGGGGAACGTGTGCCTTCGGGCCTTGCGCCGCGCGGAGACTGAGGACGGGTGGGTCGGTCTCAAACCCCTCTCGGGGAACGTGTGCCTTCGGGCACGTTTGTCGCCGGCTTGCTGTCGCGCGTCGGCGACGTCTCAAACCCCTCTCGGGGAACGTGTGCCTTCGGGCCTACCGAGCACTTCGATATCCATGCGTGCTCTGACTGTCTCAAACCCCTCTCGGGGAACGTGTGCCTTCGGGCCGGCTGCTAACGCTGGCCGCCCTCATCACCGGTGAAGTCTCAAACCCCTCTCGGGGAACGTGTGCCTTCGGGCCAAGAAACCGGACGGGCGCATGCGGCAGATTTACATGTCTCAAACCCCTCTCGGGGAACGTGTGCCTTCGGGCACATTGCAGAGCTGCAGATTGACAGGGCCCACTCCCGGTCTCAAACCCCTCTCGGGGAACGTGTGCCTTCGGGCGGTGGATGCATTCGCTACGTCGCTCGTACCCGGGGAAGTCTCAAACCCCTCTCGGGGAACGTGTGCCTTCGGGCACTACTCGAGCTCGCGGCAACCATAACGGGTGATCAGTCTCAAACCCCTCTCGGGGAACGTGTGCCTTCGGGCCAGTGAGACCGGCTTTGAGATTTACGCTTGCTCAAGTCTCAAACCCCTCTCGGGGAACGTGTGCCTTCGGGCTTTTATTGGTTTCAGGTTCTGGCTTGCCAGAACCTGAGTCTCAAACCCCTCTCGGGGAACGTGTGCCTTCGGGCGTATATCAGTGAGACCGGCTTTGAGATTTACGCTTGCTCAAGTCTCAAACCCCTCTCGGGGAACGTGTGCCTTCGGGCAAGCTCTTGGAGCTAGCCGCCACAGTCTCCCAAGAGTCTCAAACCCCTCTCGGGGAACGTGTGCCTTCGGGCCGAGAGGGGTGCTGGTCGTGTGTCCTCTCGGGGCACGTCTCAAACCCCTCTCGGGGAACGTGTGCCTTCGGGCCGGGTCGCCGCAGCCAAATCCTTAGAGGATTTGGCTGGTCTCAAACCCCTCTCGGGGAACGTGTGCCTTCGGGCGAAAAACATGCACGTTGTAGGGTACATAGCCGCCGGGTCTCAAACCCCTCTCGGGGAACGTGTGCCTTCGGGCGGTTCGAGATCTATGGATGCTCGAACCATTCTCTCAGTCTCAAACCCCTCTCGGGGAACGTGTGCCTTCGGGCTAGAGATTCCGGTGGAGGCGGAGGTCGCCGCCTTGAAGTCTCAAACCCCTCTCGGGGAACGTGTGCCTTCGGGCAAAGAAATCCGGCCGGAAGGTTCTCTAGCCTTCCGGGTCTCAAACCCCTCTCGGGGAACGTGTGCCTTCGGGCTGTTAAAGCGTGGATGGACAAGGAGCGAGTCCCAGAGTCTCAAACCCCTCTCGGGGAACGTGTGCCTTCGGGCAACACGCACAGGTCATGCGACCTGTGCTATGCGATTTTGGTCTCAAACCCCTCTCGGGGAACGTGTGCCTTCGGGCTTTTCCAAAAAGGCCCGCAAGGCACTGCGGGCCTATGGTCTCAAACCCCTCTCGGGGAACGTGTGCCTTCGGGCAAGGCCCTAGACGCGGCCGTAGAGGCCGCGCAAGGCGTCTCAAACCCCTCTCGGGGAACGTGTGCCTTCGGGCGGCTAGCTTATTCTTCGCGCGAGAACCGGCCCCGGTGGAGGTGTCTCAAACCCCTCTCGGGGAACGTGTGCCTTCGGGCCGAAATCCGGTACTACGAAAAGAAATCCGGCCGGAAGTCTCAAACCCCTCTCGGGGAACGTGTGCCTTCGGGCGGGTCGGGCGATACTCCGGAACGGGGTTAAACTACGCGTCTCAAACCCCTCTCGGGGAACGTGTGCCTTCGGGCGATTCAGGCGGCCGTAAAACAACTCGCGGCCGGGGCGTCTCAAACCCCTCTCGGGGAACGTGTGCCTTCGGGCGAAGGTCCTATAGGACCTTCCTTCCGGACAACAAAAAGTCTCAAACCCCTCTCGGGGAACGTGTGCCTTCGGGCAACTCCCGCTACACCATCGAGGCGGGGAACGAAACATGTCTCAAACCCCTCTCGGGGAACGTGTGCCTTCGGGCACCAGTCGCACAGGTCCTGCGACCTGTGCTTTATGGGTCTCAAACCCCTCTCGGGGAACGTGTGCCTTCGGGCGTAAGTTAATAAACGAAATCCGGTATTATGAGAAAAAGTCTCAAACCCCTCTCGGGGAACGTGTGCCTTCGGGCAAAACCCGCAGTGTCCTAGCGCACTGCGGGTTTTTTGTCTCAAACCCCTCTCGGGGAACGTGTGCCTTCGGGCGGGGCATAAACAAGCTCCTAAACGAGATTAAGTATTGTCTCAAACCCCTCTCGGGGAACGTGTGCCTTCGGGCCGGTAGCGCTCTACGAGCGCTACGGTCTTCGGGGGTTGTCTCAAACCCCTCTCGGGGAACGTGTGCCTTCGGGCTTTGTGGCTACGCTCGTCCCCGGGGACGAACCCGCGTCTCAAACCCCTCTCGGGGAACGTGTGCCTTCGGGCGCAGAGTCGCACAGGTCGTGCGACCTGTGCTTTATGTCTCAAACCCCTCTCGGGGAACGTGTGCCTTCGGGCCCCAGCGGGGGGGTGAGTTTATGAAGCGAAGATTCTAGTCTCAAACCCCTCTCGGGGAACGTGTGCCTTCGGGCCATTCTGGTACGTAGAAGGATTCTTAGAGGGCATTCGTCTCAAACCCCTCTCGGGGAACGTGTGCCTTCGGGCCTATTTCATAGGTGGGTAGGGGGGCTCTCCCCCTACCCACGTCTCAAACCCCTCTCGGGGAACGTGTGCCTTCGGGCGTCACGAGTTTAACCGCCGCGAGCGCGGCTACGCGCTGTCTCAAACCCCTCTCGGGGAACGTGTGCCTTCGGGCTGGCCGCGGCCCTCATCGAGGGCCTGAAGGCCCTCGAGTCTCAAACCCCTCTCGGGGAACGTGTGCCTTCGGGCGCAGCTCCCCCGCACGGGGGTGAGCGCCAGTGTCCGGTCTCAAACCCCTCTCGGGGAACGTGTGCCTTCGGGCGAAGGGAAAAGGTAATTTTGGGAGTTTCACGCCCGAGGTCTCAAACCCCTCTCGGGGAACGTGTGCCTTCGGGCGCTGGGATACTACGCGGCGCGGCATTCAGCGCGCGGTAGGTCTCAAACCCCTCTCGGGGAACGTGTGCCTTCGGGCCAGTCGGCCGGAAGAAAAGGAGGGACAATGAAAAGAAGTCTCAAACCCCTCTCGGGGAACGTGTGCCTTCGGGCAGAGATTTCGGCGGAACAGGAGATCGCCGCCCTTAAGTCTCAAACCCCTCTCGGGGAACGTGTGCCTTCGGGCAAAAAAGCTGGTCAACTCGCTGAAGTGGCGAGTTGAGTCTCAAACCCCTCTCGGGGAACGTGTGCCTTCGGGCTGAAGTGGCGAGTTGACCAGCTTGAAAAGCTGGTCAGTCTCAAACCCCTCTCGGGGAACGTGTGCCTTCGGGCCTCTTCCAGAAGGCCGAGACACTACAGCAAGCTTTATGTCTCAAACCCCTCTCGGGGAACGTGTGCCTTCGGGCACGCTCCCCGTCGTCCCGCGAGCGCGGATTCGCGCTGTCTCAAACCCCTCTCGGGGAACGTGTGCCTTCGGGCCAGGTGGAAATCTTCCGGGAGGCTCTTAAGAGCCTCGTCTCAAACCCCTCTCGGGGAACGTGTGCCTTCGGGCCCGTGTCCGGCCCGGCGGCAGACGTGGCCGCGGCCCGTCTCAAACCCCTCTCGGGGAACGTGTGCCTTCGGGCCGAAGTCCGATACTTCGAGAAGAAGACCGGTCGGAAGGTCTCAAACCCCTCTCGGGGAACGTGTGCCTTCGGGCGAAATGGCGTCGATCCCAAGCGGTAACCCGCAGGCCGTCTCAAACCCCTCTCGGGGAACGTGTGCCTTCGGGCTTTTCAACCGGGCAAGCCGGGGCATGACCCCGGAACAGTCTCAAACCCCTCTCGGGGAACGTGTGCCTTCGGGCGTTATGAAAACAAGGTTATACACCTTAGACGCCAACGTCTCAAACCCCTCTCGGGGAACGTGTGCCTTCGGGCTGAAAAGGCTTTATACGATAGAGGCCCACATCCTTGAGTCTCAAACCCCTCTCGGGGAACGTGTGCCTTCGGGCATGGCCCAGGAGGGCGTCCCAGAGACGTCCCCCCTGGGATTTGGTCTCAAACCCCTCTCGGGGAACGTGTGCCTTCGGGCACGAGGTAAGATTCTATGAGAAAAAGTCCGGCCGGAAGTCTCAAACCCCTCTCGGGGAACGTGTGCCTTCGGGCAGTCCATCCACTTCGCAAAGAAGTGGATGGCGCGGGAGTCTCAAACCCCTCTCGGGGAACGTGTGCCTTCGGGCGGCTTTCCCGCCCCCCGCGGGCCCGCGGCGGCGGGGCGTCTCAAACCCCTCTCGGGGAACGTGTGCCTTCGGGCCTCTAAACGTTGACGACCAGCCCGCCACTAAGGCGGAGTCTCAAACCCCTCTCGGGGAACGTGTGCCTTCGGGCGCAGGTATCGGTGTTTAAGAACGCATTGAAGGACTTGGTCTCAAACCCCTCTCGGGGAACGTGTGCCTTCGGGCGTTGAGAAAGCGCACTCAAGTGCGGGTCGTGCGTGAGTCTCAAACCCCTCTCGGGGAACGTGTGCCTTCGGGCGTTTCCCCCGCGCGCTACGTCGCAGCGGGCGGGTGTGGTCTCAAACCCCTCTCGGGGAACGTGTGCCTTCGGGCGATGGCGCGCGCACGTGCAGTACATGCGTCGAGATCGGTCTCAAACCCCTCTCGGGGAACGTGTGCCTTCGGGCGAGGCGGTCGAGGCCGCCTCGGCCGCGGGCCCACCCGTCTCAAACCCCTCTCGGGGAACGTGTGCCTTCGGGCCTTTGGCCAGTGAACGCTCCGCCCGCGAGCGCGGATTGTCTCAAACCCCTCTCGGGGAACGTGTGCCTTCGGGCCATTATGCAGGCGCTGAAAGAGGCGGTCGAGGCCGCCGTCTCAAACCCCTCTCGGGGAACGTGTGCCTTCGGGCCAAAAATCGATGCATTTATCAACTCTCTAAACGTTGAGTCTCAAACCCCTCTCGGGGAACGTGTGCCTTCGGGCCTCAAGAGGAAGCTGGTCAACTCGCTGAAATGGCGAGGTCTCAAACCCCTCTCGGGGAACGTGTGCCTTCGGGCAGTAATTTTGGAACCTTTTCTTCTGACCCCGTAATTGTCTCAAACCCCTCTCGGGGAACGTGTGCCTTCGGGCAAAAAGCGAAAAAGGGAAAAAGTAATTTTGGAACCTGTCTCAAACCCCTCTCGGGGAACGTGTGCCTTCGGGCAACTCTGGGAATACGGGATCCACCTGTCACCCCGACAGGTCTCAAACCCCTCTCGGGGAACGTGTGCCTTCGGGCCTATGAGCGTTGCAGGGACAGGGCCCTGGCCCAGGTCTCAAACCCCTCTCGGGGAACGTGTGCCTTCGGGCCTAGGTATCAGCGCAACGGGTAGGCACCGCAAAGCGGGTCTCAAACCCCTCTCGGGGAACGTGTGCCTTCGGGCGAAGGGAAGGGAAGGGAAGGGAAGGGAAGGCACTGGGTCTCAAACCCCTCTCGGGGAACGTGTGCCTTCGGGCAGAGATCGCCGCCCTTAGGGCGGCGATCGAACGGGTAAGTCTCAAACCCCTCTCGGGGAACGTGTGCCTTCGGGCAGCATCTATGAGCTGTGTGCCGAGAGGGCCCGGGCCGGTCTCAAACCCCTCTCGGGGAACGTGTGCCTTCGGGCACAGACGCGGTTAGAACGGTAATGCAGACCTACGAAGTCTCAAACCCCTCTCGGGGAACGTGTGCCTTCGGGCTTCACCCTTGACCCCGTAATTCCCCGCGGGGTCAGGAGTCTCAAACCCCTCTCGGGGAACGTGTGCCTTCGGGCACCCCGTAATTCCCCGCGGGGTCAGGAAGGCCCTGGAAGCGTCTCAAACCCCTCTCGGGGAACGTGTGCCTTCGGGCGAAAGGAGGGTATCCCATGAAAACGTGGGAGGAATGGTCTCAAACCCCTCTCGGGGAACGTGTGCCTTCGGGCTGGTTCCGTGGGATCCGTGGATCCGTGGTTCCGTGGGTCTCAAACCCCTCTCGGGGAACGTGTGCCTTCGGGCCGTGGATCCGTGGGAACCGTGGGATCCGTGGTTCCGTGTCTCAAACCCCTCTCGGGGAACGTGTGCCTTCGGGCGAAAGCGAAGAAAGGGAAAAATAGTTTCGGCACCTTGTCTCAAACCCCTCTCGGGGAACGTGTGCCTTCGGGCGTGAGCGCATTGACAATTTTCTCACGTCGCTCGTACCGTCTCAAACCCCTCTCGGGGAACGTGTGCCTTCGGGCAAAGCCGCGGCTTGGCACGAAAAAACTCACGCGGCAGTCTCAAACCCCTCTCGGGGAACGTGTGCCTTCGGGCTAGCCAGCCTCATCGCGGATGACGAAGAGGCTGGGTGTCTCAAACCCCTCTCGGGGAACGTGTGCCTTCGGGCTTATTGATTTGCGCCAGGCAAAAGCCGCGCGGCTTGGTCTCAAACCCCTCTCGGGGAACGTGTGCCTTCGGGCTTAGGCGCGCGTGCGCTGGCCGGATGCAGCCGCGTGGTCTCAAACCCCTCTCGGGGAACGTGTGCCTTCGGGCCTGTCGAGGCCGCCCGCCTGGTGGCGATCCCACACGAGTCTCAAACCCCTCTCGGGGAACGTGTGCCTTCGGGCGGTAAGCGCGGTCACGGACAAGTCCGCAGGACGGTGCGTCTCAAACCCCTCTCGGGGAACGTGTGCCTTCGGGCGTATGAGGGGCCTGGACGGGTACTGGGTCCACGGCCAGTCTCAAACCCCTCTCGGGGAACGTGTGCCTTCGGGCGATATGCCGGTTGGGAAAAATCCCAGTCTGCGTTCCAAGTCTCAAACCCCTCTCGGGGAACGTGTGCCTTCGGGCTTCATGACGCTTCTGTCAAAGGCAGCTTCAAGAATTCGTCTCAAACCCCTCTCGGGGAACGTGTGCCTTCGGGCCTCATCGCGGATGACGAAGAGGCTGGGTTTCTCACTCTGTCTCAAACCCCTCTCGGGGAACGTGTGCCTTCGGGCCGTTGTTGTCAAGGACCGTCTCTCGACTGAGATGGTAGTCTCAAACCCCTCTCGGGGAACGTGTGCCTTCGGGCGAAGGCGAAGAGCCTTCACCAAGCGCTATACGCTGCGTCTCAAACCCCTCTCGGGGAACGTGTGCCTTCGGGCTTGAGGGCCTCCGGGCCCTCGACCAGGCCGACCTCGTGGTCTCAAACCCCTCTCGGGGAACGTGTGCCTTCGGGCGTAATGTGGTGCCGCCGGCATGCCTTGTCGGCGGGCAGTCTCAAACCCCTCTCGGGGAACGTGTGCCTTCGGGCCCCAGAAGTGGATTGAACAACAGGGCATTCCCGAGGAGTCTCAAACCCCTCTCGGGGAACGTGTGCCTTCGGGCTGGTTCCGTGGGATCCGTGGATCCGTGGTTCCGTGGGTCTCAAACCCCTCTCGGGGAACGTGTGCCTTCGGGCAAAAAGGCAACTTCGGGGCTTTCTCGGAAGACCCCGGTCTCAAACCCCTCTCGGGGAACGTGTGCCTTCGGGCCTGGTGGCAATCGCCACCAGGCACATTGACCCCGAGGTCTCAAACCCCTCTCGGGGAACGTGTGCCTTCGGGCGCTGATGACTACGACGGCCCGGGTATTAGGTTCGTGATGTCTCAAACCCCTCTCGGGGAACGTGTGCCTTCGGGCTAGAGATCTCGGCGGAAGCTGAAATCGCCGCCTTAAAAGTCTCAAACCCCTCTCGGGGAACGTGTGCCTTCGGGCTTCGACTGCAGCGCCTGCATAATGAGGCAGGCGCTCTCGTCTCAAACCCCTCTCGGGGAACGTGTGCCTTCGGGCTTGTTTCCGGCGGAGGGCCCGTAGGGCCCTCCGCCCCGTCTCAAACCCCTCTCGGGGAACGTGTGCCTTCGGGCCGAAAGCCCGCAGGTAATAGCGCGGTTCCCCGACGAGGTCTCAAACCCCTCTCGGGGAACGTGTGCCTTCGGGCAGAGATCTCGGCGGAGGCTGAAATCGCCGCCTTAAAGGTCTCAAACCCCTCTCGGGGAACGTGTGCCTTCGGGCTTGACCAGCTGAAAAAAAAGCTGGTCAACTCGCTGTCTCAAACCCCTCTCGGGGAACGTGTGCCTTCGGGCAAAGCGATACGTTTTCTTGCTAAACAAAGAAAACGTGTCTCAAACCCCTCTCGGGGAACGTGTGCCTTCGGGCTGCAGAGGGGGCTTTCGAAGCTCCTAAACGAGGTAGTCTCAAACCCCTCTCGGGGAACGTGTGCCTTCGGGCGCGATCGAAGCCATCCACTTCACAAAGAAGTGGATGGAGTCTCAAACCCCTCTCGGGGAACGTGTGCCTTCGGGCTGAAATGGCGGGCTGACCAGCTTGAAAAGCTGGTCAGGTCTCAAACCCCTCTCGGGGAACGTGTGCCTTCGGGCGGTTGGCACCACATAGCGTGGTGCCGTCGGCATACCGTCTCAAACCCCTCTCGGGGAACGTGTGCCTTCGGGCGCCGCAGCCAATACATTAGAAGAAATGGCTGCGGCGTAGTCTCAAACCCCTCTCGGGGAACGTGTGCCTTCGGGCAAAGAACGTACGCATAGTGGGCCACACGGCCCACATGTCTCAAACCCCTCTCGGGGAACGTGTGCCTTCGGGCACGTGCTACGCGCGCGGGAGGTGGGAGGGGCCTCGCGTCTCAAACCCCTCTCGGGGAACGTGTGCCTTCGGGCGGCAAAAATCGATGCATTTATCAACTCTCTAAACGCGTCTCAAACCCCTCTCGGGGAACGTGTGCCTTCGGGCAAGACCCTACAGCAGGCTCTATTCGCGGCCGGCCGTGTCTCAAACCCCTCTCGGGGAACGTGTGCCTTCGGGCGGAGGATGACGACGAGTAGCGCATAGCGCTACTCGTCGTCTCAAACCCCTCTCGGGGAACGTGTGCCTTCGGGCAGGGTGCCTCCCCGGCGGACAGTGGCCGCCCCCGGGGTCTCAAACCCCTCTCGGGGAACGTGTGCCTTCGGGCGCGAAATCGCCGCCTTAAAGGCGGCGATTTCTCGAGTGGTCTCAAACCCCTCTCGGGGAACGTGTGCCTTCGGGCAAGAAAACGGGGAAGAAGGTCATGTAAGCCTTCTTCGTCTCAAACCCCTCTCGGGGAACGTGTGCCTTCGGGCACTCCGCCGTTGGACCAGCTCAAAAGGAAGCTGGGTCTCAAACCCCTCTCGGGGAACGTGTGCCTTCGGGCCCACTTCACAAAGAAGTGGGTGGCCCAGGAGGGGGGTGTCTCAAACCCCTCTCGGGGAACGTGTGCCTTCGGGCCCGTGAGTGGGCCCGGGCCTTCGAGGCGGCCATCGCGTCTCAAACCCCTCTCGGGGAACGTGTGCCTTCGGGCGCAACAGGTCGCCTTCTCCCTCTCCCGCGCCGCGGATGGTCTCAAACCCCTCTCGGGGAACGTGTGCCTTCGGGCAAAGGAAGCTGGTCAACTCTCTAAGGTGGAGAGTTGAGTCTCAAACCCCTCTCGGGGAACGTGTGCCTTCGGGCGGAGGTGTTCCGGTACCTGGAGAGCTTGGATGAGGCGTCTCAAACCCCTCTCGGGGAACGTGTGCCTTCGGGCAAGATTGGTGGAAGATTTTGCCCCCAGAGGAACGGGGGTCTCAAACCCCTCTCGGGGAACGTGTGCCTTCGGGCAAAAGTGGATGGTCCAAAACGGAGTACCGGAAGAGTGTCTCAAACCCCTCTCGGGGAACGTGTGCCTTCGGGCGGGGGTTTGTCCAGAAGTCAACCGTGGCCGGGCGAGGTCTCAAACCCCTCTCGGGGAACGTGTGCCTTCGGGCAAAGGGAAAAGCAGCAATGATTTCGGGTCCTTTTCGGTCTCAAACCCCTCTCGGGGAACGTGTGCCTTCGGGCTGGATAACCGCCCTCGGGCGGAAGTTTGCCCGGCGGGCGTCTCAAACCCCTCTCGGGGAACGTGTGCCTTCGGGCTCACACAGGACGAAGAGGCAGGGTTCTTAACCATGCGTCTCAAACCCCTCTCGGGGAACGTGTGCCTTCGGGCAGAGGTTCCGGCTGAGGCGGAGATCGCCGCCCTTAGGTCTCAAACCCCTCTCGGGGAACGTGTGCCTTCGGGCGTTGCGCGCTAGGCATCAGCGCAACGGGTTGGCACCAGTCTCAAACCCCTCTCGGGGAACGTGTGCCTTCGGGCAGCTTGGGAAGCTGCTTGACGGCGGAGAGTCTTCCACGTCTCAAACCCCTCTCGGGGAACGTGTGCCTTCGGGCGAAACGGCATTGAGGTCTACGGGTGTAGCGATCCTAGTCTCAAACCCCTCTCGGGGAACGTGTGCCTTCGGGCGAGATAGACGCCTTGCAGGCGGCTATCTCCCGAGTCGTCTCAAACCCCTCTCGGGGAACGTGTGCCTTCGGGCCGAGTTGAGCAGCTCCAGAAGCAGCTCAACGCCGGTGGTCTCAAACCCCTCTCGGGGAACGTGTGCCTTCGGGCGAAACTGGCGAGCAATGGGCAAGGCATTGCTCGCCAAGTCTCAAACCCCTCTCGGGGAACGTGTGCCTTCGGGCGGAAAAATGGCATACCTACTCAGCGACCGCGATAGTAGTCTCAAACCCCTCTCGGGGAACGTGTGCCTTCGGGCTTGTTGCCGGCCTGTTATCGCGCGTCGGCGACACGAGTCTCAAACCCCTCTCGGGGAACGTGTGCCTTCGGGCAAAGAAATGCTTCTACTAAGTGATTACGACGGAAAAGTCTCAAACCCCTCTCGGGGAACGTGTGCCTTCGGGCGCGGCGGAACAAGCCGCCGCATCAATCTCCCCGGAAGTCTCAAACCCCTCTCGGGGAACGTGTGCCTTCGGGCCTCCAACGCGTGACCGCCGCAAGCTCTTTAGAAGAGCTGTCTCAAACCCCTCTCGGGGAACGTGTGCCTTCGGGCATGATCGTAGTCGAGTATTGGGAAACTTTCGCGCGGGGTCTCAAACCCCTCTCGGGGAACGTGTGCCTTCGGGCTGTGCGCTGACCGGGCTCACCGCGAGTGGGCCAAGTGGTCTCAAACCCCTCTCGGGGAACGTGTGCCTTCGGGCCGTCTAACAGAATCCCGCAAGGGATTCAGAGAGCGGGTCTCAAACCCCTCTCGGGGAACGTGTGCCTTCGGGCCACCCTCGTCAGCAAGACGGTCTCCAGGTTGAAGTGGGTCTCAAACCCCTCTCGGGGAACGTGTGCCTTCGGGCGGCGAGTGTCGCCGACATCGGCACTTTGTGGGATATCGTCTCAAACCCCTCTCGGGGAACGTGTGCCTTCGGGCAAAAAAGAAAGCAAGAAAGGGTAATTTCGGGGAATTCGTCTCAAACCCCTCTCGGGGAACGTGTGCCTTCGGGCCCACGCCAGTGCTTGTCGCTGGTGTGGTTGCCGAGTCTCAAACCCCTCTCGGGGAACGTGTGCCTTCGGGCAAAAATCGGCGACGTACGCCGAAACATGCACGTCGCGTCTCAAACCCCTCTCGGGGAACGTGTGCCTTCGGGCGTCAAAAATCGGCGACGTACGCCGAAACATGCACGTGTCTCAAACCCCTCTCGGGGAACGTGTGCCTTCGGGCGGAAAAGGTTTTCTATTGGGTTAAGATTCTCGCAAAGCAGTCTCAAACCCCTCTCGGGGAACGTGTGCCTTCGGGCACTTGAAGCGGCTGTTTCCGGCGGCGGAGAAACCACGTCTCAAACCCCTCTCGGGGAACGTGTGCCTTCGGGCATACTCGCAAAACAAGACCCAATGTACAGCACCGCACGTCTCAAACCCCTCTCGGGGAACGTGTGCCTTCGGGCTTCTCACCGAATAGAGGAGGACGTCATGAAGACCATGTCTCAAACCCCTCTCGGGGAACGTGTGCCTTCGGGCTATTGGGCGAGTTTTGCGCGGGGCGAAAGCCCGCGCAGTCTCAAACCCCTCTCGGGGAACGTGTGCCTTCGGGCATAGTGTATGACGCCGGGTCGGACGACGACGCCGGCGTCTCAAACCCCTCTCGGGGAACGTGTGCCTTCGGGCGGGATGATCGAAGTCGCCTTCTCCCTCTCCCGTGCCGGTCTCAAACCCCTCTCGGGGAACGTGTGCCTTCGGGCGCGGGCACCCCGGCTTCCGCGTTCGACAGCACGTGCAGTCTCAAACCCCTCTCGGGGAACGTGTGCCTTCGGGCGCGTGTCGCATTGGTAGGCGCGAAAGGAGGATAGTCGTCTCAAACCCCTCTCGGGGAACGTGTGCCTTCGGGCGCGTCCCTAATCAGTCAAGACGAAGAGGCGGGGTTCCGTCTCAAACCCCTCTCGGGGAACGTGTGCCTTCGGGCTCACCCTCCTCTCGAAGACGGTATCTCGATTGAAGTGGTGTCTCAAACCCCTCTCGGGGAACGTGTGCCTTCGGGCAGCAAGTTGACGTGTTCCGGAACGCATTGAAGGACTTGTCTCAAACCCCTCTCGGGGAACGTGTGCCTTCGGGCAATATGGAAAAGGCAATCTTGCTGCAAGACCAGAAGTCTCAAACCCCTCTCGGGGAACGTGTGCCTTCGGGCAGAGGTTCCGGCGGAGGCTGAAGTCGCCGCCTTAAAGTCTCAAACCCCTCTCGGGGAACGTGTGCCTTCGGGCTTGCTCTCCCAAGTGGGAGAGACTCGCCACTACCTGGTCTCAAACCCCTCTCGGGGAACGTGTGCCTTCGGGCGAGGATGACGACGAGTAGCGCATAGCGCTACTCGTGTCTCAAACCCCTCTCGGGGAACGTGTGCCTTCGGGCAAATATGGAAAAGGCAATCTTGCTGCAAGACCAGAAGTCTCAAACCCCTCTCGGGGAACGTGTGCCTTCGGGCCGGGTTGCTCTCCCAAGTGGGAGAGACTCGCCACTAGTCTCAAACCCCTCTCGGGGAACGTGTGCCTTCGGGCGGAAGACTCCGCCGTTTGAGCAGCTGAGGAAAAAGTCTCAAACCCCTCTCGGGGAACGTGTGCCTTCGGGCCTTAAGGTTTTGTGTTCCCAACAGAGAACACGTGACCCGTCTCAAACCCCTCTCGGGGAACGTGTGCCTTCGGGCTGAGCAGCTAACAGCTGCTCAAGCGGCGGAACAAGCCGTCTCAAACCCCTCTCGGGGAACGTGTGCCTTCGGGCCGGTACTATTGTTGGATGAAAAGGAAAAGGAATTTTTGTCTCAAACCCCTCTCGGGGAACGTGTGCCTTCGGGCATATATGCAGCATGCGACCAACGATACGTGTTAAGGTGTCTCAAACCCCTCTCGGGGAACGTGTGCCTTCGGGCGGATACGGAGGAAGAAAATGAAGGATACGGTACTATTGTCTCAAACCCCTCTCGGGGAACGTGTGCCTTCGGGCCGCAATCCGGATTTGCCGCCGTGCGCTAGGCGATAGGTCTCAAACCCCTCTCGGGGAACGTGTGCCTTCGGGCTGGTTTTCGATCGAGAGAAACCGTACTGGGCTGAAGTCTCAAACCCCTCTCGGGGAACGTGTGCCTTCGGGCCCTTGCGGGCAATGCCTTGCCCATTGCCCGCAAGGTGTCTCAAACCCCTCTCGGGGAACGTGTGCCTTCGGGCCTGGTATATGCACCCGGGGCCGATGACGAGAGCGAGTCTCAAACCCCTCTCGGGGAACGTGTGCCTTCGGGCAAGTGGCGAGTGAACCAGCTGGAAAAGCTGGTCAACGTCTCAAACCCCTCTCGGGGAACGTGTGCCTTCGGGCACTTTGCTGGATACCTTTGTACGGAAGGCGTTGAAATGTCTCAAACCCCTCTCGGGGAACGTGTGCCTTCGGGCCTCGTTTGCGACAACGAACAGAAACCGTACTGGATCGGTCTCAAACCCCTCTCGGGGAACGTGTGCCTTCGGGCTCGAACGGGTCACCGCTGCCAGCACCTTAGAAGAGCTGTCTCAAACCCCTCTCGGGGAACGTGTGCCTTCGGGCATAGCACGGCGGATTGGCGCCGCATAGCGCGGCGGTCTCAAACCCCTCTCGGGGAACGTGTGCCTTCGGGCCTGGATTGTTGACACGCGTGGGCGAAGTGCGCGTTGAGTCTCAAACCCCTCTCGGGGAACGTGTGCCTTCGGGCCGCCGCCGCTTGACCAGATCAAACGGAAGCTGGTCAAGTCTCAAACCCCTCTCGGGGAACGTGTGCCTTCGGGCGACCAGATCAAACGGAAGCTGGTCAACTCGCTGAAGTCTCAAACCCCTCTCGGGGAACGTGTGCCTTCGGGCCTCTCGAGAGCCTCGCAGCGAGGGCGAACCATTTCTGTCTCAAACCCCTCTCGGGGAACGTGTGCCTTCGGGCGTCGAAGCCATCTCTTTTACAAAAGAGTGGCTGAAGAAGTCTCAAACCCCTCTCGGGGAACGTGTGCCTTCGGGCAGTATCCTTCACCCAGAAGTGGGTGAAGGATGCTGGGGGTCTCAAACCCCTCTCGGGGAACGTGTGCCTTCGGGCCAAAAAGACAGGAGGGTTAAGATGAAAAGGAAGAAAAGGTCTCAAACCCCTCTCGGGGAACGTGTGCCTTCGGGCGCTGCCTACACGTGGAAGACCCCACCCCTGGAGCAGTCTCAAACCCCTCTCGGGGAACGTGTGCCTTCGGGCTTGGAAGTACCAATCGGGCAAGAGATAGATGCCCTTCGTCTCAAACCCCTCTCGGGGAACGTGTGCCTTCGGGCATGGGGGGTGGGGTCCCGGATATCCGGATTAATGGTCTCAAACCCCTCTCGGGGAACGTGTGCCTTCGGGCACGCGTGACCGCCGCCAGCTCCCTAGAAGAGTTGACGGCGGTCTCAAACCCCTCTCGGGGAACGTGTGCCTTCGGGCAAAACGGGGTGTCGACTGATACCCCGTTGGGGTTTGTAGTCTCAAACCCCTCTCGGGGAACGTGTGCCTTCGGGCGGAAAAATAGTTTTGGGAGTTTCTCTACTGATAATGCGGTCTCAAACCCCTCTCGGGGAACGTGTGCCTTCGGGCCTCGCACTTCGCTGGATATCTCAACAGCGAGGGCATCCTAAGTCTCAAACCCCTCTCGGGGAACGTGTGCCTTCGGGCCGGAATCTCTAACCCGGATGACAACGACGACTAAGCGCGTCTCAAACCCCTCTCGGGGAACGTGTGCCTTCGGGCAAACGGGGCCACCACAGATACCCCCTTGGGGTTTGTGGTCTCAAACCCCTCTCGGGGAACGTGTGCCTTCGGGCCGCAATCGAGTGTGGTGGATGGGATTCAAAGAATTTGTCTCAAACCCCTCTCGGGGAACGTGTGCCTTCGGGCGACAACGGCGTCCCGGAGGGGTCGCCCCTCGGGTTTAGTCTCAAACCCCTCTCGGGGAACGTGTGCCTTCGGGCAAACGAAGTCCGTTACTTCGAGAAAAAGTCTGGAACTGTCTCAAACCCCTCTCGGGGAACGTGTGCCTTCGGGCAGAAGGGAAGCGGGAATGATTTCGGGACATTCTCGCGTCTCAAACCCCTCTCGGGGAACGTGTGCCTTCGGGCTGAAATACTTGCGCGGCAGGATCTCGCGACCACGCCAGTCTCAAACCCCTCTCGGGGAACGTGTGCCTTCGGGCTCGCTGGCGTGCTTACCGATATCGGCGACACTCGCCGAGTCTCAAACCCCTCTCGGGGAACGTGTGCCTTCGGGCTGATTTCGGGACATTCTCGCAAAGCGAAAGAGTACCGAGTCTCAAACCCCTCTCGGGGAACGTGTGCCTTCGGGCCCTACGGGGGCCCCCGGTACCGGCCCCCACGAAGGTGTCTCAAACCCCTCTCGGGGAACGTGTGCCTTCGGGCCCGCAAGGCAAGAACCCCAGTTGCGGTCCAGAGTGGAGTCTCAAACCCCTCTCGGGGAACGTGTGCCTTCGGGCAAAAAGGTAACTACGGACAGTTCTCGGTATCAAACCAGTCTCAAACCCCTCTCGGGGAACGTGTGCCTTCGGGCGAAGTCGACGCGGCGGAGGAAATCGCTGCCATCAAGGGTCTCAAACCCCTCTCGGGGAACGTGTGCCTTCGGGCAAAGGTAGTCATAGAGGTTGATGCGGCGGAGGAAATGTCTCAAACCCCTCTCGGGGAACGTGTGCCTTCGGGCCTGGCACCCCGACAGGGGTGTCAGGTGGATTGCCTGGTCTCAAACCCCTCTCGGGGAACGTGTGCCTTCGGGCTCATCAGGGCCCTTGGGGCCCGCTTCCAAAAGCGGGGTCTCAAACCCCTCTCGGGGAACGTGTGCCTTCGGGCGCTATCGCGCGGTGACCAGGCCGACTGTAACACACTAGTCTCAAACCCCTCTCGGGGAACGTGTGCCTTCGGGCCATATTCATGTTGTGGCGTGGGCCGTTTGGCCCGAGGTCTCAAACCCCTCTCGGGGAACGTGTGCCTTCGGGCAACTTTGTCTCTAGCCTAAACCCGGACGGGGTAGCGTCTCAAACCCCTCTCGGGGAACGTGTGCCTTCGGGCATTCTTGTGATGGCGTGTGGCGACACACGCTTGAATTTGTCTCAAACCCCTCTCGGGGAACGTGTGCCTTCGGGCTTAACTGGCGAGCGCGCGACCGAAAAGGAAAGCCAGGTCTCAAACCCCTCTCGGGGAACGTGTGCCTTCGGGCGGAAAAGCCAGTACCTTGCGGGCAATGCCTTGCGTCTCAAACCCCTCTCGGGGAACGTGTGCCTTCGGGCCATGCATTGCGCGGTTATATGCTAAGACCACTCGTCTCAAACCCCTCTCGGGGAACGTGTGCCTTCGGGCCCAATTGAAACCTCGCCGCGATTTGCGCCGGCCTGTGTCTCAAACCCCTCTCGGGGAACGTGTGCCTTCGGGCGAAGCTGCTGAACAGTCTCAACTGGAGACTGCAGCAGGTCTCAAACCCCTCTCGGGGAACGTGTGCCTTCGGGCCCACTCCCGGTGGGCCGGCCTTCGAAGCCGCCATGTCTCAAACCCCTCTCGGGGAACGTGTGCCTTCGGGCAGAGCTCGGGCACTCGGCGTCCACTTCGTGCCCCGGTCTCAAACCCCTCTCGGGGAACGTGTGCCTTCGGGCAACGGTGCGCGGAGAGGGCCCACGCGAGTGGACGCGTCTCAAACCCCTCTCGGGGAACGTGTGCCTTCGGGCCTACCGCAAGGCCGAACCGCCTCTCACGCCGATGTCTCAAACCCCTCTCGGGGAACGTGTGCCTTCGGGCCACATCTGACTATGGCCACTTCGCTAAGGCCGACACGTCTCAAACCCCTCTCGGGGAACGTGTGCCTTCGGGCTTGAATAAACGCATTCCCACGGTGAAGCAAAGAGTCTCAAACCCCTCTCGGGGAACGTGTGCCTTCGGGCGATTGCCCGCCGAAGAGAGGGCGTTTGCGGACCAGTCTCAAACCCCTCTCGGGGAACGTGTGCCTTCGGGCATGCCTCGACGACGCGGACCGGATCCGCGCCGCTGGTCTCAAACCCCTCTCGGGGAACGTGTGCCTTCGGGCCACGAAGATTGTATGTCGGCAGGCACGCCGGACCAGTCTCAAACCCCTCTCGGGGAACGTGTGCCTTCGGGCGCAGGATTGCGATGGCCCAGACATCGCGCGATACGTCTCAAACCCCTCTCGGGGAACGTGTGCCTTCGGGCGTAAGTCCCTCCGCGACTGAGCACTCAGTCGGGAGGTCTCAAACCCCTCTCGGGGAACGTGTGCCTTCGGGCAAGATGACGGAAGCAGGTCAACGTGTTCCGGAACGGTCTCAAACCCCTCTCGGGGAACGTGTGCCTTCGGGCTAATGCGTCACTCAGCCCGGCGAGACGCGGCAGTCTCAAACCCCTCTCGGGGAACGTGTGCCTTCGGGCAACCGAAGGCGAAAGAGAGCACGGCGGGTCGTCTCAAACCCCTCTCGGGGAACGTGTGCCTTCGGGCCGAGTCGACAAGTTATCGCGCACTCAGCCCCGGCGTCTCAAACCCCTCTCGGGGAACGTGTGCCTTCGGGCATGCTCGAGAACTTCTGCAACTGGCCGCCCTCAGTCTCAAACCCCTCTCGGGGAACGTGTGCCTTCGGGCCAAGCGGTACGCATCTGGGCACGGTCGTGAGTCTCAAACCCCTCTCGGGGAACGTGTGCCTTCGGGCAGAATCCGGCCCTGCGAGGCCGGGTAGACGCCTGTCTCAAACCCCTCTCGGGGAACGTGTGCCTTCGGGCAAGCGCGCAGAGGATGGAAATGACAGCGTCAAGGTCTCAAACCCCTCTCGGGGAACGTGTGCCTTCGGGCAAGAATGGCCTGCGGGGCCGGTAGCGCCTGGTCTCAAACCCCTCTCGGGGAACGTGTGCCTTCGGGCCTGTGGCGTCGACTGCGGATGGGACGCCGGCGGTCTCAAACCCCTCTCGGGGAACGTGTGCCTTCGGGCAGAGGCCGCGCTGGTGGCGTCACACGACCGCGTCTCAAACCCCTCTCGGGGAACGTGTGCCTTCGGGCGGATACGCTGGATCGGAAACCTCCGAAGGGAGTCTCAAACCCCTCTCGGGGAACGTGTGCCTTCGGGCAATGGCCGCTCGTGAGGCCAGGAGCCGTCACGTCTCAAACCCCTCTCGGGGAACGTGTGCCTTCGGGCCTGAACTCGCCGCTTAAGGCGGCTTCAGCGGCGTCTCAAACCCCTCTCGGGGAACGTGTGCCTTCGGGCCTAAGAGAAAGCTGCTCAACTCGTCCGATGGCAGTGTCTCAAACCCCTCTCGGGGAACGTGTGCCTTCGGGCCTAATCGGCGGGCATGCGCCGAGAGGATGCCGAGTCTCAAACCCCTCTCGGGGAACGTGTGCCTTCGGGCTTAGTGCCCGACGTTCGCAACGTCGGCACTTGGGTCTCAAACCCCTCTCGGGGAACGTGTGCCTTCGGGCCCTGGAGCCACGGTGCGGTTCTGGAGCCACGGGTCTCAAACCCCTCTCGGGGAACGTGTGCCTTCGGGCGATTCAGCGGGTACCGCTGCCAACTCGTTGGCAGAGTCTCAAACCCCTCTCGGGGAACGTGTGCCTTCGGGCAGTCACGCGCAAGGGCGTGCGTAAGTTCGAGTCTCAAACCCCTCTCGGGGAACGTGTGCCTTCGGGCGAAGATGCCGCCGCGAAGAGCGGAGCTGCGGAGTCTCAAACCCCTCTCGGGGAACGTGTGCCTTCGGGCAAAGCGAGGATGTATGAAACGCGTGGCAAGGAGTCTCAAACCCCTCTCGGGGAACGTGTGCCTTCGGGCCGTGCACGAGAGTCGCCGCGGCCGCCTGTGCAGTCTCAAACCCCTCTCGGGGAACGTGTGCCTTCGGGCACTGCGAGCTCGAGCGCGGTTGCGTCGCAGTCTCAAACCCCTCTCGGGGAACGTGTGCCTTCGGGCAATGGTATCCGCCAGGTGGCTCGGCATCGCGTCTCAAACCCCTCTCGGGGAACGTGTGCCTTCGGGCCAGGGTTGTCCAAGACTGGGACTACGGTCCTGGCGTCTCAAACCCCTCTCGGGGAACGTGTGCCTTCGGGCGAGTGCGGTTGGGTCCCCGCACGGTGACGCGTCTCAAACCCCTCTCGGGGAACGTGTGCCTTCGGGCCATGTCCGCGCGATGGCGGCCGCTTCGAAGCGGTCTCAAACCCCTCTCGGGGAACGTGTGCCTTCGGGCCAATTGCGGAGAGCGCGCCCGCCGGAATGGAGGCGTCTCAAACCCCTCTCGGGGAACGTGTGCCTTCGGGCGGAAGACGGGTGCACCTCGCACCTCGACAGGGTCGTCTCAAACCCCTCTCGGGGAACGTGTGCCTTCGGGCGGGCTCACCGCGAGTGGCCGCAGGCTTCGCCGCGTCTCAAACCCCTCTCGGGGAACGTGTGCCTTCGGGCTCTGTGTACCCGGAGGGTCACGAACCGGATGTCTCAAACCCCTCTCGGGGAACGTGTGCCTTCGGGCCACTAAGCTGGCGGATCTCGGTGCAAGAGTCTCAAACCCCTCTCGGGGAACGTGTGCCTTCGGGCCGAAGCGTCCGGCGAAGTCCGGTCTCAAACCCCTCTCGGGGAACGTGTGCCTTCGGGCTGGCAGTTTCACCGCGAAGCTGCCGAGTCTCAAACCCCTCTCGGGGAACGTGTGCCTTCGGGCAGGCATCCGCGAAGCTGAAGCGGGACTCGCAGTCTCAAACCCCTCTCGGGGAACGTGTGCCTTCGGGCCAGAGGCAGCTGGAAGTGCCGATTCGAGGCAGTCTCAAACCCCTCTCGGGGAACGTGTGCCTTCGGGCAGGCAAGCTGCGCAGGAGCGCTCGCGACGTCTCAAACCCCTCTCGGGGAACGTGTGCCTTCGGGCGTCAAGCTCGGAGCGCTTCGGCAGGTCGGTCTCAAACCCCTCTCGGGGAACGTGTGCCTTCGGGCGAATTCGCGGCACGATCGCCCCGGCAGGTCTCAAACCCCTCTCGGGGAACGTGTGCCTTCGGGCGAAAGCAGGCGAGCAACTGGCAGATCGGTCTCAAACCCCTCTCGGGGAACGTGTGCCTTCGGGCCATTCAGGCGGAATCGCAGGCTCAGTGCGTCTCAAACCCCTCTCGGGGAACGTGTGCCTTCGGGCAGGCATCGCTTGAACTGGCGAGCTCGAGTCTCAAACCCCTCTCGGGGAACGTGTGCCTTCGGGCATGTGCACTCGGAGAGGCTTGCCGCTGAGTCTCAAACCCCTCTCGGGGAACGTGTGCCTTCGGGCGAAGCTGCGAAGGCTGGCATCACGGACGCAGTCTCAAACCCCTCTCGGGGAACGTGTGCCTTCGGGCGCATCCGCGGACGGCAAGCTCGGCGCAGCGTCTCAAACCCCTCTCGGGGAACGTGTGCCTTCGGGCGATGAACCGGATGCGAGCTGCACGGAAGGTCTCAAACCCCTCTCGGGGAACGTGTGCCTTCGGGCGAACTGCGCGAGGCACTTCGCGCAGGCGTCGCGTCTCAAACCCCTCTCGGGGAACGTGTGCCTTCGGGCTGCAGCTCGGCGGAAGCTCGCAGCTGCAGGTCTCAAACCCCTCTCGGGGAACGTGTGCCTTCGGGCCATGCGAGCCGGAGATTCGCCGGAAGGTCTCAAACCCCTCTCGGGGAACGTGTGCCTTCGGGCGATAGCGACGGCTTGCCGAAGTGCTGGCGTCTCAAACCCCTCTCGGGGAACGTGTGCCTTCGGGCGCAGTGCGCCGCGGAAGCTGCCGCGGACAGTGTCTCAAACCCCTCTCGGGGAACGTGTGCCTTCGGGCTGAAGCGACGCGTGCGCAATGCGGAGCTGTCTCAAACCCCTCTCGGGGAACGTGTGCCTTCGGGCCAGTGCTTCGGCAAGCCTGGCGACCAGCGGTCTCAAACCCCTCTCGGGGAACGTGTGCCTTCGGGCCGAAGTGCGCCAAGCTGGCGGAAGCCAGCGGTCTCAAACCCCTCTCGGGGAACGTGTGCCTTCGGGCCAGATGGCAAGCGTGCGAAGCCAGCTGGTCTCAAACCCCTCTCGGGGAACGTGTGCCTTCGGGCGAATCGGCATAGCCGGCTCACGCGCGGCGTCTCAAACCCCTCTCGGGGAACGTGTGCCTTCGGGCAGATGCGCACGCGCTGGCAAGCGCCTGCGAGTCTCAAACCCCTCTCGGGGAACGTGTGCCTTCGGGCTGTGCTGCCCCCGCAGGCCGATTTTCCGCACCCTTGAACCGCGAGCAGCGCCACTCGCCAAACCCGTCCAATCAGAAATAGTGCTTGGGCACCGCCGGCTCAGGCTAACCCGCAGACTTGCCGCCTGATTCGTATTGCGCCGCTCGGACAGCGAGAAATGCAGGGAACTCAAAGAGATCCCGTATTGTTCCCAAGCGAACACGCGAGTGGCGCAAAGGCCCGACAGCCCACGGGCCGCGCCACCACAGTCCCGCACGCCAACATCGTACGGGCTGACTAGCTTCTCCTCGTTGTCAAAGACCTCACGCCGGCCGGCGCGCCACAACTGCGGCACGGCCAGCAAAACCGCCCTAACTTCCTGCCCCGAATCACTCTGCAGAGCAAGCGCGAGCGGGCAACCGTCTTTCGCATACCAAAGGGACCACATTCGCCCAGCCCATTAGCATATTTCAAGTCGACTGACCGAGTGGATCCTCGTCTCCCTCCACAAACGGCAACGTTGCCAGCGGCCCCAGGGACACAAACCTTCTCGCGCCCTTGGCCGGCCATCATGCCCTACCAAACAAAAGTGAAGCTCACTGAGCGGCGACATGCTCGCGGGACCGACTTGGCACAATGCAGCCCAGAAAACCTCAAAAAGTGCTTGATTTTTTCGCGCAGAAGGTGTTGGCTTTTCCTTAGCCAGGGAGGCAGGGAATGAACAAGCAAACAGCGACATTGGTTGCTCTTGCCGGAATTCACCCCACGAAAGTCCTGCAGGTGTTCCGCGCCCTTTCTACCGCATCGGACTACCGCTTCGAGATCCCCCGAGTAGACCTCATCGGCACTGAGCCCGCTTGGCAAATGTTTCGCGATAAACTCGCCGGACCCAAGGGCGAGTTCTGTCGCTTAGCCCGCCAAATCGGCGTGCAACCGCCCGAGCTCCACTTCCATTTGCTGTTCGACTCCTCGCTCCAGCAACCACTGTACGACCTCCGCCATACCCCAGACAACCAAGCAGCATGGCGCCAAGTTCTGGAACTCATGCGACAGCTCTTCAACGATTGCTCCCTCATCGTGGGTTCCGTCGCCGGGGCGCGCAAATCCCTCGCGCTCACCCTGATGCTGGCATTCCAGTTGTTGGCTCGACCACAAGACCGCCTGGTAGACCTCGTGGTCGACTCACGCCGCCCGGCAAACGGCACGAAAATTCCCAGCCCAGATTCCCCGCGATTCCACCTTGCCGAAATCCCGCTTTTACGGGTGCGATCCTTGGCTGCACGCTCCGACGGACTGGCACTGCCGAATTTGATTGCCGCGGTGCAGCCTCACCTCGATGCTCCGACTTCGGTCTTACTCGAATTCCAATTGAACCCACGTGGTGATGTGGCTGCCGTGCGGATCAATGGCCGCACTCTGTGGCCGAATCACGACAAGTTGCGCGTGCGGCGCCGCGACCTCGCGATGTGGTTCTACCTGGCAAGCCTACGGAAAAGGCATCGCGAATCTACCTGCGCCCCGCTCGCTCCATCCAAGACTGAGAAACAACTGCGCGGGAACGGCTTGGTCCCAAACTCGGGCAATACCGACAACGCAACTCCCTGCCCTTGCTGTTTTCGCGAGGCGGCGGACTTGGCACACCTGGTTCCAGACTCCGATCGGGAACTCCCGTACGAGTACGTGCGACAAGCCATGTCGCGGATTAAACGAGCGTTGATCCAGTTTGGCCTACCGCTGGATCACCTGGAGCAAGTGCGCTTCCGGGGCGCCGGTAAACGGCCGAACACTATGTACGGTCTCTTTCTGCCGCCGGAACAGATCGCTATCCACAAGGCCTGAACGGCACGCATCCGCACCCTCCCCGCTGCACTACACGATCGGGATCGTTACCGGGCAAGCCGCCGACCTCCCGCGCGCTCCCCCGGGCCAAAGGTATTGCCTTTGCGGCCCCCCAACGACCCTGGACCCAAGCCCTAGGCGAACCCCGGACAAATTTCGCAGGCCGCCGGTGAGCCGCAAACCTTCCTGAAGCTCAGCCGACGTCCTTCATTCGTCACAAGCGGCAACCGTTGGTGGCAACGTTGCCAAGGTCTCTGCCCCCCTTTCAATCCATGCTGAGCATCCCATAGCTACTTGCCCCATGACAATGCAACGCATCCACGAAGAGGGCCAGTCCCCCACAGTGGAGGCGGTGAGGAAGTGGAAGCAGCAGGGGAACTGGGAAGAAATCGCAAAACTCCACACCCAAATCGAGCGGCCGGTGCAAGCGGCGCAGGCTGAGCTTGCGAGCGAAGTTGGTTTTGCACTCACACAGCTCGGCCGGCTCGAGGAAGCTCGCGACCTATACGCCGAACTCTACGATGCCTCGCCATCGCACCGCACGGCAAGCGGCCTCGCCTACGTCCATTACCTCGCCCTGCTGCAACACAAAATCCGCAAGCCGCGCCTCGACGATCCCGAGAGTTGGCGCAAAGGATTCGAACGATGGATTGCGGAGGCGTTGCGCCTCGAACCGAACTCGATCAAGGACAAATACCGCCTAGCCGTTTACCACGCGAGCATCTTGCCGCAAAAGGATGCGGTTGCCCTTCGCCTTTTCCGCGAAGTGACGCAACTGTTCGAGAGCTTGCCGGAGGAAACGCGCAATGACCAGCACCGGCACTTCAAAACTTACGTCATGGCTCTCTACGGCGCCGCGCGTTCCGCGTACCGCCTCAAGCGCTACGAGGATGCCCGCCGTTTCATTTACAAGTGCATCCGCGTCGACAAGGACCGCAATCACCAGGAGCCGCTGTTCAAGTTCTTCCTGGCCGGGAAAATTCTGGTTGCCGTGGGGCAACATGTGGACGCAGAACGCGCCTTGCGGCTCGCACTGGAAAACACCCGCAACCGCGAGCACGACTTCGTGTATGCCTTGCTGGCCGAGATTGCCTTGGCCACAAATCGGCCAGCAGATGCGGTGGCTTGGATCGAACAACACATCAGGCCCCACCACCGTAAACCGTACATCTGGCGTTTGCTCGCCGACGCCGAGCTCGCCCGCGGTGAAAAACGACGAGCGCTCAAACTCTACAAGAGCTCTCTCTTGAAAGACCACGTGGGCCGACACCTGACGCTGTTCAAGATGGGGCAAATTTACGAAAGCATTCGTGAATTCGGCCAGGCACGGCACTGCTACGAACAGGCAGCCGACTTTCGCCGCCGGCGGTACGTTACGGAGTATCCCGAGGCGCTCGAAGCACTCGCCAAGCTGTGCGAGCAACAAGGCGATCTCGATGGCGCTCGGGCGGCCTATCAACGCATGGCTCTGCTGCCAACCTTTGCAGAGCATGCGCAAGCCGAACTGGCACGACTCGCCGGTTGACCGAGCCCGGTTGGGTAAAGCGACTCGTTTGGGGGGTCAAAAATGCCGGAACACGAGCTGCATCCCAAGGTCGCTGGCACCCACTTGGCCCTAGCCCAGCGGGCAGCCTCCCAGGGAGACTACGGCACAGTCAAAGACCTATATCGAACTGCGCGCAATCAAGGTTTGGTGGAACACGACAAGCGTGCATGGGCACTGCTTCTGATCGAAGCAGGCGAGATCGAAGAGGGCCGCCGACTGAAAGGCGAGCCGTACCCAGCCAATTCCCTGACCGCCGACTCCCCTGAACCTGAAACTGGCGGCAGCTCGCCGGACGCCGAAGATTTTCTCGTGTTCGACGCGGAACCTCGCCCGAGCCAGCAGCCCGAGCAGACCGGTAACGAGCTGGTGGATCTCTTTCGGCGCTGGTTCGCTGCGCGTGGCGATGTGTATGCGCGGCAGTGGTACGACGCCCGCAACGACCGCACTGGTTACGTACCCGTGCGCGAACCGATGGATGAACGTGTCGTTTCCCAGCACTTGTCGGGCCGACTTACTCTTGGCCAATACTTGCTCTACCCCGATCATCACGTCGCCTTCGCGGTCATCGACCTGGATCCGACCAGCGCCGCCTGGGAGCAAACTCGACTGGAACAAACCGAGGCCCTGGGTGGGCTCGCGCTCGCCCCCTTGCGCGACTACGCGCAGCGCATCGTTCGGGTCGGACGCGAGATCGGAGTTCCCCTGTTCATCGAAGACACCGGAGGCAGCGGCCTGCACCTGTGGGCGTTTTTCGCACCCCGCGTGCCGGCTCGGCGGGCGCGATCCTTCCTGCGCGAGCTGTTGTGGCGCGCCGGACCCCAACCCGCAAGTGTCAACGTCGAGATTTTCCCGAAGCAAGATGAACTCACGGGCAAGGGCCTGGGCAACCTGGTCAAGTTACCGCTGGGAGTCCACCAAGCGACGCTGCGGCCGTCGCGTTTTCTTGCACCGGAGTCGTTGGAACCACTCGATGCAGCCAGCGCCCTGGCAGCATTGCGCACCGTGGACCCGCTGACGTTCGAGCAAGTTCTTAGAGACCGCGTCGTACCATTGCGCCCCCCGGGCAGCATCGCCCCGAGCCCGCAACCTCTGGAAACAACGCCGCTGACCGGTTCGCCGCGAGGGCTGGCGGAAGCACTGGCAGCGATCGAAAAGGGGAAACCCGTTGCCGAGGCCGTCGACCGCGTGCTCGAAGGTTGTGCCGTCCTGCGCGAACTTGCGCGCCGCGCCCAAGAGGGCGAGCCCGTGTCCGCAACTGCGTTGCGCTGCTTGCTCTACTCGGTCGGCCTGATCGGCAGGGAAAACCCAGTTATCGATCAGATTTTCGCTCGCACCGGCACAAGCCGCAAAGAGCTCGCTCGCGTGCGCAAAGGCCTACAATCGCCCATCGGCTGCAAGCGCTTGCACGAGTACTTCCCCGAACTCGCACTAAAATGCCGCTGTCCCGAAGCCCCCGAAGCCGGTTATGCGACGCCGGTCCTGTTTGCGCTCTCCAGCCCGCCACAGTTTGCGAAAAAACCCCCACTTTCCCCGGTAGAGCTCGGCGATTGGGTGGAAAGTGACACCCCCTCCGGGAACACGAAGGCAGAACTCCAAGCTATCATTGCACGGCTCGAACGGATGGAGAAAATCCTGCACGATCTCCTTCCCCACCGAAAATTCTCCACACCCGCACCGAACGACCACTCTCCACCCCCGTGGGAGGATGCCGGAGAAAACGAAGCCGAGGAGCCTGACGGAGATCCACCGCCGCACACAAAGTCCCGAACCAAAGAAGGAGGCGAACGATAAATGAAGACCGCGTACATCACCGAGCCTGGCGCCACCGTTCGTCGCAACGGTTCCGTGCTGGAAGTGTGGCTGGGCAACGTGAAGCGCACGGAGCTGCTCGTTCACGACCTGGATCAGCTCGTGCTCATGGGAAATATCGTCGTGACACCGGCAGTGCTGGACTTCCTGGTGAACGAACGAATCGACACCGTCTTCTTGTCTCTACACGGCAAATTCCGCGGCCGGCTCATGCACCACCATTCCAAGAACGTCACCCTTCGCTTGGCACAATACGACGTGCTGCGCGATCGGCTCCGCGCCCTCGACTTCGCCCGCCGCTTCGTGCACGGCAAAATTGCCAACATGCGCGCCTTCCTCTTCAAAGCGGGGCGCCGCCACAGCGCGGGCGCTCCGCTGACGGAGATGGCATACCGTCTGGGAGCGGTGCAGGACCAACTCGCCGAAGCCACCACCCTCGATGAAGTGCGAGGCTTCGAAGGACGCGCTTCAGCGCTGTACTTCGAAGTGTTTCCCCACTTGCTCAAAAATTCAGATTTTCAGTTCACGGGGCGTAACCGCCGCCCGCCCTTGGACCCCGTCAACGTTCTCTTGTCCCTCGGCTACACCCTTTTGGCCAACGCGGTGGAAACCGCAGTGCAAATCGTCGGACTCGACCCCTACGTGGGTGCACTGCATGAGATTGCGTACGGCCGCCCCTCGCTCGTTTGCGACTTGATGGAAGAGTATCGCGCAATGATCGTCGACCCCATGGTGGTGGCTTGCATCAACCAACGAGTGTTCAGCACCGACGACTTCGAACCCGGCGCTGACGGCGAGCCTGTCCGTTTCAAGCGCGAGGCCATGAAGTACTTTATCGAGCTTTTCGAGCGCCGGATCCGCAACGAGATTCTTTACCCTCCCCGCAACCAACGGCTCAAATATCGGCAGGTCATCGAGGAACAAGTCCGGCACTTTGCGCGCTGCCTTCTCGGGCACGAGCAAAGCTACGAACCATTTGTGGTGCGGTAAAAACGGCGTGTCACCATGTTTACCGTTATTGCCTTCGACATCTCCGACGACCGCATTCGTTACCGTGTGGTCAAGGCGCTCAAGAAATATGCCGTGCGGGTGCAAAAGTCAGTGTTCGAGGCGCCCCGCCTACCGGAAAACCACTTGCGGCGGCTACAGCGCCAGTTGGAACGGCTCATCGATCCGAAGACCGACCGGGTGCGCTACTATTTTCTCTGCGCCGCTTGCAAACCCCGAATCGAAAGCGTGGGCCGGGGCGAGGTCACCGAATACGAAGAGTTTCGGGTGATTTGAATGCGCCCCGCCACGGATCGGTCGGGCGGCTACTGAGTCCACCCCCCCCGCCCGAGCCACTGCTCCGCTCGGCACCGCGAGTGCGAGCTCGCCGTAACTGCGCGGAGCTTGTCGGACTCGCTTGACAACATTCCGCCCGTGCAAGTATGGGCCCACGTTGGAACGGTGGATGCGATGGGGTGGGATCTTACCTTGGTGTTTGTGGCCGGTGCGTCGCCGCAAGTGATCACCGAAACCGTGTCGGCCCTCTGCCAGCGCCGACCGGTTCCGCAAACATGCGTCTTTGTGCTGACCACGACCTCCGGTCGCGAACACATCGAACGTGCCTTGTTCGGTCGCAAAGGCGCTTGGGCAGCACTACAGCGGGAGTACCCGGCAGCCAAGCGGTTTCGCTTCAGCCCGAAACACATCCTACTGCTTCCCGGGCCCACTGGTGCACCTTTGGATGATGTGCGGAGTGCGGCCGAAAGCGAGGCCGCCGGTAACTTCATTCTCAACTTTGTCCGCAACCACACTCGGCCGGAAAGCCCGCCGCTGCATGCCTCCATCGCCGGTGGTCGCAAAACGATGGGATATCTTCTCGCTACGGCCCTCATGCTGTACGGCCGGGTGGACGATCGGTTGTCGCACGTGTTGGTCCGCCCGTCCGATATCGAGAGTTCTTCCTTCTTCTTCCGACCTCGCAAAAAAAAGCGCATCAAAGTTCAGCGATCCGACGGCCAAATATTCGAAGTCTCCACTAGCGAGATCGATGTGGAGCTCACCGACCTCCCCTTTCCGCGCCTCAGGCTTCTGCAACGCGAACAAGATCTGCAAGCCACAAGCTTTTCCGAGTTGGTCCGACGGCTCCAAGATCGTTTGGGGCAACTCGCCCGGCCGACCATCGAAATTGACTTGCTGCAACACCGCATCGTTTGTGGGGGCGAGGGGATCGAACTTTCCCCGCTAAGAGTGGGAATTTATGCACTGCTCGCGCAACGCCGCCGCGACGCCCACATTGCGGGCTTCGACTGTGCAGGTTGTGCCGCTTGCTTTCTCCCGGCAGCCGAGCTCACTCCATATTTCCGCGACCGGCTACGCCAGCTCATGAGCCGCTTGGGCAGTGTGGCCGTCGGGAGAGATTGGGGGGAACGCAATTTCCGCCCGGAAATATCGAAGCTCAACGCCCAGCTTCAACGCAAGCTCGGAAGCGCAAGTGCACCCTACGAAATCCAGATCCGCGGCCAGCGCAAGCAGCGCCTTTACGGGATCGGCGCGCCCCCGGAACTGCTCACTTTTCGCGACCAGCCAATCGTTGGCAGCAACGTTGCCAACTTTGCGCAAACTCTTGAGTAGGAAACCGAAAGCAGTAAAAAGCGGCCGTTGTTGTCGGCAAGATCAGAGTGGACAGGCAGGGGAATAGTCGAGGAGAACTTCACGTGAGTGCAGCGAACCGTTGGTTTTTGAAGATTCATGCTTTTTTGCACGATCCACCGCACAAACCACTCGTGCTCGGACGAGGCCACGGCCGCCAAGGCCGGGAGATCGCAACCGCGCTCGCCGGAGGCGACTTGGATGACGCCAGCCGGCGCGTGGTGCAGCAGGCAGACCATTTGGCATCGGGTGCCGATCGCCAGAATTGGCTGAGAGACTTCGACATCAACCCGCGGAAGGAGTTGCAGCTCGTTCACCCATTGGAAGGAAAACCGGTACTGGTCGCTGGCACGGTCACAGGGCGTCCCTTCGAGCTGGTCTTTCCGGAAGAATGTGTGGACGCCGTGGCAGCACTCGGATCGCGGATCCCAGAGACGCTGAAACACGTAGCTGACCTGCGCTTGCGTTTCCTAGTTCTGTGGCGATTCCTTCCGGAAATTCTGGAAGCACTCGAAGGCGAACGTGGAACGGATCGTGCGCGACTGGGCTTGCTTTGGCCGCTGCTGCCAGCGGACTCGCGGATTCCCGATCACTCCGTGTTGGTGCACGACTCCCTCGTTTCCGCGTTGGCCGCCATCCTGGCGGACGGGCACGGGGCCGCTCTCTTGCGCGTGCAGTTCGCTCCGGTTCAGGATTTCATCGAGGCCTCGCGGAAACTGCGCGACCTTTGGGCTTCGTCCAGCATTTTGGCCGAGACCACTTGGGCGGCGATGGAGCCGGTGGTGGAGCGCTTCGGGCCCGACCACATCTTGTTTCCGAGCCTTCGCTACGAACCTCGTTTCGACCGCTGGCTGGTCCAACAACTCCGCGGGATGGAGGAGGCACACGCGGCACTGCGAGAGGTCGTAGAGACCACGCGCGCTCACTCGAAACGCGCCCTGCGGACACCTTCGTTACCGAATCTCTTCACCGCAATCGTGCCGCAAAACAGCGCCGCAGAGATCGCCGGTGAAATCGAACGAAAGCTGCGAGAATTTTGGACGGAGTCCGTGGCTCTGGCAGCCCGAGAGGCCGGTGAAGGACCAGAGTTTGTCGAGCGTGCCAAGGAACAAGCGCGGGCGCTTTTACAGGTCTTTTGGAGCGTAGTGCCGTGGCCTCTCGACATCGGGCCTGCGCAGTGGCTGCAGGCACAAGATCCGCCGTCGGCCTGGCATAAAAACCAGCCCGTTTTGCAACGCACGCTGCAAACCTTGCGGCACCTGAGCCACGCCTTCCAAGGCTACGAGCCCAACGCCGGGCTCTTGTACGCGGACCTCAACGATCAAGCCGCTCTCCTTGTGGATGCCGTGAAACGAGAGCGCATCCAGCACACGCACGACGAGGGCGGCCTCAAGTGCAGTTGTTGCGGCGAGCGCGAAGTGCTGGGCGGAAACGACTTCTGGGCGCAACGGACCGAGGGCTACGCCAAGCGCAAGGACCAAAAGCAGCTTTCGGACAACGAGCAGCTTTGCGGCCCCTGCACCTGGAAGCGCTCTTTCGAATTGCCGGTTGCGGACGGCGACGAAGATACCCGCTCCTTTGGCCAGCGGCACCCATCGACCGGGGAAATCGCGGCGGCACAGTTCAAACTCGATGTCATCCGCCGCTGCGCGGACGGTGATCGATCGCTCCGAGATGCGGTTGAGCAATTCGTCTCCGCGGCAAAAGCCGACGCACAAGCGGGCAACTTAGAGACGTCGGACTTGGAAATTTTCTGCCCGCAGATCATCGAGATCCAAGCGATCCAATCGAACGATTCGTTGCTGCGCAAGTTCGCCCATATTGACGGCCAATGGTTGCTGCCGTTCCCGCGCGAGGAGGCGCCGGAAAAGCGCCCGCAGAAAACGATTTCTGCCGCCCAAAAGTTACGCGAAACTGCGAAGCGCGCCGGGATCCCGGCCCCGCGGCCGTATCTGGCGGTGGTGGATTTCGATGGAGACGAGATGGGCAAGTGGCTTTCGGGAACACATGGCTGCTTCCCGACCGTCAAAGACACCCTGCACCGTCGAGTCGTGGAGATGATCGGCTCCCAATATTCGAATCTCGACAATGCTCTGAAGCAACGGCGATTTCTCAACCCATCCTTTCACGCCTCGCTCAGTGCGGCCGCGGCGGCGTTCGCGCGCTTTAGCGCCCCCATGACCGTGGAGGGCGAGGATTTCCCGGGCCATCTCGTGTACGCAGGCGGCGACGACGCCTTGTTCGTTGCGCCGGTGCCTGAGGCGCTCGAACTCGCCTGGCGGCTGCGCCTGCGCTTCTCGGGCTGGCCGGAGGAATTTCAGATTCGCATTCTCGAAGGGGGCGGTTTCAAGGTCATCGAATCCGAGGTACGCACG
The DNA here is from genome assembly GCA_026004215.1 of Candidatus Binatia bacterium. Lineage (GTDB taxonomy): Bacteria > Desulfobacterota > Binatia > HRBIN30 > HRBIN30 > HRBIN30. Next base: position 659,056 of record BPIR01000001.1, read on the forward strand.
CGCGTGAACGAACGATGGAGCCGCCCAAGCTCGTGGGTCGCTGCGGCCTTGGGAGTAAACGGCCTGGCGCAACCGGTGAGTAGGCCATTTCAAGCAGACCGCCTCGGTTTGGCCTTTGGAACCCGCGCCACCGCGTCGGCTGGCATCTGCGTGTTCCATTATCGCTGGCCGCTCGGATCGGCGTTACGCGAAGCACGTGGCGCGCTCGAAGAGGCCAAGCGCAGAGGTCGGAATGCGGTAGGCCTTACCGTGCAACGACGTTCCGGCTCCATCAGCCGTGCGGTACTTCCGTTTTTCGTTGAGGACGAAGCTGCTCGGGAGTTTCCCACCGTAGCGTTGATGCAGCTTATTTCTTTGTTCCGCAAATCGGAGCGGGTCGTGTCGGTGCGCTTGGCCACTGCATTTCGCGAAGAGCTGGCCGCGCTCCACATCGAGCCGCGGGCCGGACGGTTGGGGCCCGCCTCCCAAGAGTCTCAGCTTTGGGATCTCGGCGAAGCCATCGCCAAGCGAGTCGTCAGGCGACGGGATGTAGGCGGGAGTAAAGAGGAACAGGACACTGCCGAGCGACTGGTGTTGGAGCTCGGCCGAGGCGTGCGCGCCCGCGCCCAAGCGGACGCTGCGGCAGCTTTGTTCCAGTGGAGCGAGGCGCTTTCGATTGCCGCATTTCTTGCCCGCACAGGAGACGAAGGATGAGGCAGATGGAGGTCTTGCGTTTCGAGCCGCTCGACGTGTTTTCCATTCGCACGGCGCGTCCGTTCGACATTGGCGGCGTGACGCACGCGGATTACGTCTGGCCGCCTCCGCCGTGGACGGTCATGGGTGCGCTTCGCGGTGCGCTGGCGGAACTCCTCGGTTTACCGGCCGTGGAGTACGGCCGGCCGCATTCGGAACATCCCCGGTATGCCAGTGTGACCGAGGTGATCGGACCGCCAGACGGAGCCGCGCGTTTCAAAATTGGTCCGGTGCTGCCTGGCGTGTGGCAAGAGGCCGAACGACAATTGCGCTTGCGTTGGCCTCTGCCCGCCGACGTGTTGTCGGTGAAAGATGGTTCGCAACAAGGGAGCACACGGCTAGCTCGCTTGCGTCCGTTTCGGCTGCCACCCGGGGTGCACTGCAACCAGCCCGGCGGTCGTACTCACGCCCTGCTACCGCCGGCGGACCTCCCCGAGCACCCCGAAAAGTCCCCAACCGTGCGCCATTTCGGCACCGAACAAATCGCTCAATGGCTGGCCGGCGAGGAAATAACGGCGGCGTACTCAGATCGCCAAGAGGATGACATGGATTACTATCCGGAGCCGCGCATCGGCATCCGCATCGATCCGGAAACTCACCTAGTGAGCGAAGGGTTATTTTACTTGCGTACGGCTTTGCAGTTAGCCCGAAACCGCAGCTTGGCTGTGCCGCTCGTTCACGCGGGCAAAGACATCCCGTGGGCGCAGATTGACGGACACCTCGCCCGCTTCGGTGCCGACGGGCATCTCGTGCGCATTCGTAAACCCATCCATGTCTCGTTGCCCGAATGCCCTGCAGGCAAGCCTCTGCACCACGCAAGGCTGTTGTGTGTAGGACCGACGCACCCCCATGCCATTGCGGCACTGGAACGCCGCAACCCGCCGGTGCACGTGCGGGCGGTGGCTGCCGGCAGACCCGTGCGCATCGGAGGCTGGAAACTGCTCGCGCAAGTGCGCAACGGAAGCGAGATCCCGCAAGGGCCGCGCCGCCTTCGCACCTACTATCCACCTGGAGCGGTACTGTACGTCGAGTCGGAAGGCGATCTGCGGGAGTTGCATTGTCAGAACCTCGCGCATGACCCGGAAGAAGAAGCAGCTGGGTTTGGCTTTTGCTTGGTTGGTTTGTGGCAACAAGAACAATAACGGAGGGCTTTATGGCACAAGGAATGTTCGAGAGTCGCCTCTTGTTCATGCTGGCGGAAACACCGGTTCATGCAGGAACCGGAGCGGAACTGGGCGCGGTGGACTTGCCGATCCAGCGCGAACGGCACACCCGCTTTCCGACCATTCACGGGTCAGGCGTAAAGGGAGTGTTGCGCGACTTGTCGGAACGGAAAAACGGGAAGGACGACAAGTCCATCACCACGCTGCTGTTCGGTAGCCCGCCGCCGAAAGAAGCGGGAGGCGAGGCGCTGGAAACAGGATCGCTCGCGGTGAGCGACGCTCGCTTGCTGTTGTTACCCGTACGCAGTGTGGGCCATGCCTTCGCCTGGGTCACTTGTCCGTACCTCCTCAGCCGCTTCCTGCGCGACGCCGGCGACTGCCACGCCTCGAGAAGAGCGGACATCGAAGCTGCCATCGGTCAAGCCTTGCAGGCCCCGCAAGACAAAGGGCTGGTACACAACGATTTCCCGCTGAACACCGCGATGATCGAGGAAATCGAACTGCCGGTGGAGAAAAAAGACCTCAAAAAGCTGTGCCATCTCTTGCAGGAAATCCTTCCCGGGGGAGCGGAAATGAAGTACTGGCGCGACCTCCTGCCGAAAAACCTCGTGATCGCCCCCGACGACGTGTTCAGCGACCTGGCGTTGCATGGCACCGAGGTGGTCACGCGTGTTCGCCTCAGTGAGGAGACCAAAACCGTGGAAAAGGGTGCCCTGTGGACAGAGGAGTATCTTCCCGCCGATTCCTTGTTGTACAGCGTGCTCGGACTGGAATCGAAGCGTTTGGGACGGAAGTGGAGGGATAAAAAAATGGAGGGCGCCCCTCCCGACGGGTGGACGTGGGTTGCCGACTTGATCGGTAGCAACCAAGTGGCCCAGTTCGGCGGCAAGGAAACCATCGGCCGCGGCTTTTTACGGCTCCACCTCTGGCCCGAGAAAGCACAGTGAAGGAGAACGACAGATGGCAGGCACAGCCAAGCATATCGAACAAGAGCGGGCACAGTGGGCGTTCCGAACCGTTCGATCGCTCGCCGCTGACCGTGAAACCAAAGCGGACGAGCTCCTCAGCCACATCCGCAAGTTGCCGTCGCACATCCAAGCGTCGGGACTAGCCCAAACGCTGCTCTTCTACGGCCAAAAGCAAGAAAAACTAGCCACTGCGCTCGCCCAACATCTCGGGCTCCTCGATCGGGGAAATCAAGGCCGGGTTGCGGATGCAGTGCAAAAGTTAGTCGAAAGCGCAGCGACGGTGCGGAGGAAAACACGCGATGCGCTGAGCGCCGCGCAATGGCTCAAACGCTTTGCCGAGGTCGAACTCAAGTCGGCAAGTTGAAGCCGTGACTACGCGTCGTTGTTCTCAGGTAGAGGAGAGGTCGAATGCCTATAGAGGTTCTCCCCGAAAGTACGCGAACGCTAGTCGAATCCGCTCGGCAACGGATGATCGTTCACCCCGCGTTGGAGCTCTCGAAATTCGTGTCGTGGAAAAAGGGTAACAGAGGTCCGGAGGCGGATCGCCGGGCAAGTTACGAGCGGGTAATCGGCTCGCTGCCGCGGCTGCAGAGCGCTGGCGAATCCTGGCTGGCTCGCCGCCGGAGTTGGCTCGCTGCACTCGGTGACCGGGCACGAACGATCGTGGTGCAAGCAAAAACACCGTGTGTCTTGTGGCTGGCGGCGCCGACGCCACTGGAGTTGGGCTTTTGCCTCCACCACACCTACGGCCTTCCGTACCTACCCGGTTCCGGCCTCAAGGGACTCGCGCGTGCGGCAATGCGGCGCGAACTAGTTGGGATTCCTGTAGTCGGCTCTGGTCCGACAAGGGAAAACTCGAATCGAGAGAAGAAGGAGCCCCCACAACTGTTGGAGCTGTTCGGCGAAGGGGGCGACGGAGGTCACGCTGGCCAAGTGGACTTTCTCGATGGAGTGCCGCTGACCGCCAGTTGCCTCGAACTGGAGGTCATGAGCCCACACCATCCCAAGTACTACCAAGGCGAGTCGAAGGCACCTCACGACTGTGAAGACCCCGTGCCACTCCCTTTCTTGCGGATCAAGCCAGGCTCCCAGTTCGAAATTGCCATGGTCGCTCGTCTCGGAGTTTCCGACGAGGCCGCGCCGGCAGCGCTGGAGAAGGCAGAACAGTACCTGCTTCTCGGGCTGGAAGAGCTCGGGGTGGGAGCAAAGACCTCGTCGGGCTACGGCCTATTTGCCCGAAAAACCGGCACCGCAGCCACTGCACCAGCACCTCCCTCGGGTACGCAAACAACGGCAGCGACTGTAGAGCGGAAAACAATCGAGCCGGCGGTTATCGCTTCCTTCGACCTGCAGGCAGACCGGGTGGTCTTTCGCGACCAGCAAGGCAATACCTACGAAGCCTCCGCCCAACTGTTGGAAAGGAGTTTCCAGATTAACCGAAACGCACTGAACCAATTCCGCCGGCAGAGTGCAAAGTTTCGGATCGAGGTGGAAAACGGGAAAGTCACCGCTGCGTACAAGAGGAACTGAAGCATGGCCGATACGCTGCACGCACAGTTTCAAATTGTCACCCCTGTCTTTTGCGCCGGAGCGGATCAAAAGGGACCGTCGGAAATCCGGCCGTTCAGCATTCGCGGCGCGCTGCGCTGGTGGTATCGCGCAATCGACCGGGACTTTTTTGACCGGGAGTCGAAGATTTTCGGAGCGACCACCGGCTCGGGCTCTTCTTCGCCCGTGAGTCTCCAGCTCGGTCATTGGGTCACCGGCGCAAAGTCCTTGCGAGACCGGCTGCAACCACAAATGGCGCAGACATCTGGAGCCGCCTACCTAGGCTACACCTTTTACCTCGGCAATAACGAGCGTAAGGCAATCATGCCCGGTGGCCAGTCACTGGATTTGCGGCTTGCGTGGAACTGGCTACCCGCCAACGAGACGGAACAAGATTACGTCCGACGCGCTTGGGCAGCCGCTTTGTGGCTGTTCGGCCACCTAGGTGGCATCGGCACTCGTTCGCGGCGCGGCTACGGCACTCTCGCGCTGGTGAAATGGCAAGGTTGGAAGGAATGCGGACTTTTAGGAACAGCTCATGGCGCCGAGTCACCGGAGGTGTGGAAAAAGCGTTTCGAAAGCGGGTGGCGACTCATCCGCCAGTGGTTCGATCCGCCAGAAGGTGCCAAGCACCAGCATTTCGGAGCGGATCTAAAGGTCTACCTTTGGAACAACGGGTTCAACGACTGGAAGGCCGCACTGGACGAGGTCGGCCGGACCTTACAAGCTTTTCGCAGCAAGAGAGAAATTCACAAACCGGAACTTCTGGCTGCATTTGGCTTGCCAATCCGGTTTAGAAATCACCCGGCACAGTTTGCCTCTCCGCGGAAATTCAGTCGTGCGGCATCGCCCTTGCAAATCCGCGTCGTGAAAATTGGCGAGAAATATCATCCGCTGCTCTGGCGCGCTCACGGACCATTGACACCGCACGAGGCACTCGAGCTCGAGTATAAAGGGAATTACGCGGCCCAGCCCCCTCAAAGGTGGGACCGTGCACTGAACGAATTCCTCGCAAGCATTGCAGCCCAGTGCGTCCCATGAACGCTCTCCCACGCTTGCACGTATGGCTGGTGCGTTACGAGGTTCTGCAAGACGGAACCTTGCCGCCGCTTCCCACCACAGCACTGCACGGGGCGCTGGCACGAGCAGTGTACAGCGATGTCTGCATTGCGCCGGCGCGACCTACCTGTGAAGCTTGTCCGGCGGAGTCTCACTGTGCATATCCCATCTTGTTCGAGCCCACACCAGCCGCGTGCCGTCGCTTGCGGGAATTTGGGGTCACTACCGAACCGCCACGCCCGCTAGCAATCGCACCAGACGCTCCGTTTCTTCCCACCGGAGAAAGCCCCATACCCGTCCGCCGCGGGCAAATCGTCAGTTTTCGACTCACCGCCACGAGCAAGGTATGGCAGTACTGGGAGGCGTTACGCCGCGGACTCGAACGCATTGGCCGACAAGGTCTCGGGCCTCGCGAGGAGCGCACGCGCCTACGCCTCGTATCCGTCGAGGCTCACAGCACCCCGCTACCGAACGAAAACACCAATGAGGTGGCTTTACGCTTTGTGACTCCGCTGCGCCTCAAGCACAGCGGGCAAATTGCCTCGGAAGTGGACGGGAAAGTGTTGGCCGAAGCGCTGGCGCGCCGAGCCGTGTTCATCGGCCATCTCGAAGGTCTTGTGTGGCAGGCACCGCCGGAGCTCGGCGGCTGGCTCGAGTCTGTCGAATCCATCTCAGCTTTTCGCCTGGTTCGCGTCGGCCGCTACTCGTCGCGACAAGGCCGCTGGATGCGTTGGCCGGGGCTCGTGGGAACGCTTCGCCTTCGGGGGGAAGGAGTCCGGCACCTGCTGCCGCTGTTGCACTTCGGGTCGCTGGCGCAAGTCGGCAAGGCAACCACCTTTGGTTTTGGGCGCTACGAACTTACCGCCCCCACGACCTCGTGAGCATCCATCAGTGCTAACCATCTCGGCGGAGAGATCCAGCCGTGGCGAGCACGATTGCGTTCCTGACCGGGCTTGGCACCGCAAACTACGAAGAAGAAGCCTACGAGTATGAGGGAAACCGGTATGTGACTCGATTTGCACCGGTGGCCACCGTCGCTCTCGCCTTCGGACCAGCAGAACGAGCCAACATGCAGGTTGGCGTGATCACCACCGCGCAGGCAAAAGGCAAATGGTTCGCGGAGATCGAAGCGGAGATGCGCGATTTGGGGGTCGGGACGATCCGCTGTGCAGAAATCCCCGAAGTTCCCGCAGGAAACGAGATCGAAACTGTCTTGCCCGTCCTTCTCGACGCTGTACCGGCAGTCGCAGAACCGGCAGTGGCAATCGACATCACTTATGGATTCCGTCACTTGCCGTTTCTGTACGTCGCCGCGCTGACTTACCTGGTCGGCCTCCGCGCCGTGGAGTTTCGCGGAATTTACTATGCGGCGCGGGAAATCGTTCAGCACGACTCCACGCACCCGATCGTGGATTTGCGCCACTTTTGGGAACTCATTCAGTGGTACCATGCAGTCGCCGCCGTGCACGACACCGGCCGCGCGCGGCCGCTTTCCAGCGTGTTTCGCGATCAGAGCCGACATCATTTTTCCCCGGATCGCCCGCCATCGCCGCAGGCGAAGTGGCTCGCCAAAATCCGCGACGCGGCCGAAAAGCTCTCCGTCCCGCTTGCGTGCGGCCTTCCGCTCGAAGCCGGCATTTGCGCGCACGCGCTCTTGAAAACGTTAGACTCGAACACAACCGATCATGCCAAGGCCGCGTCGCTTGCCGCACAGCATCTGGCCACGCTCGTACGCCCCTGGAGTGTATCTGTTGCTGCGCGAGTCAAAACAGAAGTCCGCCTGACGAAGGAAGAACTCTTGCGGCAGTGGAATTTTGCCCGCTGGCTGTTCGAGCACGAGGACTACACAAACTGCCTGGAGGCCTTGCGCGAGTGGTTGGTCAACCTTGTGCTCTACCGCCAAGGCGAGCACGAGCAATGGCTGTCTTACGAGAAAAAACGCAAACCCGCCGAACGTTTCTTGAGCGCGGCGAGCTATCGTATTCGTATAGGCTCTGGCGGCTTGAGCGACACACACCGTGTTCTCGCGACCCTGTGGGATGAAATTTCCGAACGCCGCAACCAACTGGCGCACGCGGGCATGCGAAAAGACGAAACGCGTATCGCGCACGATTCGATCAGGAAGTTGATCGATCAAGCCGAGGACATGCTCGACCGACTGGATGCTCTGGAGATCAATTTTCAGGCAATGGGGGGCACGCTCCTCGTCAATGCGCTCGGCCGCTCGCCCGGGTCCCTGTACTCTGCCCTTCTCCACGTACGGCCCCAAAGGCTCATGGTGCTCGGCTCGCAAGAGTCACTGGAGCGGCTCGACGAGACGCTCCGAGCCGCGGACCTCACATCCATCGAGACCGTGCGCGTGATCCTCGAGGATCCCTATCGAGGGTTTCGGCAGGCCAGAGATATCATCCCTCTTTGCCGGCCACATCTGATTGCGGCCGACACGGTCGTGGTGAATCTCACCGGAGGCACGACCGCGATGCAATACATCGCAGAACGAATCGCGGACGAAGCGAGGCGACTGGGTCAGCCCGTGAAGAAGCTTGCCGTCTTTGACGAGAGGCCCGCCGAGGAACAGAGATCCAACCCGTTCCACCTTGGGGGCATCGAGTGGATCGAAGGTGAACAAGGAACCGAGCCGCCATCACCGCGGTGCGGCAGCGGTTAACCGACAGCGATGCCCGTCCCGCGGCAAAGGGGCGCGCATGCACGTTGGGGCCAACCCGAGCCGAAGGCATCCTGGCCGGCGAACAATCCCACCACGGTGGTCGCCTGCGGTGGTTCGAGTCGCTGTAACATGGTTCCACTCGGTCACCGCACGCAATCGTGTCGCAATGCTACGGCGCTGCCGCTCCGATCGGCGCCTGCATGTCGGTGCGGCGAGCTCCGCAGAAAAACCGATTTATGGCGCATGCCCACCGGCCGCGCCGCGCGAACCTGTTGGCCATATGCAAGCAACCGCACCCGTCGTGCAGCCGGAGAATGCGATCGCCGCAGAGAGAAGGCCTTTGCCTCTTCGAACGCGAGGTAGAGTTGCAAACGGGACGTCGAGCTCGGGGTGTCTACAATCAGTGGAACCCCTGGAGGGTACGCGATCCGTCGCGGGCCACAACTGCGGGTGGCGGCGCAACAATCTCCGGCAGGAGCCCCATCGCAACTGTGGTCGCGTTGCACTCCTTTCGCGGAAATAGAGACGTGCATCTCCCTCGTCTCCGGCGACAGTCGATTGGCCCGGCATGCCCTACCCTGCCACCTGAAGCAGTTCAGCGCACCCCGAGAAACTCTCCCACTGCCAGATCCAACCCGTGGCGCGCTACGCGGAGCAAGAGCGGGCTCGGTTTCCGGACGGCCAACACCGGTGCGCTGCCGGCCTGCAACAACACAGAGTCAGCATACTCCGTTTCCGCCTCCATCGCAGCGGAAGCGCACAGCGCCGCGGCGAACGTTCGGAGTCCGACGCTCCAAGCCCAGCACATTGCGGAAGGATGCAACTCGCACCCAAAGAAACGGAAGAATTTTTTGGGGCTACCGTGGTACGGTCTCTCCCCGGTTTTGCGCGGCGTAACACGACTCGGCAGCGCTGAGGATGGACGCCTCGATTCCCGACCCATCCGAGAGGGCAAGTCACACGCGTATCCCGCGCATCCACAGACCCCGCTTAGCGACGCGACGCACCATTTCCCAGGGCAAGAGGGGCGATATCGGGGAGACCGGTCCCACATGCCCTCGAGCCCTGATTCTCTCGATTCTACCCACAACAAGAAAGGGCGTGGACCGGGCGCAAGATCCCCGCCACGCCGGCAGCATTGCCGCGGAAATGAGTTCCGTCGGGCAGAGCGGGCACGTTAGGCCTCCGCCCGAACACTTCCGCTCAGACTTACGACGGCGTCCGGCCCGGCCTACCAGCCGCACCGGGCGGTCTCACAGGCGGCCGCGACAGCACTCACGCGCGCACAGACGGACAGACGTTCACGGAGCCGGGGTCGGGGCCTGGCAAACTACGGACAATGTTCCGATAATGTCGGGGCGCAGTTGCTCGCTGAGGGGAGCGTCCAAAATTGGAAAGCCAAAGCCGAGTTTCCCCTTGCTGAGATCTCCCGCCTCCACATTGTCGCAACCGAACGGAGCACCGACGACCTTGGCGATGCAAGGCTGCGACCCATTGGCGCCGCAGCCTGACGGCCCGTCCCGCAAGACCCTGGCGGAGTTCCCTTCGTCGTAAATCACGACCTCCGTGTCGCCTGAGGTCACGGAGCCACTGAGGGCGATGTCGCCAGCCTCAGGGTCGCACGGGTCGCCCGGGCTCGGACACGGATCCATGCTCCCCGGCCCGAGAAGCCGTAGGCATAGGTTCTCCAGCAAAAACATCCCGCCGGGCGCAAATGCCCCTGTCCTCGTGATCTTGACCGGACTTTGGCAGACGCCGGGGTGCGGATCGCTATCCCCTTCGCGGTTGGCGCGGCTCACCTGGCCGTCGGGCAACTGCGAGGTCGCCGAACAGTCGGGATCCTCAGGAAAGCCGCCTTCAGCGCCCGGAGGTTGAGAGGTGTTGTGGTCTTGTTCCACCAGCGTGTTGTATCCGGGAGCGCCTCCGTCGCAGTCAATGAACCCCGAACTGTCCGCGGACAGGCGGACACACGCCGCACCAACCCCCAACGGCAAGTTCACACGATTGAACGTAGTGCCCTCGACCGGAATCGTGATTTGCCGGATGCCATTCTCATCCGGGGGACCGAAGCGCCACTCTTGGCGCCCCGACAAGTTGATCCCTAGGCCGAAATCCCGCGTCTGCACGTACACCCGCGAAGCGCTGGTGCCAGCCTGCAAAACACAGGTCCGGGAAAACTCCTGCAGGGGCGTCTGAGTCGCGGTCGGCGTCGCCGTACCTTCGGTTTCCGGAGTCGGCGAGCCGGTGGTCACCTGCGGCGTGAACGTGGGGCTTACCGCCGGCGTAGGCCCTCCGGGTGTGGGCGTACGCGTCGGAGGACGCGTGTTGGTAATCGTTGGAGTGTTCGTTCGCGTCGGCGTTTGCGTGCGCGTGCCTGTGGATGTTCGGGTCGGGGTCGAGGTACGCGTCGGGCTGGAGGTGAAGGTAAACCGCGGCGTCCGTACCGGTGTCGGCGTAGGCGCTAGAGCCGCATCCAGCAGGTCTTGCAGCGTCTCGTCGGCCCCGGCAATTTGCCGTGCTTGAAGATTCAAATCCGCCGCGCTCGAGGCAACGATCGTGTCCGGCAACAGCCGAATTCGAGTCAACATCGCGTTCAACTCCGTCACGCTTGCCGCGCACAGATCGAAGCCCGCAGTGACGCGATCCAACACCAAGCGGACAAGCGCCTCGGTCTGGAAGTCGATGTCCTGCTGATCGTCAGCCGCGGTCAGAAACGCGCGCGTGAGCGTTCCGCGCGCCGCATCACCGACGTACACCACGTAGCGGCACACAGAGGCCGGATCGCGGGCATCCGGGAGCGCCAACTCATACCGGCCATCGGCCTTCGTCGTCGTCGAGGCCAAAGGACCTTCGAGTGACCCATTCGACAAGAGCCGCCCGAGACTTACCTGTACGCCTGCGCCAACGGGCTGCACGTTCGCCGCGAACAGAGCCGCAGCACGACTGGCGAACAAGGTGTGAGCGAGTTGGCTCCACGATTGCTCGGCGGCCACCCGCCCGTCCGGCATGCGCACCTGGCCTCCAACAAAGACCTGGAAACCGGGGGTGGCCGGGGGGCCCGGGCGCCGGATATCCAAATTCGACTCCGTTCCGCACGCGCTGAGCGCCAGGCCCATGACCCACATTACGACTGCACGTATGGCTTTGCGATTTCTCATCATCTCCCGTCCGCTCGCTTCGTTTCCTCGGCACCGACTCGTGACCAAGTTTGTCCCTCCATCCCCTGGCTCGACGCGCCTATCCGTACCATCCTGCGCAATCGCGCGTCAAATGACAACTAAAAAATGCCGAAGCAAGCGAGGTCCCGTGCCTTGCATTGCGCACTGCCCCCCGCCGCGGCGGAGCCGCACTCAAGTTGACAACCCGAACGGGTGCGCTTACGGTCCGTCCCTGCATGCTTCGCGAAATCCTCGACCGAGCAGACCGCCGCGCCGGAGTGGAAGCCAGGCGCGCCCTGCTGCGCTTTCTCAACGGCCTAGACTGGCTTTTGCGCGACCCGCAGGCTGTGGTGGGACGAACGCCGCACAAAGTCATCCTCCAGCAAGGCAAGCTCATGGTGCGGCAATACCACCTCGGCTCCGTAAAGCCCCGCTTTGCCACCCCAGTCGTTTTGATTCCACCGCTCATGGTGAAACCTTTCATTTACGACCTGTATCCCGGCCGAAGTCTCGTCGAGTTCTTGCTCGAAAGTGGCTTCCGACCGTACGTCGTGGATTTCGGGGAGCCGGACGAAGCGGACCAATTCGTCCGGCTGGATCAATACGTGATGGAGTGGCTGCCGGCAGCTTGTCGCGCCGTACGCGAGGACGCAGGGACACCGACCCTGACTTTGCTCGGCTACTGCATGGGCGGGGTTTTTTGCCTGATGTACGTGGCGGCACATGACGACCGCGATGTGCACAATCTGGTTTGCATCGCCACGCCAGTGGACATGAGCAAAATGGGGCTGCTCGCCTGGGTAGCCAAGCTGGCCGGGCGACAAGTGGAAGTGCTGGCACGGCAGATGGGAAATGTACCGGGCGGTCTGTCGAGCACAGCCTTCCGGCTGCTCACCCCGATGAAGAATCTGACCCGCTACACGGACCTTTTCCTCAATCTCTGGAACCACGAGTACGTGTTGGGCTTCGAAGCGATGAATCAGTGGATCAAACAGTTCATTGACTACCCACGCGACGCGTTCGTGCAGTTCACTCGTGACTTCATGCAGCAAAACAAACTCGCGCGCGGACAGCTCACTCTGGGAGGTCGGGTGGTGCACCTTCGGGACGTGAAGAGTTCTCTTCTCGTGTTCGCCGGCAAGACCGATCAGGTAGCGCCCCCCGCTTCGGTGCGCGCGCTGATGGATAAGGTGGGCAGCACGGACAAGACATTTATTTTGGTTCCCGCAGGGCACATGGGCATTCTGGCGGGTGCAAATGCGCCATCGCAGGTGTGGCAGCCCATGGCCCGCTGGTTAGAGGTGCGCTCGCAACCGGCAACCCGCTCTTCTCGGGTACAGCGGCAAGCTGCTGCGCCCATGGCATCCCAAAGTTCCCGCAAACGGGTGCCCCAGCGGGTGAGTGCAGGAAAGTGAAGAGAGTGCGAGCCGAGGAGGGGCGAGATGTTGTTCGTTGCGGAATACGACCTGCGGTGGGAGGATCTGGACGCGGCCATTGCCAAGCGCCTGGAGTGGTCGGAGCACATGCCGGAAGGATTCCGATTCCTCGGGGAATACGTGTGGCCGGATCACGATCCGGCGTTTCGGGGCGTTGCCATCTTCGAGGCCGACTCGGTCGAGGCCGTAAACAACTTTGTGCTGCATTATGGGTCTACGCTGAGGATGCGCGTTCACCCTGCAAGTGACGTGCTTTCCGCAATCGCCAGTGCGACGGGTACGGTGCCGGCCGGAGGCCACAGGGAAAGGCGCCGCCTTCGCGAGAAACCCACGAAACCGGCGAAGCGCTGACCCGCCCCTCGGCTACCGCGGCATGCCCAAGCCGGTGGGTGCCCCGTCCGCTTCGCGAATTCTGCACTGTTCCTGGGAACCAACGGCTTTGCCCCCGAAGGTCGTTCGTATTTCGCCGAACGGGTAGCCGTTGGAAGCCACGCTCACGAATGACACCGGCTCAACGTAAGCTCATTGCTCGCTCGGACAGCGTCTCACTTCCCGCACGAAGCACACAACGGCCGCGTTTGCGCGCCCCGGGGTGCCCGTGAAGAGAAGGGCCCGGGTAGAACGGCAATTGACCTGCGGCTTGTCGGTCAATGAAGCGTGCCCGGGGAAAAAGTTGTTCCGTTCGCCCTCGTCACCCGTGCGTTACCGCTTCCGACCGCGACCGCAAGGGCGCCAGAGCGATCACCTCGGGCCACGCATTGCCGGACGCTGTCCCGTGGTGGTTGCCGCACACGGGAGCTTCGCAGTTGCTTCGTCGGACTCCGGACCCGCACCCGTGCGGTAGTGCGCTCGCTCGGTGGCCGACAGTTTTAAAAACCCTAAATCGTACAGCCGGTGGCTTTACTTGGGAGAACAGTTGGCCACCGCCTTCACGGCTCGAATTTTTTCCCCTTATGGAGAACTAGCCGGCCAAAACGGGTCAGAAGGCGTGCGGGCGGTAGTACCAAAACGGTGGCCAGTATGGCGGGCCCCACGGCCAGGGGTGATAGTAAACAACCGGGGCGTGCGCGGCGCGGCCCTCCGGCTCTTGCCATAACACAATGGAATCGGCCGCGATAACGGGAAAGCGATACGGGCGATCGCCAATGGTTCCTTCCCGCACCTCGCGCACCCGGCCTAGCACCGTCACACTGCGGCCGCGGGCGTAAATTTCCGGGTCGAGCAACTCCGGGCGGCAGGCAAGAAAGCGCCCCTGGGATTGATCCCCTCGCCGGGGGCGAGCGGAGTCGTCCAACGGTCGAGCTACCACCTCGAGGCAAGTTTCCTCCGCACCGACATGAGCGTGTGCAATGGTGCCTCCCCATCGCACGCGCGTGCCGATGCCTTCGCCGCGCTGGGCTTGGGCAACAGTCAGGGGTTCGATGTCGCCGGCTCGCAGGTTTTCTGGGACGCGCGCCCCACATCCAGAGAGGATCCAGCCGACTACAACCATGGAGCCCAAGAAACAGAAACTTTTCATTGTAAACCCGACCTCCGGCGATCGTCCCTTGACGAGTCGCTGCGAGTTTTATTGAAGAAAGTGTTCTGTTGCACGGCAAAGCGCCGCGCGTCATGGGTGAAGTCGTTCAGGCATTCATTGGAACACTGAGGAACCGCATGTCAGTCGAGCGCACCCTTCAAGAAGCACTGCAATCTCTGCCCGACCGTGAAGCGGCCGAAGAGGCGCAGCTATGGGTGTGCCGAGTCGAAGTGCTGCTCGAGTGGATCTTGCAACATCCAAAACTCGTGGAAGTGCGCCACGAGGCGGCGCGGCTTTTAACGGATCTGCGTGGCGAGGACGTGCTGGAACCTCCTCCGAATCGCAAGGTTTAACTCCGCCCCTCCTGGTCTTTGTGTTCTTTTCGAATTTGCTCCGTGGCGGCATGGCGGTCGCCGGGCAGTTCTGCCTTGTAGCCGCAGTCGGGATCGGCCAACGGGATTGCCACGGGCGTACCACCGTACCACGGATAACCGCGGCAGACCATCGGACGGCTTTCATAGGCTCGACACTTGCCGTCCTCTCCCAGTTGGTCGCAAGTGTACAGGTGAGCGTCGGGCGGCAATTGGCGCGTGTAAAAGGGGTTCCGGCTCATGGCTTCCGCGCGCGTCAACGGCCGCCAATGCTCTGCCGCAAACTGCATGTCCGAAGGGATTCCGAGTACGCGTGTCAGTTGCGCGATCGCACGGATCTGTTCCGGCGACTGCTCGACATAAATGACGCGACAGCATGCACCGCAGGCGTTACACAGCTCGGCCACGGGCACCTTTCTATCGCGAACCTGAATGGCGGGGAAGCCGGGACGTGCTGCGCATGAGGGCGAAACTGCACGAGGCGCAGTGCTTACGCCGCCGCACTCTGCGGACCCACACATTGACTTGAGTTGCCTTTTCCGAGTAAGCGCACCTGCATGCGTACGCCGGTCGCACAGGTAGCGATACTCATTTTCGTGCTGACAAGCTGGGGTTGCGGCGACGACGGCGAACCAACAGATCGAACGCCAGCCGCACCAGTTTTGCGTGTCGGTGTGGCGGCCGTGCCCATCACCCCTTGCGGGGAGAATGCCGATTGGGACGGCCCGATCACCTCGACAGGGGTTTGGGGGGAGCAGTTCGAAGACCGCAACGGCAACGGCCGCTGGGATCTTGGTGAGCCGTACACCAACGACCCGCGCAATTCAGAGCTCGATCCCAGTTCGCGCACCAAGTACGATGGAATTTTCCTCGCTGGCTTTGGCTCCAATCGCGTTGCCCTCGGGTGTCACGACGATATCTGGGCACGTGCGCTGGTGCTGGAGGCCGGAGACACCAAAGTGGCGCTCGTCAGTGTGGATTTAGTCGGCACCTTGAAGCATGGGCGCTACTATGGGTTCGCCAAAGCCGAGTCCCTGGTGGATCCGAGCCTCGGCATCGACGCGTTTTTTTACAGCAGCACCCACAACCATGAAGGCCCCGATGCCTTGGGCCTGTGGGGATCGGAAATGTTTCGGGACGGCAAGTTTCCGCTGTACCTTCAGTTCGTCGATCGCCAAGTGGCCCGCGCGATCAACCAAGCTGCCGACCCGGCACGGATGCGCCCGGTGCGGGTGCGAGCCGCGGTCACTAATCCCCAGCTCGATGCGGAGCTGCGCGGCCTGCAGGTACGCACGCGTTGCCGGCCGCCTTGGTTTTTCGATGACGAGCTGCGTGTGGTGCAATTCCTGGATTGGAACGGTGCCACGGTAGCCACGCTGGTAAACTGGAACACGCACCCGGAGTCCCTGGAAGATCAAAATCTCTATGTGAGTTCCGACTTCCCTGGATTCATTCGCTCGCGCATCGAGGCAGCGTTGGGCGGCACAGCCGTGTACTTCTCCGGCGACCTCGGTGCGGTAGAAATTGTGGGCGACACGTGCGTGGGCAATGCCGATCCCCGACCCGGGGGAGGCAACGAATTCGACCGCCGCGACGATTTGGGATTCGCCCGCACGCAACGCATCGGTGAACTTGTCGGCGATGCGGCTTTGCGGGCGTTGGCCCGTGCGGAAGAACTCGATATTCACGCTCTCGATGCGCGGCTCACGCGCTATTACCTCTCCGGCAGCAACGCTTTGTTTTTCTTTGCCAATCAAATCGGAATTCTCGACCTCGACGAGCAAGTGTTCAGCTTCGAGCACTGTCCGCCGGGCGCGGGCATTTGCGTCCCCGTGGAGCAGCAGCTCCTCCAGCTCCTCGACCGCGGCGGGCGGCCCCAACTGCAACTGGTCACGCTGCCCGGCGAAGTCTTTCCGGAACTCGTTTACGGCGTGGAGCAACACCGCCGCACCGATTGCCCTGAGGCGCACACGGGCGAACCGTACGAGCCGGCCCTGCTCCCTCATTTGCGGGCGCCGTACCGCGTGTTTCTCGGGCTGTCGCCCGACGAGCTGGGCTACATCGTGCCTGGTTACGACTTTTACCCGGCGCCCTCGCTCGACGAAGAGGCACGCGACGTATGTCACGGCAGCTCGTACGACCCGGCGTTCCCGAACCGAAGGGTTCCCCCTCATTACCACGAGAGTCTCTCGGTGGGCTTAGACATTGCCGCAGCCGTGAACTGCAAGATCCTGGAAATGCTCGGGCTCGAAGCCGAGTTCCGGAACAACGGCGCATGCCAGCGCACCTTTGGGCGATCGGTACCGCGCTAATCTACGGCCTGGCAGTGCTGCATGCGCGGACGGCTGGTGCTCACGTCCCGTGGTTGCGCCCCGTGCTCCTCGACCTGATCCGCGAGAGCGAGTGCGTTGTGGTCGGTGGAGTTGAAGCCACCGAGGCAGACAGCCGCGGACGGGGTGTGGTCTTGTTGCGCCGCCCCATGTCGTGGTGCGAAATGAACTTTTCCGAGCCGCTCCGCATTCGCACGGGAACTGCGCTCCCGGGCGGCGCCTCGTTCGTCTTTTTCCTGCGCCGCGATGCGGCCGGTTGGCGCGATGTCGCCCCCGCCGGCGTGGTGTTTCCCTTCGATCGCCACGAACAGAAACGGATCCACCGGGCATTGCGCCAGCTCTCGAAAGGGTACATAGAGCGCCGGGTAGCATTACAGCGCGCAGCGCTGGTCGGGCTTCTCGGCGCCGCCAACCTCGACTGGCGCTACCATGCCGCGGTGGCGTTGTACTCTTTGTCGCAAAGCTCGGGAGGGTGGACCGAGAGCGAGCGACAGCGCCTCGATCACTACCTTCGCAGCGAAAAGGACCCAGCCGTCCAGCAGCTCTTGCGACACATCAGTGGTGGGATACCGGCGTCGGCGGAGTGAGGTTCGCTCCTGCCGCTTGCAACTGGAAGAAAAACTGGAGTAACGCCGGCGGCACAGCGGTTTCCTCTTCCTGCGTCGAGTCGGGAAGCGATTCGTAACCGAGAATGCCCAGCTCCTGGAACTTCTCCCGTACCCGCGGAGTGAGCAAGCCGAGTCGCTTGAGGTTGGGCACGATCTTGGAGAACAAAATCTGTCGAAAGCCCACCATGAACGGGGTGCGCAGGGACCACGGCAGCCAAACCTTCGGGTCGAGGCCAATGCGTTCCCACACTTCGCCCATCAGGAGCCGATCGCGCATGAGAACAGTGGCCTCGATGACAAACTCCTCGCGCTCCTTGAGTTCCGTGGAAGACATTTCCTTCGTGTACAAATCTTCCAGGGACAGCACCCCGAAGGCGACGTGCCGGGCTTCGTCGCGCATCACGTAACTTGTAATTTGCTGAATCAGAGGCTCGTCGGGCTGAATGAACTTCATGAGCCCAAAGGCAGCAAGCGCCAAGCCTTCGACCATGATTTGCATGCCCAGATAAACCATATCCCACCGCGACTCGCGAATGATCTGGTCCAGCAGGGTGTGAAGATGCGGGTTCACCGGGTAGCTGAGGCCCAGCTTTTCGGTCAGGTAGCGGCGGTACACCTCCACATGGCGGGCCTCGTCAGCCACTTGGTTGGCCGCGTAAAATTTGGCTTCTGTGTAGGGTACAGCACAGACGAGCTGGGCCGTCGCCAGCAGCGCACCTTGCTCGCCGTGCATGAACTGAGAAAGCATCCACGCATCCATGTGGTGTTTGAGCTTCCGGCGCATGGCCACGTCGAGCTTCTCGGGTGGCTGCAGCACGGCGTCAAACGCGTCTACGTTTTCCTGGCGGACGCGTTCCGGGTCAACATCAATGGACCAATCGATGTCTGTGGAGGCGTTCCACTGCAGTCGTTTGCCCTTTTCGTACAAGCGCACGAGCTCGTCGCGGCGAAACTTGTATTCCCAGTCGAACACCGCATCGTAACGCGTGGGAATCGCCTCGCGCGGTCCACTCGCTGGCAGCTCGATCTCGCGAAACATCGCCACCCTCCCTTCGGATGAGACTATGCGCTTTGTCTTTCTAAAAGTTGTACAGGCAACCCACAAGGGGAATGGGAAGCAAAGACGTGGTTTTCCAGTCTATTCAGTCAAATCGACCGCCTACTTGGCCGATCTCGATTGCCTGCCGTGGTTACCTACCGGTTCAGCACCCTGGGTACACAAGTGCCAGGCAACCGCCGGCTTCTCGAAAAAAGGTCCCCCCACGCAAACCGCCGCGCGCGGGGGTGGCTGCTTGTTACCCTCTGCTAGCCGAGGCAAGCTTTATTGGTTAATCGGGGGCACTATGTTTCAGGGGCACAAAGTCGCGGTAATAATCCCGGCTCGAAACGAGGCCGCACATCTTCCCAGTGTCCTATCGGCGATTCCTAGTTTCGTCGACCTTATTGTCGTGGTCGATGATGGGTCAGAAGACGGAACGGCAGAAGTGGCCAGGCGGTTTAACGACCAGCGCATTCACGTGGTCCAGAACCGCGCCCCCCACGGCGTGGGTGCGGCTACTATCCGAGGCTTCTCGGAAGCGAGGAGGCAAAGCGCCGACATTTTGGTCAAAGTCGACGGTGATGGTCAGATGGACCCCACGCAGATTGCTAACCTCTTGGAGCCCATCGTCGACGGGGGGTTCGGTTACTCGAAAGCCAACCGGTTTTTGCACACGGACGCGCTTCGCGAGATGCCGACCGCCCGCCTCCTCGGGAACATATTTCTCACCTTCCTCACAAAACTGGCATCCGGTTATTGGCACATCTTCGACCCCCAAAACGGCTTTGTCGCTATTCGTGCGGAGAACCTGGAAAAACTGCCGCTCGAAGAGATCGCCAAAGACTTCTTCTTCGAAAACGACATGCTGATCCACCTCAACATCATTGGCGTCCGGGTCAAGGATGTGCCCATCCCTGCACGATACGGCAGCGAAGAGTCGGACCTACGCATTTGGAAGGTCGTTCTCACCTTCCCTCCGCGCCTCGTGCACGGGTTGTGGCGGCGGATTTGGCGCAAGTACGTGCTGCGAGACTTCTCGCCAATCGCCGTATTCTGGCTGCTGGGCTTGCCTTTGCTTGTGTTTGGCCTTTTTTACGGCTCCTGGCACTGGGCAGTTTCGCTGTGGAGTGGTAAACCCGCTGCCACCGGCACGGTCATGCTGAGTGTGCTTCCTTTCTTGGTCGGGTTCGAGCTGATTCTGCAAGCGATCGTGCTGGAAATCCGCGAAAGTGCCCGATGAACCAGCCGCCGCTGCAGCGAATTCCAGGAACTCCGGGGCGCCCACCGCGCCTAGCCGTATTGTTATCGGGAAGCGGCTCTACGCTGCAAAACCTGATCGATCGCATCCAATCCGGGGAGCTGGCCGCGGAAATTGCCGTTGTCGTCTCCTCGCGCCCCGATGCGTTTGGCCTGACGCGGGCCCGACAGGCGGGGCTTCGCCACGAAACCGTGGCGCGCAAATCTTTCCCGACCGTCGACGCATTCAACGACGCGCTTCACGCCGTGCTCGACCGCGTCGGTGTCGACCTCGTCGTTCTCGCAGGCTTCCTGTCGCCTTTCCAGTTGCGCGGCCGCTATCAGTTCCGCGTGCTCAACGTCCACCCCGCTTTGATCCCAGCATTTTCCGGTAAAGGATTTTACGGCTTACACGTGCATCGCGCCGTACTTGCCGCAGGCGTAAAGGTGAGCGGCTGCACGGTGCATTTTGCAGACGACGAATACGACCACGGCCCGATCATTTTCCAAGAGTGCGTTCCCGTGCTGGACCACGACACGCCCGAAAGCTTGGCCATGCGCATTCAAGCCGTCGAGCGCCGCCTGTACCCCGCCGCTATTCGTCTGTGGGCGGAGGGGCGTCTCGCCGTGCGCGGCCCCCGGGTGGTGATCCTGCCGCAGCACGCCACCGAGGTTTGACTTCGAATGAGCGAGCGGGCCTCGGACGGCGACGCCGCCATTCCTGGCGCTCCACCCGATCCCGATCCCGAGCCCGCGCACACGAGTACATGACCCAACTATGGGCCCGAGGCGCCGGTACGGGCACCCCCTCAAGCAAAGTTCACTGGCGCGTCGCGCCCTCTGCAGGTGGAGATTGCTCCGGGTTACCTGGCGCTGCCGCAGACGAGGGAGCAGCGCTCTTCCCTTTCTTCTTGCTCAATGGCGCCAGCACGACACTGAGCATTCGGCCTTCCATCTTCGGCGTTCCCTCGGGCTGGGCCACGTCGGCAAGCGCCTCGCAGACTTTGAGTAGCTTTTCGCGGCCCAGGTCTTGATACGCCATTTCCCGTCCACGAAAACGCAAGACGTACTTGACGCGATCCCCCTCCGCTAAAAACTCTCTACCTTTTTGAATTTGTCGCTCGAGGTCGCCCACATCGGTGCGATATCCGAGCCGGAGCTCCTTTACCGTTGTCGTCGCTTGCTTGCGCCGAGCCTCTGCCTCCTTCTTGTGTTGCTGGTACTTGAACTTCCCATAATCCATGATCCGGCAAACGGGCGGATCCGCATTGGGCGCCACCTCCACCAAGTCGAGCTGTGCCTCCTCGGCACGACGCAAGGCTTCCTCTATGGGAACGATGCCTAGCTGGGTACCGTCCGGACCAATCAGGCGAACTCGAGAGGCGCGAATGTACCGATTAATGCGATGCTGGTCGGGTGGCGGGGGAATGAACCGTGGGCCTCGTCCGCGAAATGCCAAAATGTCTCCTTCCTCGAACTCGCGCGTTGGGCGCCCTTTTTACACTGGTTTTGGCTGCGACTCAACTGCTCGCACTGCGCTGGCCCAGACGACTCCCAACCCATTGGTTCGGGCACACGCGACTCACACCACGTTGCGGGCTTGCGCCGCCGCACTCGCTTGCCGGATCAAGGGCATCATCTCGCCGGTACGCTCGGGCAAAACGACGTAACCAAAAAACATCGCCGTCGCAAACAAAAAGGGGACGCGCATCAGGCTCGGCGACACCAAACTCGGACCCACATCGGCCATGAGAAAACTCGCCACTCCAATCAATGCCGCCCCCACCCCCAGAAAGATGAAATTTTCCACCTTTGCCGCCATGATCAACACGAAAAAGAAGAACAAGAACGACTCCTGGCTTGCACGCGTGAACAACAGTGCGAACGAAATCATCACTGTGTCGCCCACGAGAACCGGAGCCTGCGTGCGCGCATCGAAGAAAGCGAACGGAGGCGCCGTACCCAACACGACGTTGGACGCAATGGCAACCAGCAGCAAAACCGCGAGGGGAAGCGGCGACACGTCGCGCCCCAGCTCGACAAACGCGAGCGCCCCGGTAGCCAGGATCAATCCGTACCGGATCAACAAGAAACGCTGCTTGCGCGCAATGGCTTCGGCTTCTCGGTGAACCACAAAGCCGCCGTTGAGCAACCCCTATGCCACAATGCATTCGGGCAAGCGGCATTCAATTCTCGAGCGTCCTAGTAGCCCGTGTCGTCACTTCTCGATCCACACCCGCCACTGGTTTGCCTCAGGGTGATGCTCGACGGCCAGAACCGCATACCCCTCCGCTTCCGCCGCGCGAGGCAAATCCGCCGCTCCTTTCGGGTCATCCAACCACAGACACAACACCGCTCCGCGCGGCATTTCTTCCAGGCGAACCTTGGCGCGGACCCAGTTCATCGGGCAGCATACTCCGCGCAAATCGTACTCTTCGTACCTGCACGTGTCGTTGTTGGTCGTGGCAACGTTGCTATAGTGGGGACGGTCGTTACTGCTCATGGCGTTGTTGGCTCGCTCGGGAAACGCCAGTCGTACGTATAGCGTCGGTCAGGTTTACGTGCAGCATGGCACAGGTGAAAGAATTTGTTTTGCGGCGGCCCGCTCTTCCCAGTAGCGGAGAATTCCGCATTCCCTATGCCGAGGCGCTCAACCCTGCGCAGTTCCAGGCCGTGTGCACCCTCGACGGACCACTTCTCGTCGTCGCAGGGGCGGGCACGGGGAAAACACGAACGTTAGTGTATCGCGTCGCACGACTCGTGGAGCAAGGCGTTCCCCCACACCAAATCCTGCTGCTCACCTTTACCCGGAAAGCGGCCGACGAGATGTTACAGCGAGCCGCCCTGTTGCTGGACGGGCGATGCAAAGACGTGCAAGGGGGCACCTTTCACTCCTTCGGCCACGCCGTGCTCCGTCGCTATGGCAGCACCATTGGCTTGGCCCCCCATTTTACGGTGCTCGACCCAGGGGATGTGGAGGAAGCCATCCAACGTGTGCGCACGGAACTGGGTCTCGACCGCAGCGAGGTCCGTTTCCCCCGCAAACAGGCGCTGGCCGAAGTCATCAGCATGAGTGTGAATCGAGGCGAGCCGATTGCCGCAATTCTCGACCAGTTTTACGAGCACTTCCGCGAGCATCGAGCCGCCATCGAGGAAGTCGCGGCAGCGTATACGCGCTACAAGCGCGAGCGGCATCTTGTGGATTACGACGACTTACTAGTCCTCTTGCGCCATCTTCTGGAAACGCAGCCCGAAGTCCGCCACCTGCTGGCGGCGCAGTACCGTTACATCATGATTGACGAGTACCAGGACACCAACAAGCTGCAAGCCGATATTGTGTGGTGGCTCGGCCAGGAACATCGCAACGTCATGGCTGTGGGTGACGACGCCCAAAGCATTTATTCCTTTCGCGGTGCCAACTACCGCAACATCCTGGAGTTCCCCGAGCGCTTTCCGGATGCGCGCGTCATTACAATCGAGGAAAATTATCGCAGCACTCAACCCATCCTGAACCTCGCCAATGCGCTACTCGCTACGGCTCCGCAAGGCTACGGGAAGCAGTTGTTCAGCCACAAGCAAGACGGCGAACCGCCTTACTTGGTGCCGCTACCCACGGAGCGCGAACAGTCACAATTCGTTTGCCGCGAAATCCTTGCGTTGCGCGAAGAAGGGTACCGGCTTCAGGATATCGCCGTGTTGATGCGTTCCGGCTTCCACTCGTTCGATCTAGAAATGGAGCTGGCCCAGCATCACATTCCATTCATTAAGCGCGGTGGGTATCGCCTGGCGGAAGCCGCTCACGTTAAAGATCTCCTCGCGCATTTGCGTTTGGTCGTCAACCCGTTCGACACTCTGTCCTGGCAACGCGTGTTGCAACTCCTCGACGGGATCGGCCCACGCACTGCGCTCGTGATCGAAGACTGGATCCAGCGGCACCCCGAACCGGTCGGAGCACTGCAGTCGCTGCCCCGGCCGGAACTGCGCGCCCGCGTGGGGGGATTGGCGACCTTGCTCGAGCGATTGTTCCGCCTCAACATGCCCGAGTCGCAAGTGGACGAAGTGCTCCGGTACTACGAGCCCATCTTGAAACGACGCTACCCAGAAGACCATCCGCGCCGGCGACGGGACCTCGAGCATATCGTCAGCCTGGCAGCCGAACACCGCTCTCTCGGCGCGTTTCTTGCCCGTTTGGCCCTGGAACCGCCGACGGACAGCGTGGAGGGCGTACTCGCTCTCGATCGCGAAGACGAGCTGCTCACATTGTCCACGATCCACTCCGCAAAAGGCCTCGAATGGCGAGCGGTGTTCATCATTTGGGCGACCGAGGGGCGCTTTCCGTCTGCGTTTTGCGTTTCGGCAGACGAAATCGAGGAAGAGCGGCGACTCCTCTATGTCGCCGTCACACGAGCGAAAGAACGCTTGTACATTACCTACCCGGTGCAGGTGTTCGATCGCCAGCGCGGGCGGGTTTTGGGGAAACTCTCGCGCTTCCTCGAAAACATCTCTTCGGACGTACTCGTGCCCGCCCGGGTTACACTTCTCGACACCCCTGGCTGAGCCCGCACGACCGGAGGATTTCGCCCGGGTGCAGCGGGGGACACTCCCAGAGGCCGCGATCCAATGAGGCATGAACGGGAACGCGGACGAAAGTCTGGGCCTTCGGAGCCACTCGGCCGGGCGACGGCATCGTTGCGCGCGGCAGACTTCCAGTAAGCGTTCGAGCGGGCGCCAGCTCCCGACCGCACCTGCTCTCCTCCCTACATGTCGCTTCCGGAGGCGAGCGAACCAGCGGCCCAAAGTGCTTCCCCGCGCACATGCCACTTGGCTATGCTGCTAATTTCGTGCAAAAGGCCTTGGCATTGCGCTCCGCCAGCGATGAATGTCATGGATGCTCGCACCCAGATCCGCAAGGAAGCCGAACCGAAGGACACAGGTAAAGCCGAGCCACGTCGTGAAACCGATGGGGGAAGAGTAGCGAGGTGGACAGAGCAAATGTTTCGAGTCGCTCCTACTTCAGAACAATACCAGAAATGGGTCGACCGTTTGATTGCCTTGGGTTTGATCGTGACCTTGGCGCTCGCGGCCTACATCTTCTTGTGGACCGGCTAATTACTCCCCGCCCATACGGCGAGCCACCAGCAAGATCGAAAGCCCCCAACGAGCCTGCGATTTTCCCTGTGCTTCGAGCCAGGGAACTATCCATTCGTTGATGCGCGCCTGCAAGTGGGGAAATTCCTTCCGCCGCAGGAAACGACTATTGATCCACCATCCAATGGCCCCGACGCGGTTCAACCACGCGACTTTCTCTACGTGCAGGCCCGCTACCTGCACTTTCTCGACGATTTCCTCTTCTGTGTAGCGGCGCCGGTGTCCCAGGGCGCGATCGAGCTCCCCGTACAATACCGGCATACCGGGCACCACCAACACCAAGGTTCCACCGGGACGAAGTGCCCGAGCGAGTTGCACGAGGGCGGCACGGTCGTCATCCACATGTTCGAGCACGTTGCAACAGAGTACCGTGTCGAAGTGCCCCAGCCAACGCGCCGGCAACTCTTTAGTCGCGTCGTAGCGCTCGACCACCACCCGTGGGTCGTTGGCGAAGGTCCGTTGAAGGGCACGCACGCACTCCGGATCGGCATCGGTCACGACAATGGCACGTGCGTGCCGAAGGTGGCGCGTCAGGCTACCGAGACCGGCTCCAACCTCCAACACCACATGACCAACGTGGGCACTGAACTGGCGGTACAGCCAGGCTTGATAGCGGCGCAGGGCAAGCAGTCGTTCCAGAACGGCCAGATCCTTTCGTGGCCGCCGCACGTCGGCCACCAAGCCGTACTTGAGGATCGTCCACAGCGCAGCCACACCATCTTTCCAGCCAATTTTTTTTCCTTCCAAGTAACTCCGGCCCGAGTACGAGATCGACACCTCGAAAATGCGCGCTCCCGCCCGGGCCACTTTTGCGGTGATCTCTGGCTCGATACCGAACCGGTTCGAGCGCAACCGCAAGCCGCGCACGATCTCGGTCCGAAACGCCTTGTAGCAAGTCTCCATGTCGGTGAGGTTCAAGTTCGTGAACATGTTGGAGAGGAACGTGAGGAAGTGGTTCCCTACCGCGTGCCAAAACAGGAGCACGCGCCGCGGCGTGCCCGTAAAGCGCGACCCGTACACTACGTCGGCGCGGCCGTCGAGGATTGGGCCGAGAAGCGTCGGGTACTCCTGGGGATCGTACTCCAAGTCCGCGTCTTGAATCACGATCACCTCACCCCGTGCTCGAGCAATGCCGTCACGCACGGCCGCTCCTTTTCCTTTGTTGCAGGCGCGAACGAACAGCGAGATTTCGTTGCGCTGCCCTTCGGGCCCCTCGACCAATAGCGGCTTGCCCCCAGGCTCGAGACCAAAATGACGCAGCTCGTCCACCGTCCCGTCGGTGGAGGCGTCGTCAAAAACCAGGATCTCCTTGTCGAACGGAGCCACACACACGCGCCGCAGAAGCTCAGCTATAGTGCCGCGCTCGTTATACACGGGCACAATTACGGTTAGCTTCATGGCGCCGAGCCGCGTAGCGGGCGGCTCCTCGGCGAGCAACCGAGTCCCGGTAAAACCGGACGTACAAGGGGAACCCGGCACGTCGAGGCTGGCAGAGGCGGCCGCAACTCGGGTTGCGCAACACCTCTCTCGTCGGTAACCACGCGCCATCGTGCGAAGCTTGGGCGTTGGTCTCGTAGGATGCATCGCTTCCTTGGGAAGTGCCCTGTACAGCGCCTGTGGCTCCTCGCAGCCTCCGGCACTGTCTGGAATCACGGTGGTGGCTGTGAGCGCGAACGGCGAAGCCAACCCCGTCGTTGCGGCGCGCACCGCCCTCGGTGCGCCCATTCCGGTAATTGGGGTGCGACCGGGACATCCCCCTCGGGCGGGCACGCTCCTTTGGAATCAGCCCAGAACCGGTCACATTCACATCACCTTGGCGCGCGGACGCCAAAGCTTCACCTTCCACACGACCGCTTGGGAGGAATCTCCCCACTACGTGATTGCGCTATTTCTCGACGGCGAGCCCTACCCGCGGCTGGTGCTCGAAACCGGTGCGCCTGGCGCGACAGAGCTGCCCTTGGTCCGCCCCCTCGGTTTGGACGGAGATCTCCTTCCGGCTCGACCGCAAACACGCACGACCCGAACCGAAAGCTTCGAGGTTTCGGTCGAAGAGGCAGAATTTCCCGATCCGGAGCTGCGCTTGGACCTGGTCGGTCCCTGGGCACTGCGCCCGGATAACATTGCCGATCTTTATGGCACCGTGGTTCTGACGGTTCGAGAACTCCCAGGCTAGGGCGCTGTTTCGTGCCTGCGCCAGGGTGACCTGGCCTTCGCTACCCTTGCCCGCCGAGATTTCTTCTCGCTATAAGCCGCGGGCTCTACCGCGGCGGCCGGTTCAAAAGCCGTCCGCGGAGCAAAGCCCCGCTGCAAACAAGGAGGGTTCGAGAAGATCATGGCACGCAAAAAAATCGCGTTGATTGGGTCGGGAATGATCGGGGGCACGTTGGCCCACCTGTGTGCGCTCAAACGACTCGGGGACATTGTGCTTTTCGACGTCGTCGAAGGCCTACCGCAGGGGAAAGCTCTCGATTTGCTGGAAGCGGGGCCAATCGAAGGGTTCGATTGTCAAATCGTCGGCACGAACAAATACGA
The DNA here is from genome assembly GCA_026004215.1 of Candidatus Binatia bacterium. Lineage (GTDB taxonomy): Bacteria > Desulfobacterota > Binatia > HRBIN30 > HRBIN30 > HRBIN30. The sequence continues at coordinate 686,571 of BPIR01000001.1, forward strand.
CGACATCGAAAACGCCGATGTGTGCATCGTCACCGCCGGCCTGCCGCGAAAACCCGGCATGAGCCGCGACGACTTGCTGCAGGTCAACACGAAGATCATGGTCGAGGTTGCCAGCAATATCCGCGATCGCGCCCCGAATGCTTTTGTCATCGTGATCACCAATCCGCTGGACGCCATGGTCACGTGCATGCACCGCATCACCGGCTTTCCGAAGCAACGCGTGGTCGGGCAAGCGGGCGTGCTGGACTCGGCGCGGTACCGTGCGTTTGTGGCGATGGAGCTCGGGGTCTCCGTGGATAGCGTGCAGGCGATCGTTCTGGGCGGACACGGTGACGACATGGTTCCCGTCCGCAGTTACTGCCACGTAGGCGGCATCCCGGTAGAACGGTTGATCGCTCCCGAGCGGCTCGACGCCATCGAAGCTCGGGTTCGTCAGGCCGGCGGAGAGATTGTCAATTTGATGAAGATCTCCGCCTACTACTCGCCGGCCCATGCTGCCATCCGCATGGCGGAAGCATACCTTTTCGACCGAAAGGAAATCCTCCCCTGCGCAGCACTGCTGGAAGGAGAATACGGCGTGCGCGGGCTCTTTGTGGGCGTGCCGGTAGTAATTGGTGCCGGCGGTGTCGAGCGGGTCATCGAACTCGATCTCTCCCCGGCGGAGAAAAAGGCGTTCGACGCATCGGCAGCGCACGTTCGGGAGCTGGTGCAAGCGATGGAGAAATTCCTTCCGGCCGCTTGACGGAGAACGAGAGGCGTTGCTGTGAACATCCACGAGTACCAAGCCAAGCAAGTGCTGCGTCAGTTCGGCGTTCCGGTGCCCGAAGGGCGCGTGGCCACCAACCCTCAGGAAGCTATCGCCGGCGCGACAGAAATCGGCTTTCCCGTTGTCGCCAAAGCGCAAATTCACGCCGGTGGTCGCGGAAAAGCCGGCGGAGTACAAGTTTGCCGCACCCCTGAGGAACTCGAACAGTTCGCGTTGCGAGTGCTGGGCCAACCATTGGTGACGCATCAAACAGGACCTGCTGGGCGGATCGTGCGCAAAATCCTCATCGAGCCCGCCTGTGGCATTGCGCGCGAGTTTTATCTGGGACTCACGCTGGATCGCGGCCGCGGCTGGGTGACCCTGATGGCGAGCTCGGAAGGCGGGGTGGAAATCGAAGAGGTTGCGGCCCGGGCGCCCGAGAAGATCTTGCGCGAGGGCATCGATCCAGCGGTCGGCGTGCAACCGTTCCAAGCACGGAAGGTCGGCTTTGGCCTCGGACTCCCCAAAGCAAAGGTAAACGACTTCGTTGCATTGGTGGCGGCTTTGTATCGAGCCTACATGCACACCGATGCTTCGCTCATCGAAGTGAACCCGCTCGTGCTCGCGGAAGACGGCCGCCTCGTCGTTCTCGACGCCAAAATGAGTTTCGACGACAACAGCTTGTTCCGCCATCCCGAGATCCGCGAATTCCGGGACGTTTTCGAAGAGGACCCGCGCGAAGTCGAAGCCTCGAAGTACGACCTCAATTACATCTCCCTCGATGGCAACATCGGTTGCATGGTGAATGGTGCGGGCCTGGCCATGGCAACCATGGATATCATCAAGCTGTACGGTGGCTGTCCGGCAAACTTTCTCGACGTGGGTGGCGGAGCCACCAAGGAGAAGGTGACGGCGGCCTTCAAGATTTTATTGTCGGATCCCAACGTGAAAGCCGTGCTCGTAAATATCTTCGGCGGCATCATGAAATGCGACGTCATTGCCGAAGGCGTCGTCGCGGCAGCGCGCGAGGTACAACTGCGGGTTCCCCTAGTCGTGCGCTTGGAGGGTACGAACGTCGAGCTCGGGAAGAAGATTCTCGCGGAGTCGGGCCTCGACATCATTCCAGCCAGCGACATGGCCGATGCCGGACGCAAAGTGGTCGAGGCGGCAAAGCGTGCATCTTGACCGAAACCGCAAGCGCCACAGGCGTACTTCCAGAAAGGCACGCAAAACACGCAACTTGCTGCCAGACCAGCTTCAGAGATCTTCCCGGATCACCACAGTACCCGTGCCCAAGGCACTTTCCGCCAACCGCCCATCCAGCCAGAGCTGAAGTTTCAAGCGCCGGGCGTCAATGGCACGGATCACTGCTGCTATCGTATCTTGGGGATCCGGAAAGAAGATCACCGCCGGGGTTGTGGAGCTGGTTTCATCGCTCGACGCACGCCCGAGAGCCCGCGTGATTTCGGTGTCACCGATGGTGCCGGAAAATGCAACGCCAAAGGTGCTCTGCCCGTCAAACGGCGAGCAATCACTCCGGTCCGGCGGGGGCGCACAAACATCCACGCGGGCTTCGGGTCGGAGTGTGGTTTCCACGGCGGGAGCGGGAGCACCCACCGTTACCAAAGCACCGACCTGATCGACCAACACTGCAGCGGGTCCGACCGCACCGGTGAGCCGGTAGCGCACGAGCGCAGGCGCAGGGTCCAGCAGCCGCAAGGTCAGCCCGAACGGACTCGCACCATTTTCCACAAATATTTGAAACGGCGCCGTCGCCACGATTTCTTGCCCGGCAAGAGACCGGAACACCTTGGCTGCCGCATGCACTTGCACCACCTCGAAGCGAATCGGACCACCGAACTGGGGAACAATCTCGAATTGAATTTCCGGTAAGTTGGGCGGGTTCGACCCGGACTCTCCACAACCACTCCAGAATCCCACGCAAAGCATGGCCCAACCTGCGATGGCTATCCTCCGAACTCGCCGCGAAGCCGGTCGCCTCATAGGGCGGCGTGTTCGCAGCGCGCAGCCCATGGTTCAAGGGAGCTCATTGATCACGAGAGCAGACAACGCGGACTCCATCCTAGGATGCACTCTCGTCAACGTCCCCCGATATCTTGGCGCGCCGTACCCGTCGCCGACCTCCAGGGGCCGTGCTACGCCTGAACACAGCCGAACGGTACATTCCGCCGAGGATCGGTCAGTCAGCCATGGATCGGGAACGCTTTCTCGCATTGGTACAAGAGGTTTGGGACGACATCCCCGAGCCCTTCGCTGCCAAGCTCGACAACGTGGTCTTGTTTGTCGAAGACGAGCCCACACCCGAGCTGTTGCGCTCGCTCGGGATGGATCCCCGTCGCGACACACTGTTCGGGCTCTACCAGGGAGTACCGCTCTCCCAACGCGGGGCAACCTTCGCCAACCAGTTACCGGATCGGATTACGATTTTCTACCGGCCTTTGGTCCGACACTACCACACAGAAAGCGCTCTGCGCCGCGAAATTGCCAAAACCATTGTTCACGAAGTCGCCCATCATTTTGGGATGACGGAAGCAGAGATCCGACGGTTGGGCTATTGAGCGGCCGCCTATTCTCCCGCCCGCCGCCCGGCTCGGATGCAAACGGTTCGACCCCGTCAACGCAAGCCGTACTTGTCGAGCTTGCGGTACAACCGCTGCCGTTCGATGCCGAGCAGACGCGCCGCCTCGGATTTGTTCCCGCCGGTGTGGGCTAAGGCCGCCGCAATTGCCCGCCGCTCCAGTTCTTCCAGGGGCACAATCGCATGGTCCTCGCGGTGGACGATCCCGGCATCTGCACCCGCGGGTCCGCTCGCCCGCACCCTCTCAGGTAAGTCCTCCACCCCGATTTCCGGAGCCCGCGACAGGGCAAAGGCACGCTCGATGGTGTTTTGCAGCTCGCGAATGTTGCCTGGCCAATGGTAGGCGAGCAAGCGCTGCATCGCCTCCGGCGTCACCCTTTTCGGTTCCACTCCGTAATCACGGCTGAACCGTTGAATGAAGTGCTCGACCAGCAGAGGTACATCCTCCAAGCGCTCGCGGAGCGATGGAAGATGAATCGAAACGACGTTCAAGCGGTAATAGAGATCGCTCCGAAACGTGCCTGCGCGCACTGCTTCTTCGATGTCACGATTGGTGGCCGCAATCAAACGAACGTCTACCTTTACAGGGCGCGTCGAGCCCAGGGGGGTCACCTCCCGCTCTTGGATGGCCCGCAGAAATTTGACCTGGAGCGGCAAGGGGATCTCGGTTACCTCGTCCAAAAACAGGGTTCCGCCATCCGCCGCTTGAAAGACCCCTTCGTGGTCATCGATCGCGCCCGTGAACGCACCACGCCGGTGGCCGAAGAGTTGGCTTTCGAGCAATGTTTCCGACAGCGCCCCGCAGTTGACGGCAACGAACGGCCGGTCGCGCCACGGGCCTCGCCGGTGAATCGTACGCGCCACCAGCTCCTTTCCCGTGCCCGGCTCGCCAGAAATCAAGACGTTGCTTTTGTTGCGGCTCACCGCGTCGATGATTCGGTAAATTTCCGCCATGGCTGGGCTGCGGCCAATGATCTCTCCGAACCCGGAACGGTCCCGTACCTCCCGGCGCAGCATGCGCACCTCCCGTTCGAGGTTGCGCACTTCGAGCAGACGCGACACTGCCAGCAGGAGCTCCTCGGGATGGCAGGGCTTGATCAGATAATCGCCGGCACCGAGTTTCAGTGCCTCCACGGCAGACTGAATCGTGCCGTGCCCGGTGAGCACGATGACGGCAGCATCGAGCGACCGCGCCTTCATCTCCCGCAGAAGCTGCAGCCCGTCCATCACCGGCATATTCAAGTCCGTAATGACCAAGTCGTACGAACCGGCCTCTAAGCGGCGCAACGCCTCGAGCCCATTGGACGCGCTATCTACCCGATGGCCCCGCCGCTCGAGGATCTTCGCCAGCGTGCGGACCATGTTCGGCTCGTCCTCCACGAGTAACGTGCGCACGCCGTCGCGCAGCTTCTCGCCGCCGGCCTCGTCCACTCTCGCACTCTCGCTCACAGTTTCGGCTCGACGGTTCATCGGCTCAGTCGCCCGGCTACACCCAGCAAGCCCACAAAGTCTTCCCCCACTTCGCCTCTGGGGAGCTCGATCGTGAATGTCGTTCCACGACCGACCTGACTTTGCACGCGGATCTCGCCGTGAAAGCGCTTGACCACCGAGTGCACCACCGACAAGCCCAGGCCTGTACCCTGCCCGGGTTCCTTGGTCGTGAAGAACGGATTGAAAATATCTCCGAGATGCTCCGCAGGTATGCCGACACCGGTGTCGGCAAAGTCCAAGCGAATACGGTCACGGCCCAGAGGCATCGTACGGATGCGCAGCTCCCCACCGCTGGGCATCGCTTGTACAGCATTCGTGATCAAGTTCAGGAACACTTGGCGGAATGCATTCTGGTTTGCCATGCACAGCCCTACATCGCCGAACTCCGTGTACACCTCGACACCGTGGCTTTGCAGGCTTTTCTGCATGAGCTGCAGTGTCTTGCGCAGCAATGCGTTCACATCCACCAGTTCGGTGTCGGCGCGCGAGGTGCGGGAAAACTCCAGCAAGTTGTCGATGATCTCCTGCACGCGCCGCATTTCCTCCAGCGCAATGCGCAAATCTTCCTCGACCTCGGGTTGGCCTGGAGGCAAAATTTCTTTGAGGTCGAACAAGGCATTGGCAATGATGCCGAGAGGGTTGCGAATTTCGTGTGCGATACCCGCGGCGAGCTGGCCAATGGCTGCCATTTTCTCCGACTGGATCAACTGGCTTTCGAGTCGCTTGCGCTCCGAAATGTCGACACAAATGACCTGAAAAAATCGTTGCCCGGCGTATTCGATCAGTCCGGCATTCACAAACACAGGTATGCGCTCGCCGTTGCGACGCAAAAGGTGCAGGTCGTCTCGCCGTGCGTGCCCCCGGCGGCGTGCCTCTTCGAGCAGGCGCCGAGCCCGCTCTCGCTCCTCCGCGGGCGTGAGTTCCCAGAGAGGCAAGCCCACCATTTGCTCTCGGTTCATTTGCACGAGCCGCTCGGCAACTTTGCTCGCGCCTAAAATGCTTCCAAAATCACAGTCCACGCGGAAAATCGCTGCAGGGGCATTGTCCACGGCCTGCCGGTAGCTCGCTTCTTGCTCGCGCAAATCTGCCTCTCGGCCCGCCACGAAAAAGTCCGTCACGTGCAGAATTCTCTCGTCGAACTCCTGGCGCAGCAACCGCAACAACGCTTCGGCCCGCGGGCGATCGCTGCCGCAGTGGCGTTCGATTCGTTCCTCGAACAAGCGCACCAAGCGGATTTGCCCGCTGAGAAAGCGAGAGGCAGGAAAGTGAGAAATAAACCCCCGTCGTGCATGGTTGCGCAGGTACACGTACGTTTCTACGTCGTCCGGGTTCTCGATATGCCGGAACCAACGTTCCAGTGCTGCCAGCATCCATTCGCGCACCTCGGCCCACTGGGGCTCGGGAATTTGAAACGCTTCGCCGACGATCCGAATCCACTCCCCCACGACTTGTGGAGTCCACTGCCGCAACAGCTCCGCCAGTTCACGGCGCAACGGCCGGTGTGTTGCCGGAACCACTTCCAGTCCACAACCGCGCATGTACGCGCGCACCCGGGTCAATTGCTCGTCCAGCGATGGGTCGCGGTGAGTGCTCATGCCTGATGCCAAGCCTCGCACGCCGTACGATAACAACCTCTTCGCCTGGGCTCCAGGCGCCGACATCGGCGCCAGCGAGCCCAAAGGCGAGCGCCGGAGGGCCACGGCCTGTCCCGCCCAGGCCGATCCGCACACCCGGCCGCTAACCCCGCACAGGCACGGGCGGTGGGCGCCGCTCGACACGATCGCACGCCACGTTGCAATCCTGGGGCCCTGTCGCCGCGCCGCAGCGGTAACTTTACAGAGCCGCGAGAAACGTGCTAGACGGCCGGGCAAACAAGTGTTCACTTCGGGGAGTGGAGGAATGCAGAACGAGGAATTGCTCGAACGGCTCAAAGCGCTCACGTTTTGGAGCGGCCATCGCGAAATGTCCATCGAAGATCTGGCTACCATTCAACCGGGACTCGGCCGGATCATGCCGGAAATTGGCCAGCGTACTTGGAAGCTTTATTACGCCGCCAAGGCCGGCAATTGGCCGCTGGCGAACTTTCAGGCAAAGGAAATCCGCGGGCTCATGGAGCTGGGGGCTTTTACGCGTCCCAAACATGAGGCAGCCTTGCAGGAATTCTTGGACCAACATTGGACGCCGCTTCAAGAAGCGATCCGGAAAGAAGACTTCGCCAGTTTCGAGGCCGCGTTTCACAAGGCGGTCGAAGCAGCCAACGCTTACCACGAACTGAAAGACAAGCCGTACATCGTCTGGAAACTACCGGATCATCCCCCTCCCGATCTCGACTTGTCTCCGCGGAAAAAAAAGGCATAACACCGGCCCATGCGGCTGGTTCCTGAAGTTGCGAGGGGCGTTGGGCCTCGAGCCAAGGGCGTCACGCGCCGGCAAGTCCTGCGCTGGGGAATCGCCGGCACTAGCCTTGCGCTGATTCCGGTCAGCCTCCCGGGATGTGGAGACGACGGGGAACCGGCAGCTTCTCCCGGCACTCTCCAGCCGGCAGCTTTTTTGGACGAAGAGGAGCAGGCGCGGCTTCGAGCTCTGGTCGAGGCAATTCTTCCTGGGGAGGAGAACGCGGGGCCACTGTTGGCCGGCGTAGATCGATACATTTTGCGTTTGCTCACGGACGTGCCGACGCCAAATGACGCGGGGGCAATTTTCGCGGGCGGGCCGTTTAGCGGGCGGCACCCTTTCCCGGACTTCGAGCGAGGCGCACCGAGCGATCGTTTTCCGCCCAATGATTTTGCCGTGTTCGTACCCCTCAATCGGCTACAGCTTCTCGGCTGGCGAGCACGCATCCTTGGATCGGCCGAAGTGCCGCAGTTCGATTTCAACGCTGCCGTCCTTGGTCCCGTACTGGGTCTGCGGCATCAATACCGTGCAGGCCTTCAGGAACTGGAGGAGCTCAGCCAAAACACTTTCGGGAAGCCATTTGCGGCATTGGACCTCGATGAGCGGCAGGCGACGATCGAACGCGCGGATCCAGACTTCATCGAGCTCGTCACCGGGCACATTCTCGAGGGATTGTTTTCTGCTCCGGAGTACGGTGGCAACCGCGACGCAGTCGGCTGGCAGTGGATCGGCTACGACGGCGACAGCCAACCGCTCGGTTATGCCTTGTTCGATCGAACCTTGGATGGGTATCGCGAGCGCCCGGAGAAGCCCACGTCGGGTCCGAACCCCGACGAACGTTTCGCTCCTTTTCCGGCGGAGATCGCCACGTTGTTGCGAACACTCGTGCGCTTGGCCGGCTCCCCACGCTTCCCATGACGAACTCCGTACGCTCAGCAGCCCATCTTCAGGCGCAGTTGCCGTCCCGCGTCGAGGGTGTCCTGGGCAACACCAGTCTCGATCGTTTCGATGCCATCGTGATCGGCGCGGGAGCAGGCGGCTCGGCGGCGGCACGGGTGCTCGCCGTGGTCGGCGGCTGGCGGGTTCTCGTTCTGGAACACGGGCCCAATTACTTTCTTGGACTGGACGACCCGGCCGCCGATCGCCCGCGCCCCTTGTTCAGTAACGACGAACTCAAGCTGGCCATTCGCGGTTTTGTGGGGCAAGACCCGTTGCTCGAACCCCGCACGTTCCGCGCGTCAGAGAACGACTCGGCAACATTTCACCCCGACGTCAACACGCTACCGAAAACTGTCGGCGGAGCAGCCATTCACGCCGATATGAAATACCCGCGCTTTAACCGGGTGGATTTCCGTTTGGCGTCGGAACTCGAGGCCAAAGGAGTGCGGTACGAAGCGGCCGCCTTTGCCGACTGGCCCGTGAGTTACGACGAGCTCGAGCCGTACTATGCGGAGGCCGAACGTTTGTCGGGCGTGCAAGGCGCGGCGGGCAGCGATCCGTTCGCTTCGCCACGGACGTCGGACTACCCCATGCCCCCGGGGCTCCCCATGTACGTTGCCGAGGTGTTGAGTCAGGGAGCTCGCACCCTTGGGTATCATCCGTTTCCTTATCCGGGGGCGCAAAATTCGCGATTCTATCGAGGGCGGCCGCCTTGCAACGATTGCGGCTTTTGTTCCGGGTACGGGTGCCCGAACAATTCGAAAGGCAGCCCGGCGGTAACAACGTTGCGGGAGGCGTTGCTCACTGGCCGGTGCCAGTTGCGTTACAACGCGCACGTGACCCGCTTGGTGCACGATGGCCGGGGCCGCGTCACCGCGGTAGAGTACGTGGATAACCACGGAGAACTCCAGCGTGCCGGTGCTGACGTTGTTCTTCTCGGTGCCAGTGCCATCGAAAGTGCTCGCCTGTGCTTGCTTTCAAACCTCGGAAACGAAAGCGGCTTGGTCGGCCGCTTTCTCATGTTTCATACGCAAAACGTCAGCGTCGGGCTCTACCGCCAACGCTTCCACGGCGAGCGCGGGCGCTCGGTTACCCAGGGAATTTCCGACCTGCGCGGCGTCCGACCCGGCGGGGACGAGATTGACCCCGATATGCCACTCGGTGGCATCGTCGAATTCGGTACGAACTCCGGTGCAATAGCGGGTGCGCAAGCGGCGTTACAAGCGTACGCTCTCGCTCGCCTGCAAAACATTCCCGGACTCACACTTTGGAAGCTCTTGCGCGCCAACGTGTTCCAGGCGCATATCGCGGTCGCCCTCCAGCAAGCGGAAGACGCTCCTTACTTCCACAACTACGTGGATCTCGATCCGCAACTGAAAGACGTGTTCGGGCAGCCCGTGCCGCGGATTACCTACCGCATCGGCGCTTTGGAGCGAGCGGCCCGCCAATTTTACGGGCCTCGCTTGGTCGAACTTCACCGGGCCTCTGGCGCGGACTACGGCTTCTTGGCACCGCTCGACGAGCCTCCGCAATCGCGCCACGTGCTCGGCACGTTACGAATGGGGCAAGATCCCCAGAGCTCGGTTTGCGACCCTTGGCAAAAGTTTCACACGGTGGACAACCTCTTTGCGGTGGACGGCAGCGTCTTTGTCACGTCCTCCGGTTACAACCCGACGCTTACGATCATCGCGCTGGCCTTGCGCGCCGCGGCCCGACTCGTTTCGCCGGCTGCGCCGGAGCGAGTACTCGGTCGCGATACCACTCTCTAGCGAGCACTTCAGGCAGGTGCTTTCCTCGCCGCAGCCGGTTCGTTAGTGGCTCGCCATGGCAAGGAAATTCTACTCCACCCCGCCGCCGCGGATTCTCGGCCATCGAGGAGCAGCCGGTCAAGCTCCGGAAAATACGCTGCCCTCCTTCGCGCTGGCGCTGGCGCTGGGTGCGGACGTGCTGGAATTCGACGTGCACCCGACGCGCGATGGCTTCGTCGTCGTCATCCACGACGACACGGTGGATCGCACCACCGATGGAAGCGGTTTGGTTCGCGAGTTGACGCTCCGGCAAATCGAGCAGCTCGACGCTGGGTACCACTTTTCTCGCGATGGGCGCGACTTCCCCTTCCGAGGTCACGGCGTCCGCATCCCGACGTTTCCGGCCGTTCTCCAGCACTTCCCCCTGGCGACTTGCAACGTGGAAATCAAGGAAAACGACGGAGCATTCATTGACGAGGTGATCGCCACGATTCGCCGCTTGGATGCCACTCACCGAGTCCTGGTCGCGGCAGAAAATGGCGACATTATGGATCACGTGCGCCGCCACGCTCCCGATCTGGTCACGAGTTTTTCCGCCAAGGACGTGCTCCACTTCATGGATTGTCTTCAGCACAGCCAGTGGAGCCACTACGAGGCCCCGGGCATTGCTCTGCAAATCCCGCCGCGAGTCGGTGACATCGAGCTCGTGCGGCCGGAACTCGTGGCCGCGGCGCACCGCTTGGGAATCGAAGTGCACGTGTGGACGATCAACGATCCGGAGCAAATGCGCTCGTTCCTCGACATGGGGGTCGACGGGATCGTGTCGGACCTTCCCGGCCTGGCGCACGTGGTCGCGCGCCAATTCCATGGCGGCCGAATCTAAAAGCGGTCCGGTGCCGCCACCGTCAGTCGCTGCGCAACAGTACTCCGGCACTCACGAAAAAGCATCGTTCCGGAAACACAGTCAGAGAGTATACGTCGGCCTCACCGTCCGGCTCGATCGCCACCACCTGCCATCCGGCAGCTGACACTTGCTCGTCCCCACCGTCAGTCCGGTAGCGGTACCCGGGTGGATAGTGAAACGCGGGACACAACAGTGTGCCGGGCCGAATTTGGTCGAGGGTGGCACACTCGAGATTCTGAAGAAACACCCCTTGCCGAGGGAGTGCTCGAAACCACCCGCCGTTGTCCAGCCGAACTTTGAGCACCGGTACCGCTGAGGCACGCAAGCGGACATCGCGCATCAGCCGGAAGCGCACCCGGCCGGAAGACTCGCGGGTAAACACCGGGATTTGCTTGCCCGCGACTTTGCGGATCTCCATCGGACCTTCCGGCGTTTCCACCTGCGTTTCCGCGGCCAGACCACATTCAAAAATCATCTCTGCCTCCATACTGGAAGGTCGAAGCTCGGTCCACCACTTCGGTGCCCATCAGGCGCGGCGTTTGCGCTTGGGTACCGTTTTTCGACCGGGCCGGCACTCGCCTCCGTGGCCTTTGAGGGAAGCCAAAAACTGCTCCACGGGCAGAGTGTTCAAGACATCTTTGGCCGTGGCCCAACCGCGGCGCGCCGTGGCGATACCAAAAAACAAGTAATCCAAGTGGTGGATGCTGTGCGCATCCGTGTCGATGACCAACTTCGCACCCGCTTGAACCGCACGGCGAACGTGCTCGTCGCGAAGATCCAACCGTTCTGGGTACCCGTCAATTTCCAACACGGTACCGGTGCGCACCGCCGCCTGAAAAATTTCTTCCATGTCCACCTCGTAGGGTTCCCGTTTGAGCAACGCTCTTCCCGTGGGGTGGAAGAGAATGTCCGCATGCGGGTTTTCCATGGCTCGCACGATGCGGCGGGTTTGCTCGGCGCGAGGCAGGTGAAAATAAGAATGGACAGCAATGCCCACCACGTCCAACTCGGCCAACGTTTCATCGTCGATGTCGAGGTTGCCGTCGCGGTCGATGTTGACCTCGGCACCCTTCAACACCCGGAAACCTTTCAGTTTGCTGTTCAGGCGATCGATGTATGCCATTTGCTCGCGCAGCTTGGCGCTGTCGAGGCCCACCATCGCTAAAGCGCGCGTGTGATCCGTAATTGCGATGTACTCGCGGCCCAAGCGGCGTGCAGCCTCGACCATTTCTTCGATGGAGTGCGCTCCATCTGTCCAATTGGTCTGCACCTGCAAGTCGCCGCGCACCTCGTCGTAGCCGATGAGCTTGGGTAACCTTCCCTCCCGCGCCGCCTCGATTTCGCCCGTATCCTCGCGCAATTCCGGCGGGATAAACTGTAGCCCCAAGGCATCGTATACTTCCTCCTCCGTTCGTCCGGCAATCGCCCGCTCGCCGCGGAAGAGTCCGTACTCGTTGAGCTTGAGCCCCTTCTCCATCGCGATTTTTCTCAGGGCAACGTTGTGGGCTTTGCTTCCGGTGAAGTAATTCAGCGCGGCCCCCCAACTTTCCATCGGCACAACGCGCAAATCCACATCCATTCCCATGTGCAGCTTGACACTGGACTTGGTGTGCCCCTTGCCGTGCACATATTGCACTTCCGGCATGCTCACGAAGAAGTCCATGACAGCCTGCGGATCGTCGGCAACGACCAGCAAGTCTCCGTCCCCCACGGTCTCCTTGCACCGCCGAATCGAACCGGCGATGGCCACGCGCCTTACCCCGCGCACCCGCGCCAATCGTGCCTCGATCTCTCGCACGAGCGGTAAAACGCTCCCTAGAAGGAAGCGACCCTGACTCCGCTTGAGAAACTCGATGCCCCGTAAAATTTTTTGTTCGCTCTTTTCACCAAAGTGCGGGAGCTGGCGTATCTTTCCTTCCCGCGCCGCTTTTTCGAGGTCCTCCACCGTGCGCACGCCGAGCTGCTCGTACAGTACTTTGATGTTCTTCGGACCCAGCCCCTCGATGGCACTGAGCCCAGCCAGATCTACGGGCACCTTGGCATGCAGTTCCTCGTAGTACGGGAGCCGGCCCGTCCGCACGAGCGTGATAATTTTCTCCGCAATGCTCTTGCCCACCCCGGGGATTTCTTCGATCGCTCGCTCTCCACCGCGCTCCAGGAGCTCCACCACGGGTTCGCTCAAACTCTCCACCGCATAGGCCGCTTTCTCGTAGGCTCGCGGTTTAAACGGCACGTTTTCCATTTCCAGCAACAAGGCAATCTCGCGCAAGATACGCGCCACCTCGGCGTTACTCACTGTTCTTTTGGGTTTCACCATACGACATCCCCTTTTTCGCAGCACTTTTCCCGTATCCAGTCTTGCCAGGCAAGATCCCGCCAGCTCCGTGATGACGCAGCGCGTTGCATTTAAGATGCGACGCGTTAGACTGTACATCCAGGAGGTGCACCATGAACGGCACCATCACCGGCTTGTACTTGATGATCGCGGCACAAAGCCCAGCGATGCCACTCCCCGTGGAGCCCGGCCTTGCATGGGTGCTCGTGGCCATGGTCATCGTAGTGGCCAGTGGCTTGCTTTGGCTCGTGACGCGGGACATCCACAAGCGCCCGCGTGTGGGGCAGCGCTGGGGCGACTTGCCCATCGCGCGCCCCACAAGGTGGCGGGAGGGAGCAGCTCGCCCGTCGTAACGCCGCCTACCGCTCGGCGCGGCCAGACGTCCCTCGCTTTCCACCGCGGGAAATCGCTGCAAGCGATTTCCGCGCGCACGACATTCCTCTATACCCACGCTCCCGTGCAAGTCAGTGTGATCATTCCCACGTTTAACCGCCGAGAACTTGTGTGCGAGGCGATTCGATCCGTGCTCGCTCAACGGCTCACCGCTCCCACCGACGTGGAAGTGATCGTGGTAGACGACGGCTCCACGGACGGCACTGTAGACTGTCTCCGCGCCACGTTTGGTCAGGACATTCGTTTGGAGGCGCTGCGGGAAAATCGTGGGGTGGCTGCAGCCCGGAACGCCGGTGCGAGCATCGCCCGCGGGACGTGGCTGGCTTTTCTGGACTCGGACGACCTGTGGAAACCGCAAAAGTTGGCCTTTCATCTGGCGTTCGCCGAGCGGTATGCGTTTGCCATCAGCCAGACCGAGGAAGTGTGGATCCGACAGGGGCGTTTCGTCAATCCGTGCCGTTACCACCGCAAGCCCGAGGGTGATATCTTCCTGGCCTCACTGGAGCGATGCCTCGTCAGTCCCTCTGCGGTATTGATCCATCGCGACTTGTGGGCGCGGCACGGCGGCTTCGACCCGAGTTTGCCTGCCTGTGAGGACTACGATTTGTGGCTTCGTATTGCCTGCGAGGAACCCGTCGGATTGCTCCGCAAGCCGCTGGTCATCAAGCGTGGCGGTCACGACGACCAACTCTCCCGCCGCTTCTGGGGCATGGACCGCTTCCGGGTCGCCAGCCTCCTGCGCGTCCTTTTCACTTGCCCTCTCGACGCCAGGCGGGCCCACGCCGTATTGCGCGTGCTCGAGCGAAAGTGCGCGATTTTGGCGAACGGTGCCGCCAAGCGACACCGTTTTGAAGAAGCGGAGCGCTATCGTGCTGTGGCGACAGCGGCGCGCGACTACGTCGAGGAACGCTGGCCGGTTTCTTCTTCCCGAGGTGCGGCAGCATGAAGGGTGAGATCCTGCGGCAAGCAATTCGAGAGTTTACCAGCAGTCGCCATTACCGGGATGCATTCGTCGCGCGTTGGATTTCCTTGAACGATGCCGACGCCTTGGCTCTTTACGATCTCGCCACGCAGTTACGCTTGGGAGAAAACCAATTGCGGGATCTCTGGGAGTGGGCGGAGGACATCGCTCAGCGCGACCGCGAAACCATCGCTGAAGTGCTGAACGAACCCAGCATTCGGGGGGCACTTCAGGAAAAACAAAGTCGCAATGACCGCTTGAATCGGGTGAAGCATCTCTTGCGTTGCCGCCGCTACCCCCATCTCAGTCAAACGGAAGACCGCGCGCGTGCTCTCGTGCGTTCCGCGCGACTCCCCCAAACCGTGGAGGTCGGCCTACCGGCTTACCTGGAGGGAGACACGATCCGCGTGATTTGCCGGGGCAGCTCGCCGGCCGAACTCCGGGCAGCGTTGGAGGCCGCCCTGCGGTGGGCGACTTCGGACGCCTGCACGGAGCTTTTCCGTTTGTTAGGTGGGGAGCTGTGATTCGTTGGGCACCGGCTGCTGTTTGGATCGAGCGCGGCTTAGAGGGAACGACCCTCGCGGCCAACGTGCGCCGGCATTACCCGGACACCCCAGTGCATCCTTTCGAGCCGCCGCTTGCCCTGCGCGCTGGAGATTTTTCCGCCGGCAAGCGGGAGCTCGTGATCCAGCGCCACCGCGGGTCGTTTCTCCAACACTGCCCAGCCGGGACCGCCGGCTTGGTCTGCTGCAATTACCTGGTCGTCAACTTGGGCGCAAACTGCCCATTCGACTGTAGTTACTGCTTTCTGCAGGAATATCTGGCCACCAGCCCGGGCCTGCGGCTCTTTGCCAACGTCGAGGACGCGCTCGCCGAGGTGGACGATGTCCTCCGCCGCCATCCCCAGCGCCGGTTCCGCATTGGAACGGGGGAACTCATTGACAGCTTGGCGCTAGACCACCTGACGGAGCACACGAGAGTCCTCGTGCCTTTTTTTGCCGCCCGCCCGAATGCCGTGTTGGAGCTCAAGACGAAAAGTAGCGCAATCGAAGGTTTGCTCCGCCAGGAGCCGAGCGACAACGTGGTGGTCTCGTGGTCGCTCAACGCCCCCTCGGTGATCCGCGAAGAAGAGCCGGGCACCGCCAGCCTGGAGGAACGCCTCGAGGCTGCACGCGCGCTGCAATCGGCCGGGTTTCGTGTGGGCTTCCACTTCGATCCCCTGATCGCCCTTCCCGACTGGGAAGCAGCCTACCGGGAGGCCGTGGAAGCCTTAGCCAGTCGCATCGATCCGCGTCGCGTGGCGTGGGTCAGTCTCGGCCACCTGCGGCTCACTTCGGGGCTCAAGCGCGCCATGAAAGAGCGCCGCCGCGGTGCCGCGCTCCTGGTCGGGGAGCTCGTCCCCGGGGCGGATGGAAAACACCGTGCGTGGCGGGCGCTGCGACTCCAGATGTATCGTACCATGCTCCGTTGGCTGGCAGATTGGCACCCCGAACTACCTCGTTACATCTGCATGGAACCTCCCGGAGTTTGGGAGCACGTCTTCGGTGAAGTTCCCAGCGACCAAGAGGTCGCCATGCGCCTGGTGGGCCGGCCAGCATGACGCGCGGACGACGTCGCCTCGAAAAAACGCCGCCCGCCGAGCACGCCATTGGGGTGTTCGATTCTGGGATCGGGGGACTCACGGTAGTGCAGCAGCTCATTCGTTTGCTGCCCCACGAGGACATTGTGTACCTCGGGGATACGGCCAGAACCCCGTACGGTACCAAGTCGCCGGAAACCATCTGCCGCTACGCAATCGAAAACGCTGCTTTTCTGCTGGACAAGGGCATCAAACTCCTCGTCGTCGCCTGCAACAGTGTTTCGGCCGTCGCGCTGAGCAATCTCGAACAAGAGCTTCCGGTCCCAGTCGTTGGTGTGATTGCGCCCGGCGCGCAAGAAGCGGTGCGCCGCACCCGTAATGGGAAAATCGGTGTCATCGGCACCGAGGCCACCATCGCCAGCGGCGCCTATACTCGAGCGTTGAAAAGCCTGAATCCGGACCTGGAAATTTACACACGCGCCTGCCCCCTGTTCGTCCCCTTGGCGGAGGAAGGTTGGGTCAACAACGAAGTGGCGCGATCGGCCGCGCGCCGCTACCTCGCAAGCCTGCGCCGCAGTGGCATCGACACCCTGGTGCTGGGTTGCACGCACTACCCACTGCTCGCCCCGGTCATTCACGAGATTCTCGGTCCTGGCGTTTCCCTCGTCGACTCGGCCGGCACCACCGCCCAAGCTGTGCGCCGCTTGCTGCAACGGCGCCAACTGTTGCGCAGGAACGGAGCAGGCACGATGAGCTTTTTTGTGACCGACGCACCTGAACGGTTCATCAAGGTGGGAAGCCTATTCCTCGGGCAGCCGGTGGAATCCGCAGTCCGGCTGGAACGCTGAAGCGGTCGTGATGCAGTGGCGGGTGAAAGCTGCTAGCAACCTCGTTGGTCGTCACTCGTTTTATCAGGTGGAAGCACAGACCTCATACCGGAGCCGAGTCCTGCTGGCCCCGCGCCTGCGCGAACTTTGGAACTTGCGGCAGGGGCTCACGGTGCATAGAGGATAAACGTTACAGCCAACAACACACCCATGCTCAATCTGTTCAAAAAGATCTTTGGCACAAAAAACGAGCGTGAGCTCAAGAAACTCTGGCCCATCGTCGAGCGCATCAATGCGCTCGAGGGCGCGGTTGCAAGCCTCTCGAACGTCGAGCTGCGGGAAAAAACCGACACTTTTCGCCGCCGCGTGCAAGACGATACCGCCAGCGAGCGGCAAGAGCTGGAGCGCCTGCTGCAACGGCAACGAGAGCTCGCCGAAGCCGTAACCATCGAAGACCCGGAAGAAGAAGATCAACTCCGGCAACAAATCGAAGCCGCCCAAAAACGGCTTCGCGAAGCCGAAGAAGCCGTCCTTTGGGAAATTTTGCCCGAGGCTTTTGCGCTGGTGCGCGAAGCCTCCAAACGGGCCATCGGCCTGCGGCACTACGATGTACAGTTACTCGGCGGTATCGTGCTGCACCGCGGGGCGATTGCCGAAATGAAAACCGGCGAGGGCAAAACCCTGGTCGCCACTGCTCCTCTATACCTGAATGCGCTGACCGGCCGCGGTTGCCACTTGGTCACCGTGAATGACTATCTCGCGCGTCGCGACGTTCAGTGGATGGGGCCGATCTATCACCTGCTCGGGGTTTCCGTGGCCTCGATCGTGCACGAAGCGAGTTACCTTTACGACCCTTCCTACGTCGTGCGCGACTACCGTTTCCTTGGCCTGCGCCCGATCGAACGCAAGCAAGCTTATCTCGCAGACATCACCTACGGCACCAACCACGAGTTCGGCTTCGACTATTTGCGCGACAACATGAAGTTCAGCCTCGACGAGTACGTCCAGCGCGAGCTCCATTACGCCATCGTGGACGAAGTCGACAATATCCTCATCGACGAGGCTCGAACGCCCCTGATCATTTCCGGGCCTTCCGAGGAGTCGACAGAAAAATACGAGCGCATCAATCGCATTATTCCCCGCTTGAAGCGCGGCGAACGGAAGGAAAAGAAAAGCCCCGACGAGCGCCCGGAAGAAACGGGCGACTACTGGGTAGACGAGAAAGCGCGTACTGCGGTGTTGACCGAGCAAGGCATCGCCAAGGTGGAGCGCATGCTCGGCATCACCAACCTGTACGATCCCCGGCACATTGACATCCTCCACCACGTCAACCAGGCACTGAAAGCACATGCCATCTTTCGCCGCGATGTGGATTACATCGTCAAAGACGGCCAGGTGATTATCGTCGACGAGTTCACCGGCCGCCTCATGCCCGGCCGGCGCTGGTCGGACGGACTGCACCAAGCCGTCGAGGCCAAAGAAGGCGTACCCATCGAGCGAGAAAATCAAACCCTCGCCACCATCACCATCCAAAACTACTTCCGCATGTACAAGAAACTGGCGGGAATGACCGGCACGGCCGACACCGAGGCCGTGGAGTTCAAGAAAATCTACAACTTGGATGTCGTCGTCATTCCTCCCAATAAACCCATGATACGGGTGGATTACCCGGACGTGGTGTACAAAACCGAGCGCGAGAAGTTCAACGCCGTCGTCGAGCAAGTCGCCGAATGCCACGAACGCGGCCAGCCGGTGCTCGTCGGCACCGTATCCGTGGAGAAGTCCGAGCGCCTCTCCAAGCTACTCAAGCAACGCGGCATCAAGCACAACGTACTGAACGCGGTGAACCACGAGGCCGAGGCCAACATTATTGCTCAGGCCGGTCGCTTCAAAGCCGTCACCATTGCGACCAATATGGCCGGGCGCGGCACCGACATCCTCCTGGGCGGCAATCCCGAATTCCTTGCGCGCGCCGATATGGAAAACGAGTGGCTGCAACGCGCTCAAGGGCTCCCCCAAACCGGCCAGCGTTACGAAGATGTACTCCAAAAGTTGCGCGATGCGTACGATGAAGCGGTCGAGCGCGCGCGCAAGCAGTACGAGCCGCTCTGGAAGCCTTACGAAGAAAAGCAAGCCGATGCGCTGCATCGGCTCACGGAAGCCCATCGCGCGTACCTCGAGGCCCGTTTTTGGAAAGAGCGGCACGCGATGGTGCAAACCCTGGCACAATGGCGCGCGGAAGCTTCGGCGGCGCTTGCCGAAACCTGCTCGGCACAGGTGCAGGCCTATGCCGAGGCCCTTCAAGAAATTGATCGGGTATGCGGTCCGTTCTTCGACGAGGAAGGGCAAAAGCGTTTCCTACGAAGCATCGAGGAGCTGAACAGCGCGTTCGAAGAAACGCGCCAGAACGGTGCCACCAACGGCGGCCGCATACAAGGTGCACTCACCCAGTTCGAGCGCGCTCGCGCGGACTACGAGCGTGCCATTCAAAAGGCACTGACGCGCACTGGAGGCGACGGCAGCGATTTCGAAGAGGCGCGCCGCATCTACGAAGAGACGGAACGAGAGTTTCGCGAAGCGGAAGCAGCGTATCTCCAACATCGCCGGCCGTACGAGGAGGCGGTCGCTCAGGCGCAGCGCGAGTACGAAGAGATGCGCCGCAAATACACCAAGGTGGTCGAGGATGTACGCGAGGAGATGGAAAAAGCCCCCGACACCTTGCGGGCGCGCTACGAAGAGATTCTCGACCACTACCGCAAGCTCTGTGCGGAAGAACGCGAGAAGGTCGTTGCCGCTGGTGGTCTGATGATTATCGGGACGGAGCGCCACGAAAGCCGGCGTATCGATAACCAATTGCGCGGGCGTTCGGGGCGTCAAGGAGATCCCGGTGCCTCGCGATTCTTCCTCTCCCTCGAGGATGATTTGCTGCGGATTTTCGGAGCGGAACGAATCCAAGGCTTGATGACCCGCCTGGGCATGGAGGAAGGCGAACCGATCGAGCATCGGCTCATCTCGCGCGCCGTCGCCAACGCTCAAGCCAAAGTGGAAGCTCACAACTTCGATATTCGCAAACACTTGATCGAATACGACGACGTGATGAATCAGCAGCGGGAGATCATCTACGGTCGCCGCCGCGACATCCTCGCTCGCGAGAATCTCAAGCGAGACATTCTGGAGATGGCGGACGCCGTCGTGGCCGAGATTGTCTCCCAGTACGCCGATCGAGACACCCCGGCGCATCAGTGGGATTGGCAAGCCATCGAGGATACGATGTTCAAGATGTTTGCCTTCCGGCCCAGCTTTGCCGAGGGCGAACGCGACCGCTTGTCGTACCACGAACTCGAGGCCAAGCTTTCGGAAGCCGTTCGCGAACAATACGAGGCGAAGGAGCGCCAGTTCACCGCCCCGGTGTTGCGCCACCTCGAGAAAATCGTCCTGCTGCAAACCTTGGATACACTGTGGAAAGACCACCTGCTTTCCATGGATCACCTGAAGGAAGGGATCGGACTGCGCGGCTATGCCCAGCAAAATCCGCTGCAGGTGTACAAGAAAGAAGCGTTCGAGCTCTTCGAAAACCTTATGGCCCAGTTCGAACGCGACGTGGTCGAGAAACTGTTCACCGTGCAAATCGCCCGCGAGGAAGATGTGGAACAATTGGAGCGCCAGCGCCGCCCACAGCCCGCCCGCATGGTGATGAGCGGAGGCGGTATGGCCCAACCCATTGCCGCCTCATCGGGCCGACGTGTCGCGGTCGGGGCCGCAGCCTCCATGGCAACGAAAGTGGGCCGAAACGATCCGTGCCCGTGCGGCAGCGGAAAGAAGTACAAGAAGTGCCATGGGGCGTAACGATTCCTCGCTGCGTCGTGTGTCGACCTCATCGGGCGAGCACTCCGGCACCCCGAGCTCGACCGAGAGCGTTGTCGTGAAGGATTTGAGTTCGGCTCCATCGGTGCGCGTACCTGGTTTTCAGTTCGCGGGGGTCGCCAGTGGGATCAAGGAAAGCGGGAAACCGGACGTCGCAGTGATCTACGCGGAACGGCCGGTCAGTGTCGCTGCCGCGTTTACAACGAACGTGGTACAAGCCGCGCCGGTACAAATCGCGCGCGAGCACGTAAAGTCGGGCCGCTTGCAGGCCATTGTGGTCAATAGCGGCAATGCCAATGCGTTTACGGGTGCCGCCGGAGTGCGCGATGCGCGTACGATGTGCCGGGTCGCAGCCGCCGCGCTACGCATTTCCCCGCGCGCCGTTCTTCCGTGTTCTACGGGTCGGATTGGGGTGCCGCTTCCTATGGAGCGGGTCACCGAGGGTATTCGCGCTGCCTGCCAGCAACTTTCGCCAGATGGTTTTGCCGCGGCGCTCGCTGCGATCATGACTACAGACTCCTTCCCCAAGTTCTCCCAGCGCACGTTGTCCATCGGCGGGCAAGTGGTCACCATCGCGGGAATGGCAAAAGGGGCCGGCATGATCGCGCCTCGTCTCGCCATTGCCCCTCACGCCACCCTTTTGGCTTTCCTGTTCACGGATGCGGCTTTGTCTTCCGCCACTCTTCGAGCTGTGCTCCGCACCATTCTCCCTACCACGTTCAACGCTGCGGTCGTGGACGGCGACACCAGCACGAACGATACCGTCGTATTCCTGGCCAGCGGGCAGACTTCTTTGGAACGGATCTCCACAAGCTCCCGCGACTTTGCTTCCCTTGCGGAGGCGGCTCACGACGTGGCCGCCGACCTGGCGCGCATGGTGGTGCGCGACGGCGAAGGTGCGACACGGGTTGTGGATATCGTCGTTCGTGGTGCGCACAACGATGCAGAAGCCGCACGGGCAGCCGATGCCGTTGCCCGCTCCCCACTGTGCAAAGCCGCTTTTTATGGAGGGGATCCGTATATGGGCCGCGTTGTGTGTGCCTTGGGCTACAGCGGCGCCCACTTCGACCCGAATCGCATTCGAATCTACCTGGAGGATCTCCTCGTGGTGGATCGCGGCCGGGAACTGGTCGCCAGCATCGAAGAGCAAGCGCAACGCATCGTACAAAGGCCGAACTTCCGACTCACCATTGACCTGCGGTGCGGCAACGGTCAGGCAGTGCGCATGTGCTCCGACCTCACCGAGGCATACGTGCGCTTCAACTCCGCGTACCGCACCTAGAGCCCGCCGCTCCGACCCCTCCGTTCGCGATCCTCTCCATCGCCCGCTCGCGCCCCGAATTCACAGCCGGCCGCCAACCTTCCTGGACAAGGTGTGTTTCTGCCGAGACATGGGGGTTCGTGAAGGGAGAGATGGCGTTCCTTCCAAACACGCTACGAACCGGAGACATCCCTTCCTCCCAGGCAGACGTCGGCCGCAGGCCGGGTGCCGGCGGAACCCAATGGCGCGTGTAGGGATAAGGGCGACCACAAGGGTCGCCCCTACAGGTTTTCGCGAGGAGGTGAGCCAAAGTCCGGGCGGTGTGCTGGGGTAACCGAGGGCCGGCAAGGATCCCGGCCCTCCCAGGGCGCCACTCCGACTCCACCTGGTCAGTTATGAAGGAGGTCGCAGCGCCTGCCCGTCGCGCCGAACCGCCAATCCGTTGCGCAAAAATTCCGGCTTCGTTCGCCCCCGGCAGCATGGTACGATGCCGGTGTTTTCGGCAACGAATGTTGGAGGCCGTCATGCGAAGTGTTTGGTGCTTGCTGTTCGCGCTCTTTCTAAATGCCGGGCTTGCAGGGGCGGTGGAAACCTGTCCGAGCGCTTCGGCGCGTTACGTTTCAGCGGTCGTCCTCGCAGCTCGCAACTGCTTGGTTCGTCAGCTCCCTTCGGGAAGAAACTGTTCGCCCAACAATCGCATTCCGAATCTTCGCGCGCAGAGAGTACAAACTTATTGCCCAGCCAACACGCTCCCTCGTCTGGCGTGTACGGCGCGACAAGCGCTGCTCTCCGCCGGGCTCCCGTACGAGTCTCTGATTACCAGCGGCTTTCTACACATCTGCACCGGAGCGTCTTGCGGCAACGGAGTGTTGGAACCGGGCGAACAGTGCGACGACGGTAACACGAGTGGCGGCGACAATTGCTCCGCGACGTGCCAAATCGAAGGCGGTGCGTGCAACGACGTATGTGCCGGCATTGTTCCCGTGGCAGGCACGGCCATCCGCGCCGAACGTGTGGCCAGCGGCCTGAACCGTCCCTTGTTCGTCACCGCACCTCCGCGCGACGTGAGCCGGCTGTTCATCGTCGAAAAGCCTGGCCGCATTCGCATCCTCAAGTGGGGCGCCTTGTTGCCGTCCCCGTTTCTCGACGTCTCTTCGCTCGTCTCCGGTGGTAGCGAACAGGGGTTGCTCGGATTGGCTTTTCATCCTCAGTTCGCCGACAATGGGCGGTTTTTCATCAACTACACAGACACGAGCGGGACGACGGTCATCGCAGAGTATCGCATTTCCTCGAATCCCGACGTGGCGGACCCAGGCTCGGCGCGGGTTGTGCTCCAAGTGAGCCAGCCGTTTGCCAATCACAACGGCGGTCATTTGGCTTTCGGTCCCGACGGGTACCTATACATCGGGTTAGGGGATGGTGGCAGTGCGGGCGATCCGGCCGGGAATGCCCAAAATCCGAACCAGTTGCTGGGCAAGATGTTGCGCATTGACGTGGACACGGGCTCCCCGTACGCAATTCCTCCCACCAATCCGTTCGTCGGCGCGGGCCCACCGCTAGACGAAATCTGGGCGCTCGGGCTGCGCAACCCGTGGCGCTACAGCTTCGACCGGACCACGGGTGACCTGTATATCGCCGACGTGGGACAGAACCGCTTCGAGGAAATCAACTTTCAGCCGGCCACTTCGACCGGCGGCGAGAACTACGGCTGGAACATCGTGGAAGGCAACGGGCATTGCTATCCGTCGGGAACATCTTGCAATCAAGCTGGTCTGACCCAGCCCGTCCACGAGTACGACCACAGCCAAGGCTGCTCGGTCACCGGCGGGTACGTGTACCGGGGTTGTAAAATGCCAGACCTACGCGGGACATACTTTTACGGAGACTTTTGCAGCGCGTTCGTGCGAACGTTCCGCATGGCCGGGGGCGTTGCCACCGATCACCAGGATCGCACTGCGGAGCTGGAAAGTAGCGGCGTATCGATCGACCAAATTGCGTCTTTCGGCGAAGATGCCCGCGGAGAGCTGTACATTGCGGACCTCGGTGGCGAGGTGTTCCAGATCGTTCCGGCAACTCCGTGAAGATCGAGGATGCCTCGGCAGCTCATAGACGCACCCGGTAAAGCCGCAGGGCGTTGCCAATGACAGACACGGAGCTGAAGCTCATCGCCGCCGCCGCGATCATCGGGTTCAGCAAAAGGCCCCACACCGGGTACAAAGCGCCCGCCGCAATCGGGATTGCCAAGGCATTGTAAAAAAACGCGAGAAACAGGTTTTCCCGAACGTTGCGCATGGTGGCTCGGCTCAACCGCCGCGCCCGCAACACCCCTCGCAGGTCACCATGCAACAGCGTGACGCTCGCGCTGGCCATCGCAATGTCGGTCCCGCTGGCCACGGCAAAGCTCACATGAGCCCGGGCCAGAGCCGGAGCGTCGTTGACGCCGTCCCCGATCATGGCCACGATATGTCCGCGGCGGCGATACTCGTCTACCCACCCGGCTTTTTCCACAGGGGACACCTCCGCGATAAACTCGCGAATCCCCAGCCGCTGGGCCACGAGCTCGGCCGCGCGGCGGTGATCCCCCGTCAACATCACGACCTGTATTCCTTCCGCGCTGAGCTCCCGCACGGTTTCCTGCGCCGATTCCCGCACTGGGTCCAGCAAACCGATCACTCCCGCGGGCACACGGTCTACAATGACCAGCACCACTGTGGCCCCGTTCTCTTGCAACCGGCTGACAACCTCCCCTGCCGACGCGATTTCACTTCCCTTATGCTGGGCAAACGCCGGAGAACCCGCCACCACCCGCTTTCCGGATACAACTCCACTGACACCTCCTCCGGGCTCGACCTCGACTTCGGCCGGTGTCGTCAGTGACACCCCGCGCTGCCGCGCCGCTTCCACGATGGCCTTGGCTACGGGATGTTCGCTCGCCTGTTCCAAGCTGGCCACAAGAGCAAGCAACTCGTCGGCGGAAAGGTGGTCGAAGCAGTGGACTTCCTGTACCTCCGGTTTCCCCAACGTCAGCGTGCCAGTCTTGTCTGCCAGCAGAAGATCGACTCGCTCCAACACTTCCAGGGCCTCGGCATTTTTCACCAACACGCCCGCCTGGGCACCGCGTCCCGTAGCCACCATGATCGACATCGGGGTGGCCAGGCCCAACGCACAAGGGCACGCGATGATGAGCACGGCAACGGCGTTCACCATGGCGTAGGCCACACGCGGCTCGGGCCCGAACCACAGCCACGCGGCAAACGTCACCCCCGCAATGGCAAGCACTCCGACCACGAAGACCCCTGCAACTTGATCGGCAAGACGTTGAATTGGAGCACGCGTGCGCTGTGCCTCTCGCACGAGCCGAACAATCTGCGCGAGGACCGTGTCCTCACCCACCCGCTCCACCCGCATCAAAATACTTCCGCTGCCGTTTACGGTGCCGCCGATCAGCGGTGCCCCAATTTGTTTCGGTACGGGAACCGATTCGCCCGTCAACATGGATTCGTCTACAACCGTTGCACCCTCGATCACCACCCCATCGAGCGGGATTTTGGCACCGGGCCGGATGCGCAACACATCGCCGCGGCGAACCTCGCTCACCGGGATCTCGTGCTCGCGCCCATCCGCCTCGACCCGCACCGCGACCGCGGGGATTAAAGACAAAAGGCCTCGCAGTGCGGCGCCCGTGCGTTTGCGGGCGCGCAGTTCCAACACTTGCCCAACCAGCACCAAGACCACGATCCCGGCGGCCGCCTCGAAATACACGGGCACCTCGGCACCATGCCCGACTCCTGCTGGCAAAATTCCGGGCCACCACGTGGCCACAACGCTGTACGCCCATGCCGTGAACACCCCGAGGCCAATGAGCGTGAACATGTTCGGGGAGCGTGCCAGTACAGAACGCCACGCACGTTCGAAAAACGGCCACCCCGAGTACCAAACCACGGGCGTGGCGAGGACCAATTCCAGCCAGTGTTGCGCACCCGGTGGCCACGAAAGTTGGAAAGGCAACAGCATGGAACCCATTGCCAAGGCCAGAACCGGAATGGTGAGCACCGTACCCACGGCCAGTCGCTTCTGTAAATCTCGCAACTCTCCGCCACCCTCTTCCCAAGCGCCGGATACCGGTTCGAGCGCCATGCCGCATACCGGGCAGCTCCCCGGACCGATCTGCCGGACCTCGGGGTGCATGGGGCAGGTGTATTCCTCGGTCGTTGCCGGCGACTCGGACACGGGCGCTTTCGCAAGGAACCGGTCTCGGCAGTGCCTGCTACAGAACCAAAATTCTTGTCCCTCGTGCTTCACGCTCCCTCCAGGAGCGTTGCCACGAGTCACCCGCATCCCGCACACCGGATCGGTCGCAAACAGGAAGGTTTCCGGAGAGGCAACGAAACGCTCGCGGCAACGGGCACTGCAAAATCCGAAAGTGACCCCATTCCACAAGGCTGAACCACCCTTGGGTTCGCTGGGGTCCACCTTCATTCCGCAAACCGGGTCAACCCCGCGCCAGTGTTCCCAACTTTGGTCCTTCGCAGGCTTCATCATGCATCCTTTGCGCCCGGCCCGTTCGGCAACCGAACCGCCGGCAAATCGCGTCGCCGTACCAGATAAAACACCACCGGATACACCAACAGCTCCATGACAAAACTCACTCCAATGCCGCCCACCAGCGGCGCCACCAGACGGCGAGTCACCTCCGCTCCCGTTCCGGTCGCCCACAAGAGAGGCAGAAGCGCCAGCAAGTCGGTTGCCACCGTCATAAATTTGGGCCGGACCCGCTGCACCGCACCGGCATGAATGGCGTCGAGAAGATCGGCCCGAGTTTGCATTCGGCCATCCTGTTTGCGCGCCTGATAAGCGTTTTCGAGATACAAGAGCATGATTTGCCCGGTTTCCGCATCCACCCCTAACAGGGCGATAATCCCCACCCATACGGCCACACTCATGTTGTACCCCAAAGCCCACATCAACCAGAACGCCCCGACCAAACTAAAGGGGACCGCGAGCAGTACGACGCCAACTCGGAACCAACTTCCATTGGCCGCGTAAAGCAAGACGGTAACGATCAGTAGAGTCGCCGGTACGGCCACCATCAGGCGCTGGTTGGCCTTTTCCAAGTACTCGAAGCGGCCGGACCATACGCGACTGTAACCGGGTGGTAGTGGAACAGCCTCAGCGACCACGCGTTGGGCTTCGCGCACGTAACCACCTAAATCTCGCTCGGCGATGTCCACATACACCCATGCGGACCGCTGCGCGTTCTCACTGCGGATCATGGGCGGCCCTGGGCGCACAGCAAATTGGACGAGCTGCCCCAGAGGAACGGCTTCCCCTTCGGGCGTGCGGACCAAAATCTGCCGCAAGCCTTCGGGGTCTTCCCTGAGCTCACGCGCGTAACGGACCGTAATCGGATAGCGCGCGAGGCCATCCACAATCGTGGTAATCTCCCGCCCACCCACTGCGGTCTGGATCACCTCCTGCACGTCGCCCACTGTTAGGCCATAACGTGCGATTTCGTCTCGGCGCACATCCACGTCGAGATAGTATGCCCCGACCGCTCGCTCCGGGTACGCACTGAGCGTACCACGAACACGCTCTTGCAGCACCACAGCGGTGCGCTCGGCAAGCTCGTTGAGTACGTTGAGGTCAGGTCCCAGGATTTTTACCCCGACCGGCGTCTTGATGCCGGTCGTCAGCATGTTGATGCGGTTTTCGATCGGGTAGGGCCACGCATTGGCCACTCCAGGAAAGTGCACGACCTCGTTCAACCCAGGGTGCCGCGTGCCATCGGGGTCGGTCCAACCTAGCTTGAGTTCCTCGGTCGTAATGCGCCTCCGCTCGGGCCAAAACGTGGCCGTCAGCGGCCACTTCAACCACGCTGGCCAATCGCTGAAGAAGTATTGCAGTGGGCGCGTACGCCACCGCTCCGGGTCGGTGTGTAACTGGATCACAGTTTCAATCATGGACAACGGTGCAGGATCAGTTGCCGTTTCCGCACGCCCGATCTTGCCGTGGACACTACGCACTTCCGGAAACAACCGCAAAAGCTTGTCGCTCTGCTGCAAGAGTTCCCGGCTCTTCGTTACGCTGATGCTCGGGTCGGTCGTCGGCATGTACAGTAGGTCACCCTCGTCCAAAGGCGGCATGAACTCCTCACCGAGTTGCCGGAACGCCCAAACGGCGGACAATCCCAGAAGTACCACGACGCCGACTGTGACCCACGGCCACCGCAAGGCAGCCCAAAATGCGGGCTCGTAGACACGTACGAGCAAGCGATTGAAGGGGTTTTCGTGTTCTGCGCGACCGGCGCGGCGAATGAGCCACACCATCAGCACCGGCACCAATGTGACGCTCAACAGGGAGCCGGCCGCCATCGCAAAAGTCTTCGTGTACGCCAGCGGCTTGAACAGCCGCCCGGATTGCTCCCCCAGCACAAAGATCGGCAAGAAGGACACCGTGATGATCAAGAGCGAGTAAAACAGACTTGGCCCAACCTCGCGCGCTGCATCCACGACCGCTTGCACCCTCTGCGCCCTGTCTACCCCTGCGCGCTCGGCCGATGCGAGTTCCGCCAATTTGCGCTGTGCGTTCTCGACCATGACAATGGCGGAATCCACCATGACACCAATGGCCAACGCCAACCCCCCGAGACTCATAATGTTCGCGTTGATCCCGAGCAGTTGCATCACCGCCACGGATGCCAGCAAGCCGAGCGGAAGCACCAGCACGACCACGAGAGTGCTCGGCCAATGCAACAGGAAGAGAAAACACACGACCGTAACGACAACGAGCTCCTCTTTGAGCGCTCTCCACAGAGTGGCCACGGCCCGCTCGATCAAGGCAGAACGGTCGTAGGTGACGATGACCAGGACCCCGGGAGGAAGGCCTTCTTCGAGCTCCGCCAAGCGCCGCTTTGCGTCCTGGATGACCTTGTAGGCGTTCTCGCCGAAACGAGCGATCACCACGGCACCCACTACCTCCCCGCGACCGTTGTACTCGCTCACGCCGCGGCGCATGGCACCGGAAACCTCTATGGTTGCCACCTGCCGCAACAATATGGGCGCGCCGTCTTTTCCCTTGCCTACCACTACCTGACCCAGGTCCTCCAACTGGTTCAGCCTCACGTAACCCCGGCTCCGCACCATGTATTCGTGTTCGGCGCGCTCCACCACGGCGCCGCCGACATCGTTGTTCGAACGTTCCACTGCGCGGGCAACCTCGTCCAGCGACACCCCGTAGGCATGCAACACGTGGGGATCGAGAACGGCCTGCACCTGCCGCACGAACCCGCCCATCGTCGCCACCTCAGCCACCCCTTCCACGGCGGCGAGTGGGTAGCGCAAAAACCAGTCTTGGAGACTTCGCAACTCAGCCAAATCTTGCTCGGCCGGCACCAGTGGACTGCCGTCGAGTGGGCACGTCCCAGGGTCCTCGAACCCGCGCACCTTTTTCAGCTTTGTCGTCCGCCCGCTCGGTGCTTCCGCAGGGTTCGCGTACCAGCGCTGTTGTTCGTCGTCGAACCAGATCCCGCGGGGGTGATTCTTGCAGTACCACCCGGGGAACAACACGTATTGCAACACCCAACCAACGCCCGTGGCGTCGGGGCCGAGCTTTGGCTCCACTCCGGGAGGCAGCCGATCTCGCGCGTAATTCAAATATTCCAGCACGCGCGTCCGCGCCCAGTACAAGTCGGTTCCGTCTTCGAACAGCACGTAGACGAAGGAAAGGCCAAACATGCTGAGCCCGCGCACATCGGTCGAGCCCGGAACAGACAACATGGCGCTGGCAAGTGGGTACGTGACCTGGTCGTCCACGACCGTGGGGTTTTGTCCCGGGTACTCGGTGACGACGATGACTTGCACATCGGAGAGATCGGGGATCGCATCGAGTCGGATCGTGCGTACGCTCCATATACCCAGCAGCAACAGCGCAGCCCCCAACAGAGCCACGAGCCAGCGGTTGCGCACGCTCCAGTCAATGACTGTGGCCACCATGCGCCGCTCCTTCCTCCGAACCGGTGGCGAACTTCCGCGCAGCCTCGCGCAAGCGGCTTTCCGCATCGAGCAGGAACTGCCCGTTAACGACCACCTTTTCCCCAATTTCGAGCCCGCGGGTGATGCCAACGAGGCCATCTGCACCGGTGGGGCCCGTCTCCACAGTGCGCAGCTCGAAGTGCCCCGGAGATTCGAGCACAAAGGCGACCTTCCGCTCCCCGGTGTCGATGATTGCCTCCTTGGGAACCACAATCGCATCGGTGCTAGCGACCCCGGAAATCTCTGCGGTCGCCGCCATGCCCTGGCGCAGCAATCCCTCGTCATTCGCGATTTCCGCCCGGGCAATGATGACGCGGGCTGGGGTTTCCACGTGCGGGTGCAAAAACATAATTTTGCCGCGGAACGTCTTTCCCGGTACACCGATCACGCGAGCTTCGATCTCTTGGCCAAGCTGAATGTACGGCAGGTCTTGTTCATAGACTTGCGCGTCGAGCCACATTGTGAAGCGGTCGTTCACTCTCAGAATCGGCTGCCCGGCTTCGACTCTTGCGCCTTCGTTCACGAATTTTGCCACCACGTGCGTCGGCGCCGTGGCGTGAAACGTTACGGTTCGCGGCGGCTCTGCAGCCTGGGCGTACAAGTCAATCTGGTCGTCTCCCAGCCCAAGTTGTTCGAGCTTGCGGCGGACAGCGCGACGTAACGCGGGATCCGGTGAGCCGGTGCGATGGAGACTCACCCACTCGCCGATTGCCGCCTGGAGGTCAGGACTGTACACGTCAAACAGCGGTGCGCCCTTGGCCACGTGCACGCCTTCATAACTGGCATACAGCCGTTCGATCCACCCGCTCGTTCGCAAAGTCAGATCGCGCACGGTGGACTCTCGCTCCCGCACTTCCGCGTAAGCACGCACAGTCGCTCGCAAGGGTGCACGCGTAACCTCCACGACTCGTAATCCCATGTTCTGCTCGATCCGCGGATCGATCACGAGCGATTCTTCCCCATGGCGGGTACTGCTTCGAGGGTGCAACGGTGTGAGCTGCATGCCGCAAATCGGGCACAACCCCGGAGCATCTCGAATGACTTGCGGATGCATGGAGCAGGTCCACAACGTCTTCTCCTCGCCGCCCTGTCCGCGCTGATCCGCGGGAGCCCCGCTATCCGCAGTGGCAGGCACAATCGCACCGCGCACTGTCACCCAGGCTAGAATCGCGACGACCAGCCACAGCACGAGGGCGCCCGGCCCTCCTCCCCTGTTCCGCTGCCTCGGATCTCCACTGGCTGAACGCTTAGTTCCCATGGGCCACCTCCGCACGCGCAGGGGCGCCGCCCGGCCCGAATCGGCCGAGCAACCGGTCCGCACGCGCAACTTGCTGCTCTCGTAGGGCGATGATTTCCTCTAACCGTGCCTCGACTTCCGTTCGTGCCGCCTCCGCACGAGCCCATTCGGCCAGCGGCACCGTGTTCGCTTCGTAGGCCTGACGAAGAGTCGCACACACGAGCCGAAAGTCGGGCAGGAGTTGTTCCTCCCAAAGGCGGCGCTGCCGATCCAGGTTCTCGACCAACACGAGAGCCGTCGCGAGCTCGGATGTCTTCGTGGTTTGCTCCTGCTCGAGCATGGCTCGGCTCGCACGCAGCAGCGCGTCGAGATTGGCGACTTGCGCTTGCAGTCGCCGCCACGTGAGCGGCAGAACCAGGGCCGCGCCGATCGTTCGACTGGGCTCGCCGGTGAAGGCCAGCATCGGATTGACGTCGGGCAAAAACTGCAACCGGGCCAGCTCCAAAGCCCGTTGCCGTGCGGCCACCTCGGCCCGCAACCCGGCTAGTTCCGCGTTACCCGCCATCAGTTCTTGGTACAGTGCCTCCCAGCTCCGATTCGGAGCCACCAAGGGCGGCGGCGCCGCCGCTGCCCCGAGCGGTGCGCCAGGGGAGCGCCCCAGGAGCGCGTTGAGCTCGGAACGCAGTACCGCCTCCTGAGCAACCAGGTCCGCCACGTCGTTTCGAGCAAGCAAAAGTTCCGCGCGGGCGCGGATCCAGGCGTCCTGACTCGTTTGTCCCGCTTCCAAAGAAGCCGCCAAACTTTGTTCCCCCCTTGCCAGCCACTCGGCACGCTCGCGCGCGAGCGCCAGTCGCCGCGTGGTGGCCACCCAGTCCGCGAAGCGGCTCGCCACCTGTTCCCGCAAGGCCAACCGCTTCGCCCAAAACTTCGCTTCTGCCGCCCGAGCTTCTTCCAAGGCAAGACGTGCAGCCGCCGCTACCTTGATGGGTAGGGCGAGATTGGTCATTGGGTCGTTCCCGAGGCCGATCGTCACATCGTTCCAACTCGCGTCGCCACCGCGCCACATGGCCTCGAGAGCGAGATGTAGATTGGTATTCGGGTAGCCAGCCTGCTCCCGCACCCGCTCCACTGCCGCAATCCACTCGAGCAATGCAGCGCGGATTTCACCATTGTTCCGCCAGGCGTACTCGACCAACCCGTCTAAACTTGGCTCCTGCTCGATTGGCGGTATGGGGCGTTGCGCGAGCGGCTCCAAATAAACGGCAGCCGCCTCCCGGCTACGCTGTTCCTGATCGACAAACCCGCGCGGCAGCAGCATACATCCTGAGGCCGCGCCCAGGGCCACGAGGCCCAAGCAAAATCGCGCTTTCATGACACACTCCTCCGGCAAAAAAGGCTATTGCGCTGTCCAACTCCGACTTGCCGCACCCGTGCACTCGGCACGCGGCGCCTAGTGCACGCCGGAGTATGTCAGAGGAGTAGTCGCACGCGCTGTGCGATCGGGCTCAGTGCCACACGGCCTGCTGGCGTATGGATGGCAATACGATAGTCGTTGAGTGCGAGCGGAACGGCGATCGTGTCGGCCGCAGTCCAAGCATGACGCATGGGCGCCCGGTCCGAAGAATTCGTGTTGGCCGGGTTGGATTCGGATGGGCTGCGAGCACAACAGCAAGGCGCCTTTAACTGCACCTCCCCGCAACACTTATGGCGAGAGGCCAAAGCAGTGGCTGTCTGGCCACACCGGCTGGCACCACATGCAGGCTGCGGAAAGCTCCCAAACAGAAGCGCCACCAAAAGCCAACTTGTCAGCAGCCACCGCAGCACAGTGTTTAACCTACACGATCCACCTCGCCCCCTGCAAGGCTTTTTGCTCGGGAATGCACATGCGGATTCCAGCTCGCAGCCGTTGCGTAGTGCCGCCACGGTCGAGAACGCCCCTTCATGATGACCGCGTCGTGGCTACCCTCGCAGGGACGTTGCCTGCAGATCCCTTGCGCAAGCTCGATCCTTTCGCTTGCTGCAACTCCCAACACCATGGCAGCGGCGGGTCGGTCTGAAACTGTAGCGTCGGCGTCCGGATTGACGGTCGAGCTCAAAGAGAACGTCTTGCACGTGCGAGTCGCTCAGCGGATGGATTTTTCTTCGGCGCCGACGTTGCTCAGAGATTTACGGTCCCTCCTGAACGGGTTCGCGGGCACGGTGGCGTTAGATCTCTCGGCTGTTCCTTACTTCGACAGTTCTGGCGGTGCGGTCGTACTGAAAATCCGCCATGAACTCCAGCAACGCGGAGGCGAACTGCAAATCGTCGGCACCAACCCGGCCATCGAGGGGCTGCTTGGTCTCGTCGATGCAGACGCGCTGTTTCGGGAGCCGCCGCACGAGCCGCCGAAGAACTTCGTACTCAAGGTCGGCGAAGGGGCCCTACAGGTCGCTCGCGACGCGTACGAACTGGTCAGCTTCACCGGAGAGCTCGTTCTTGGGCTTTGGGATGCGGTGAGGCATCCGCGTAAAATCCGCTGGCGCGAGACCTGGCTGTACATGGAGCGTACCGGAGTGGATGGTGTGCCGATCGTGGTTTTGATCAGCTTCCTCATGGGGCTCATCACCGCATTCCAAGCCGCAGTTCAGTTGACCCAGTTCGGCGCGGATATCTTCGTGGCCAATCTCGTCGGGCTTTCCATTACGCGGGAACTTGGTCCTCTAATGACCGCAATCATAGCGGCCGGGCGGTCGGGCGCTGCCTTTGCGGCAGAGATTGGAACCATGAAGGTTTCGGAAGAGGTGGACGCACTAACTACCATGGGGCTGGACCGCACACGTTTTCTGGTCACTCCCAAGGTCCTGGCCTTGGTCTTGATGTTGCCGTGTTTGACCGTCCTCGCGGATTTTGTTGGGATTCTCGGCGGGCTTGTCGTAGCTGTCGGGGGCATGGACTTACCCGCGCAAGTTTATTTCCGGCAGTTGCGTTCTGCCGTAACAGCGTGGGATGTTCTTTCTGGGCTGGTCAAAACCATTGCCTTTGCTGTCCTGATCGCCGGGGTCGGATGTTTGCGAGGGTTTCAGGCAAGTACTGGTGCCGAAAGTGTCGGGCGCATCACGACTTCGGCCATCGTGGCTGCCATCTTTCTCATTATATTGGCCGATGCTGTGTTCACGGTGATTTTCCACTACTGGTGAGGGCATGGCGCAGGATGCAGTCATCGTGGTCGAGCGGCTCACGGCCTCGTATGGCGACCGTACCATTTTGCAGAACGTTTCCTTCCAAGTGCGGCGCGGGGAGCGCTTTGTGATCGTGGGGGGGTCGGGCTGCGGCAAGACGACTTTGCTGCGCCATCTCATCGGCCTACAACGGCCAACTGCGGGGCACGTCTGGATCGACGGCGACGACGTGGGCCAGGCAGACGAAGAACAGTTGCGTCGCATCCAGCGCAAGTTCGGGGTCCTGTTCCAGTCTGGAGCGCTATTCGGCTCCTTGACCCTGGGCGAAAATATCAGCCTACCCTTGGAGGAATTTACGCGGCTGCCGCCCGATCTCATACGTGTACTCGTGCGGCTCAAGCTGAGCATGGTGCGGTTGGATGGGTTCGAGGATTTCCGCATTGCAGAGCTTTCGGGCGGGATGAAAAAGCGGGCCGGTCTGGCCCGCGCCATGGCCCTGGATCCCGCCATCCTGTTTTTCGACGAGCCGTCCGCCGGGCTCGACCCAGTGACCTCGGCGGAGCTCGACGAGTTGATTTTGCAGATCAATCGTAGCCTTGGTACGACCATTGTGGCCGTGACCCACGAACTGTCGAGCATCTTTACCATTGCCGAGCGGTGCATCCTCTTAGACCGCAGCGCCAAAGGCATCATTGCCGAAGGCGATCCGCGCGAGCTGCGCGACCATCATGCAGATCCGCGTGTCCGCGCCTTTTTCCATCGCCGGCCGGAACTGGCCACAAGGAGGGCAGCCCTTGGCTACTGAGACACACAAGTTCCAAGTAGGCGTGTTCGTGATCGTCTCGTCGGTCGTCGCCGTTGCCGGGCTCATCTGGTTGGGCGCGAGTCGCTACTTTGAAAAAACGGAGAGTTTCGTGACGTATTTCAACGAGTCCGTGCAAGGCCTCGATGTCGGTGCTGCGGTGAAGTTTCGTGGCGTGACAGCCGGGCGCGTGTCGCGCATCGCGATTGCACCCGACAATGAACTCATCGAGGTACGCATGGCGATCGACCCGACGGTAGCAGAAGCGATCCGAAAAGATCCGACCGTGCGCGCCACTCTCGAGCTCAGCGGCATCACCGGCCTGCGCTATGTGGAAATCGATCGCCGCCAAGGCGACGCATTGAACCAGAGCCCTCGGCTCGCGTTTGCGCCCCCGGCTGAGGTCATTCCCTCGGCCCGGTCCAGCTTCAAAGCCATCCAAGCCGCTCTCAGCGATGTGTACGACCGCCTCATGCAGGTGGACTACAAAGGCATTTCGGAAGACGCTCGCCATGCGCTCCAGGCTGCCTCGGCGCTCCTTCAAGATGAGCGAATCGACAGTGTCCTCACAAACCTCAAGGCAACAACCCAGTCGGCACAGCAGCTCGCGAAGAACCTGGAGCGCATGACTGCGGGAGTCCGCCTCGCACCGGCGGTGGATAATGCGACCGCCGCCACCGCAGAGGCGAAACAATTCTTCACGGACTTAACCAAAGGCAAAACGGGCCAAGAGCTGGTCCGGGCGATGACACAGCTCAACAGCTTGGTGCAAAGCACCCAACAAGCTGTACTCACTATGCAATATACGTTGGAGCGGTTAGATCGCACCGCGACAAACCTACAGGGCCTAACGGATCAGCTTCGCACGCAGCCGTCGCGGCTATTGTTCAGCGGTCCGCCCGAGGAGGAGCCATGAAGGCGCGCTGGGCGAGGGCCGGGATATGTTGCTTTCTCTGGGCGTTGTCGGGCTGTTTATCGCTCGTGCCGGTTACGCCGGCGCCGCGTGACTACGTCCCGGACTACACTCCTCCGGTGCTGCAGCACCGCCAGCTCCCCGTTGTCCTCCGCCTCGCCCCCGTGCGCGTCGCTGCCATTTACGATCGCGAACCGTTTGCCTACCGTCGTGGCGCTTATCGCGTGGGCTATTACTATTACCACCGCTGGGCGACGGCTCCTGGGCAACTGCTGACCGATCTGCTCGTGCGGGATTTCACTCAAAGCGGATTGTACCGTGCGGTTCAGCAAGGGCCGTCCGTGCTCGTTGCCGACTATCAACTCGATTTGCGGGTGGACCGCTTCGATGAAGAAATTCACTTGTCGGGTTGCAGCGCTGCAATCGTGCTGCATGCCAGTCTCCAAAGCTTTCACAGCGAGCTGAGGGACCCCGTCCGCTTGCAGCGCGTGTACGCGGAAACCGAACCGATCGCTTGCAACGAACCCGAAGCCTTTGTTGCCGGTGTGAGTCGCGTCTTGGCACGACTCTCCCAACAGCTTCAGTCTGACGTGTACGACGCGATCGTTGCGACAGAGGCAGAACTGGGACACCGGGCGTCGTTGTAACCCTGGCGTGGCCCTGCTAACGCCGCTCGCTCATGCTTCTGCTCGGTCTTTTTTGCTCGGCGCTGCTCGTCTGGCCGCTCGAGGCCAGCGGGCGCAACGTCTCTTACGCTGCTCGGGTTCAGGAGCACGTGCTGCCGAATGGGCTCAAGGTCTTGTTGCTCGAAGACCACAAAGCGCCGGTCGTTGTCTTTCAAGTCTGGTACCGCGTCGGCTCGCGCAACGAGGAGCTGGGCAAAACCGGACTGTCGCACCTCCTCGAGCACCTCATGTTCAAGGGTACCGATAAGCGGGGTCCCGAGGAATATTCGCGCATCATTCAACGCAACGGTGGCAACGAAAATGCCTTTACCGATACCGACAATACCACATATTTTGCCACGTTGGCTTCCGACCGCGTCGAAGTGGTGGTGGAGCTCGAGGCCGACCGAATGCAGAATCTGCGCTTCGACGATGCCCAGTTCCAGCCCGAGCACCAAGTTGTTGTCGAGGAACGGCGCCTGCGCACCGAAGACAATCCGACGGCAGCATTGTTCGAACTGTTGGCCGCAACGGCGTACACGGCTCATCCGTATCAGTGGCCGATTATCGGTTGGATGAACGATCTGCAAAAAGCGACGCGAGAGGATGCGCTCGCGTACTACCGTACCTACTATGCGCCGAACAACGCCTTTGTCGTGGCCGTGGGGGACTTTGCGTCCGCGCGCCTACTCGGCGAAATCGAGCGTTGGTTTGGTGCGGTCCCGGCCAAGCCCGCGCCACCAGCCGTGCGCGCACAAGAGCCACCTCAGCAAGGGGAGCGACGGGCGATCTTGCGCCGGCCAGCGGAAGTACCCTCCATCGCCATCGCTTTTCATACACCCAACCTGAAGCATGCCGACGCGTACGCTCTCGAGGTGTTGGCAAGCTTGCTCGGCGACGGGAAGAGCTCCCGTTTGTACCACAAACTGGTGTACCAGCAGCAACTCGCACGGACAGTGGGTAGCCACTACGACCTGCTGACGATCGATCCCGGTTTGCTGTACGTGTACGGACAACCGATGCCGGGCAAAAACGTACGGGAACTCGAGCGGGCCCTATTGGCCGAGATCGAAGAACTTCAACGCGCACAAGTTTCTGCGAGTGAGCTCGAGAAGGTGAAAAATAACCTGGAAGCGGCGTTCCTGCTGGCTCAGGATTCGCTTTTCTATCAGGCCCTCCTGCTTGGCCAGTACGAAATCGCCGACCGCTGGCAGCGGCTGGACGACTATTTGGGCGGCATTCGCGCCGTCACTACCGATCAACTCCAGCGCGTGGCACGCGAATATCTGAAACCTGACAACCGCACCATTGCGCTTCTCGAGCCGATTCCGGCGCGCGGCGGGAAGCCTGCGCCGCCCGCGCCGCCTCCCGGACTGCCGGTGCATTGACGGGGAGGTTCGGCGATGGCGGAGCGGTATCGTTGGTTCGTGGGTCGGCTAGCGGCGATGATGCTCTCTCTATCCGCGCTGATGGTGCTATTCTGCGCCAACCGTGCTGCGGCCGCGCAACTCGCGTTCACGCGACACCAACTGTCCAACGGCGCAGTCTTGCTGGTCTCGGAGCAGCACGCCGTCCCGATGGCTGTCATTCAAATTCTGGTCGAGGCCGGGTCGCGCCGGGATCCCGAAGGTCAGGAAGGACTTGCATCCCTGACCGCCGACTTGCTGACCGAGGGAACCACGAAGCGTACTGCGGCGCAAATTAGCGAAGAAACGGACGCTCTGGGTGCGCGCCTCTCGAGCAGTGCCGACGTGGACTTCGCGCAAGTGTCGTTGACGATTTTGAGTAAACATCTCGATCGGGGTCTCGGCTTGCTGTTCGAGATTTTGATGCAGCCGTCGTTTCCCCCTCAGGAGGTGCAGCGGCGGCGGAAGGCTGCCCTAGCCGCAATTGACGCAGAACAAGACAACCCTGGGGAGCTGGCTTATCGAAACTTCCTCCGTTTAGTGTTCGGCGGCTCGCCTTATGGCCATCCGCCGATCGGAGAGCGCGCGAGCCTGGAAAAACTCAAGCGGGCTGATGTGCTGCGGTTTTACCGCCGCTATTACCGGCCTCGAGGCATGGTGATCGCCGTGACCGGCGACGTCGACACCCAAGCCATGGTGGCAGCGTTCGAACGCGCACTCGCAAACTGGCACTCGGAGATCGTTCCCGAATTTCCTCCTCCGGTGGTTCCGCGCGAGGAACCGCAAGCCGTTACCATCGACAAGCCGCTGACACAAACGAACCTCATTCTCGGGCATTTGGGCGTTACCCGCGACAATCCCGATTTTTATGCGATTTCCGTGATGAACTTCATTCTCGGTGGGGGCGGGTTCACGTCGCGGCTGGTGGAAAGTGTGCGCGTGCAAGGCGGCCTGGCATATTCCGTGGGGAGCCAGTTTACGGCCTACAAGTCCTCTGGAACGTTTCACATCGCCATGCAAACTAAAAATGCCTCGGCCGCCGAGGCCATTACGAGGGCTTGCGCGGAGGTGCGAAGGATCCGCTCCCAGATGGTCGAAAAGGAGGAGCTTGAGAATGCCCAACAATACCTCACGGGAAGTTTTCCGCTGAGGCTCGACAGTAACTCGAAGGTGGCCACGTTTTTGGCGCAGGTCGAGTTTTACGGTCTCGGGCAGGACTACATCGACCAATACATGCAGCGCATCCGCAGTGTCACGCGCGAGGACGTGCAGCGCGTGGCGCAGCGCTACCTGCACCCGGAAAACCTGCATTTGGTTGCGGTCGGCAACCTGGGTGAAGCAAGGTTGCCTTCGCCGCCCGTGTGTGGCTTGCCGCAGTGAACGGCCGCCGCCCGCCTGGTTCTGTACCTCGCCAGCGGGCTGCACAGCGAGCAGCGCTGCACCCCAACGCTATCGGCCGCACTGCGCCGCGCCAGCGATTTGGGTGGGCCGGTTTCGTGGCCGTATTTGCAGCCTTGCTGTACGCTCCGACGCTGGGGCACGATTTTGTGTGGGACGATCCGATCAGCGTGCGCAGGTGGCTTCCCGCGCTCGGATCCCTTGCCGCAGTGTTCGTTCCTCCCCCGAATATCCCCCAGTTTCCGGCAGATTACTATCGCCCGCTCCA
Source organism: Candidatus Binatia bacterium (assembly GCA_026004215.1). Taxonomy (GTDB): domain Bacteria; phylum Desulfobacterota; class Binatia; order HRBIN30; family HRBIN30; genus HRBIN30. The sequence goes on from BPIR01000001.1 coordinate 726,489, forward strand.
ACTCCTCTCTTACAAAATCGATTTTGCCCTCGGCGGCGGGGCACCGTGGGCTTTCCATGCGACATCTGTTCTCTGGCACGCGATGGCGAGCGCCCTGGTCTACATGGTCGCTGCCCGCTCTTTCCGCGAGCGGCCCTTCGGGGAGATTGCGGCGAGAGCGAGCGGTCTGGTTTTCGCGGCTCACCCGATCCATACCGAGTCCGTGGCATGGATGGCGGCCCGCCCGGATCCCATGGTGACTACGTTCGTTCTTGCCGCTGTGTATCTCGTCCTTGCCCAGCGTCGCCTCGGGGTTGGGAGACTGTGCTTGGTCAGTGGCCTGTGTTTGTTCGCCATGCTCAGCAAAGAGAACGGGATGGCAACCGTCGCTTTGCTTCCCCTAGTAAGTGTGTTGCGTTCCCAATGGGCCACACCCGCAGAAGGCAGGTTTATGCGAACCGAGGCGAGTCAGATCTTCGCCGCCACCCTTGCCGCCGCGGCGGGGTACCTCCTGTTGCGATACTTTGGGCTCACCCATTACGGCGGTGTGCCGCCGCGGTTGCCGGAACACCCATTCTCGACTCTCCTGGCAGCCTGGGGCTGGTACATTGGGAAGCTTCTTTGGCCATTTCCGCAAAATGCACTCGTCGCTGAGGTCCCTCGAACGCGGGCGTGCATCGCCGTCGGGCTCTTTGGAGTCTGCCTTTCTTTGCTTGTCGTCTTTCGGGCCATTCGGGGCCAGCGCGCACTTCACCTTTTCTGGGTTGCCTGGTTTTGGGCGACACTCACGCCTTCCCTAGCAGTTTTAGCCGTGCAGCCGAGCGCAGCCGTCGCAGAACGATACCTTTATCTTCCCTCCGCGGCTCTTTGCTGGGCAGCCGGCGCAACGTTTGCCTGGCTCACCAAACGGCACTCCTCGCCCGCACGCGCCTTCGTGCAGATCGGCCTGTTTTGCGCCGTCGCCAGCCTCGCAACTGCAACCATTCTGCGCAACCAAGTGTGGCGCGACAACGTCACGCTCTGGAGCGACACGGCATCCAAAAACCCCGACGAAGGCTATCCATTGCGGAATCTCGCCGCTGCCCTCATCGAAAACGGAGAATGGCAACGCGCAGAGCACCTCTTGCTCGAAGCGTTGCAACGCCGCAACAACCGTGCCGGTATCGCTGCCATCTACAGTAACCTCGGAACGCTCGCGTTCTTGCGCCGAAATTACCAGGCGGCGTCGAATCACTACGCCAAAGCCTTCGAAGCGCAGCCTTCACCCGATGTCGCGTACAACCTTGGCGTGTCCGCCCTGAAGCTGGCCGAGCCTCTCACGGGCTCCTCCCAGCGCCCACACTTAGAGGAAGCACGTCGATGGCTGGAAAGGGCCATCGCAATGAGTCCCCACGATGCGGAGGTACATTTTGGCTACGCGCAAGCACTGCTTCTCCTTGGGGAGCGAGAGCTTGCCCGGCACCATCTTCGCCGTTCTCTGGAACTGCACCTGGCCGAACCTCAGGCGACGCGGGCAAGGGAACTGCTGGAAACGTTGGGCGCAATCCCAAAATAACCAGGGCGCGGCATCCCTTTGCCGCGCCCTGGCCGTATTTCAATTTGTCGAGTGAAGGACCTTACTCGACCAACAATTCCACTCGACGGTTTTGGGCGCGCCCTTCGGCAGTGTCGTTGCTCGCGACGGGCTGCGATTCACCCATTCCCTTCACCTGGAGTCGCGAAGCGGCAATGCCGTGGCGAACCAAATAGTCTTTTACCGCTTGCGCGCGGCGCACGGACAAACGCTGATTGTAGGCTTCAGAGCCAACGCTGTCGGTGTGCCCGACAATGAGGACCTCTACATCGGGCTCGGCCTTCAACGTAGCCACGGCCTCGTCCAGGATGCGTGCCGCATCGGGTCGAATCGTCGCCTTGTCAAAGTCGAAGTTCACACCCCGCAGTACAATCTTGCGTTTCGCGGGCGGAGGTGGTGGCGGCGGAGCAGCCTGCGCTACCGGGGGCGGGGGAGGCGGAGGAGGCGGCGGCGCTGCCGGCGCTTCGAAGCGATACTTCATCGAAATCCCCCCGACAGCCCAGCGGGCATCAGAAGGGCCCTGATCTTCCGGGGAGAGACCGACTAAAAACGTCGGGCGCGGTGCTTGGTAAGCTCGATTCCAGCGGCCAAACACCCCGACGGCTACGTGGTCCGTCAGATAATAATCCACGCCGCCCCCCGCCAAGAAACCGGGCGAGGTTTGGGTCAGGCGACCACTGAGACCAGTAAAGCCTCCTCCCTGCACGGTGGCATAAAGCTCAACATTTTCGCCCAAGGGAATTTGTGCTCGTGGGCCAACCGTGTAACCTAACAAAGTCGTCCACTGATTTTCCTTCCGGAATCCCCGTCGCGGAAAATTATCCGGCTCTTGACCGGTTACACTCAGGTTCGCTTGCAAGCCCAGGTAGTCATTCCACATGTACCCCACGAACGGCCCCCCGGAGATTCCCGCCTCCGCATGAGCTCGATAGTTGCTGTTCGTGGGCACGGATGCGCCGAGCTCCATCCCGACGAACGGACCACCCTCGGCGCGAGCTCCAGCGGCCCATATGATGACAGCGGCCAAAGCCGCTCCGATTGGTATGCCTCGAACTCTACACAAACATCTTTGCCTCATTGCGCTCCTCCTCTTCTCACTGCTCGCCTTCGACGCGAGCGGCATGCGGCTCGCTCAACCCTTTAATGGGCAAAACAAAGGTGACGCATTGATAGTGCCGACTCGAGCCAAGTCAAGGGTAACGCGTATCGTAGCCAGCTCCTTGCCGGGACCCTGGTCACACGACCTCGGCAGCCCCGAACCCCGTCGAAACCCCGAGGGGACGCTCGGAGATGCGCTTCCGGTCTTCCTTCGCGGTACTTTTCGAACTTTACGAGCCGCGCACCAGCTCGATTCTGGTTCCGTCGGGGTCGAGAACGAACATCGCCACCACGCCGAACGGAAACATTTCCACTCGGGTTTCCGGCAACGGACGACCACCGAGGGCAACCAGGCGATCGGCGGTGGCGGCCACATCGTCCACCTGGAACGACAAGTGGGTGAGCCCTCGAAGGTTCATTTGTCTCGGGCCGGAGGCGTCCATGCTTCCGGGCACACGGTAGTGCAACAACTCGACGCGAAAGCCATCGCGCTCGAGATACACGGCCTCGAGGTCCACGTCGGGAATCTGAAGCAGTGTGGCGGCGGGCTCGCCTTTGACCTCCAAGGAAGAGACTTCTTGGAAGCCCAACCCTTCTATGTAAAACCTGCGCGCTCGGGCGAGCTCGCTTACGCACAAACCAATGTGTGTCAGCCGCACGGCACCCTCCTTGTCCGAGCGAGATAGGACCATCGCTCATTGCTTACAAGCCAAGCAACTTGCAACCACCGGGTTTCCAATATCCTTGAAACGCGTCGTCTCGACGTTGTACAAGCACAACGGTTTCCTGAGGGGCTCGCTATGGGTTGGGCGAACGACATCACGGCGTTCACGGCGTCGGCACTGCGCTACCCGCGCGGTTTTCAAGCGCTGGTCACTCGAGCACAACGACGGGGGCCGGAAACGCCACTGGAACTTTTCGATTTCGAGGCTTGTCCTTACTGTCGCAAGGTTCGAGAGGTGCTTTGCGAGCTCGATTTAGACTACGTTTGTTACCCGGTCGCTCCGGGGAGCCCACGCCGCTCCATCTTGAAACGCAAAGGAGGCAAGATCCAGGTTCCCTATCTATTGGATCCCAACACCGGGCAGGCACTGTACGAGTCGGAAGACATCGTTGCTTATCTTTACGAGCATTACACAGCCGGACGCGAAAATGGTTATGCTTTTTCGCTGCCCGTGCTGGTGAACAACGCTCTATCGTTTTTGGCAAGCGCAAGTCGCTTCGGTCGGGGCAGCCGCTGCCGAGTTCCAAACAGCCGCCGGCGCTTGAAGACTCTTCAATTGTTCAACATGGAGGGTTCTCCATACTGCCGGAAAGTCCGAGAAACACTGACCGAGCTCGACTTGGAATACGTGGTACGGAACGTGCCTCGCGGCAGCCCTCAGCGGGAAGAGCTGGCCAGGTTAGGCGGCAAGGTGCAGGTACCATTCTTGGTAGATCCCAATACCGGCACGTCGCTCTACGAGTCGGATGAAATTGTGGCTTATCTCGAAGAGCAATATGGCAGTACGTTCGTGGGAGCAGGCGAGTAGGAAACGCTATGGGCCACTGGCTGTTGAAAACGGAACCGGATACCTATTCCTTCTCGGACCTTCAGCGCGAAGGCCGCACAACCTGGGATGGAGTCACCAACCCACAGGCCCTCGGGTTTTTACGGCAAATCCAACCAGGAGACGAGGTATTCATTTACCACACGGGCAAGGAAAAAGCCGTTGTCGGCATTGGGCGATGCACGCGGGCAGCCTATCGCGACCCGCGCTCGGACGATCCTCGCCTGGTCGTTATTGACCTCGTAGCCGTTCGGCCACTGCCACGTGCCATCCGCCTGGCGGAAATCAAGAAGCGCGCCGAATGGACATCCTGGGAACTCGTTCGCCTACCCCGTCTGTCGGTCATGCCCGTCCCCGAAAACGTGTGGCTTGGTATCCTGGAACTCTCGGAGAAGAAGTAATCCAGTCATTTCTTTCGCCCTCGCGGAACTCGGCCAGCCTCCCCCCCGACCTTGCTGGCCATTCCTGGCGAAGCGCACCAAAAAACCCTTGCCTTTCCGTCCTTGTTCGAGCAAAAAGCCATCATTGGAAGGGTTTCGATGGCGCTGCCGTGCGGTTTGGGTTTTTGGTGGTTCCTCGGAGGGTGGAGAACGTCCGCGGGTCGCTTTTTGTCCGTCCTGTGCCTCGTCTCGGTGCTCGTTTCCCCGAGTGCATTTGCGCAACTCGCAAAAACCAACCGCGACATGCGCGAAGTCGGAGACGACCCGCGAGGCCTGCCTGCTGAAGTGTTCGCACAAAAACCACTGGCGATTTTAGCCAGAGAAATGTTGCTCGAGAGCCATCTGGACAAAAATGCCAAAGTCCCACGCCCGCAGCGCAAAGGGGTGCAGGTGGAGCTCTTCACGCCGGGTGACTTCGGCGTTTTGGTTCGCTACCGCTGGTGAACCGAGCCGCGGTCAACAGCACCATCTGGCTGGTCGCAGGCACACTTTGAGGCAGCCGCCCAGCTTCCGGTCGAACGTTCGATAGGCCAGCGGCGCCTCAGCCAATGAAAAACTATGCGTGAGCATGGTGCGCGGTTGCAGTCGGCCGTGGCGGACCAGCGCCTCCAAGCGGCCCAAGTACCGCGGCACGTTAACAAGCCCGACCCGAAAACTGATGTCTTTCAAGAATGCGCTGCCGAGCGGGAAGGACACGTCGGACCGCACGAGCACGCCGACCATGGACACGCGCCCACCGGTGGAAACTGCGTCCATGGCCAGATGCAACGTGGCCTCGCTGCCTACGGCTTCGATCACCGCGTTCGCACCCCGGCCACCGGTGATCTCACCCAGGTAAGACGTGGCCTCTGCCGCAGTCGCAAACACGGTCGCTCCAAAGCGCTGGGCCCAACAGCGCCGCTCCTCGATCGGGTCGAGCGCGGCAATGACGGACGGACCAAACAATTGCGCGCACTGAATCGCACAAAGCCCGACGGGTCCACATCCAATGACCAGCACTACGTCTCCGGGAGCGATGCTCGCGTTTTCGGCTGCGTACAGTCCGGTCGGATAAATGTCCGTGAGGAGCAGCGCATCACCGTCCTCCATTTCCGCAGGCAGCGGCCAGAGATTGAAATCCGCGTACGGCACCGCCACTTTTTCCGCCTGCGTTCCCGGCAGGAACGGCGATACACCGAACACTTTGACCGCAAGAGTCGTGCATCCTACCGGATAACCCGCGCGACACGCCGGACAGCTTCCGCAACCAATCACGGCGGGAATCAACACGCGATCGCCTGGCCGCACACGGCTCACTTGGCTACCCACAGCCTCCACGACGCCGACCGCCTCGTGGCCCAAGATCGTTCCCGGCACAACGGGAACGGTTTCGTGAAACAAATGAAGATCGGACCCACAAATGGAAGCCGCGCTCACCCGCACGATCGCCCCGTGAACACCGGGCAGCTCCGGTTCCGGTACGTCCGCCACTGCGACTCGTTCCCTTCCCTCCCAAACGACGGCTTCCATCTTCCGATCCTCGTTCCTCACCAGATCACGGCGCCAAGAAAGATCGCCGCAATCACCGCTGTGGCGCCGACTTTGCTCAAAAACCCCCACCAGCGCCCCTTCATTGCGGCCTTTCCCACGGCAAGGGTTTCCTTCAAGCTCGCTCCTTCCCACTGAGCGGCCAGGGCGGCTCCCACGAAACTTCCGGCTAGACTTCCGAACAAAGCGCCCAGTCCGAAAAGCAACGGAGCGCCCACTAGAGCTCCCAGAAGACCGCCAAGGACGGCGCCCACTGTTACTCGCCAAGAGGCTCGTTGCTGTGTGGCTGCGGCCGCGCCCAACCAAAATTCCAAGCACTCGCTGAGAAACGCGACGGCCGCCATCCCGACGAGACTGCCCCAACCCAAGACCGAGAAGCCCGTCCACCAGGCGAACACGCTGCCCACCACGCAGACAAACCACGGACCTGGAAGTCCCAGCACAACGAGAATCACACCCACGGCGCCCCCAAACACGGCGAGGAAGACACCCACCCACTGTTCCATCTTCGAACCCGCGTTTGCCCTGCAATGGAGGCTGAGTCAATTCAGGTTCCGTTTGCCTGTGATCATGCCCTATGCGAGAGAAGAACCCCGTGAAGAGCGTACGGCCAACTGAAGTCGTGTGGATGTTCGGGGTTCGAGCCTGGCCCGCATGAGTGCACCAACGACGCATCCCCACTGGGCTGTCCTCGTGGAACTCGGCACGGGTGGTCGGATCGAACGGATACACGCACAGGCAAAAACCATTCTTGGCTACTCCATTGCCGAGCTTTGCGGGCAACAGGCCTTGCAATTTGTGCACCCCGGAGACGCTCCCGGGCTCGATCCACTTGTTGGATGGACACACCCGCGAATATTCCGTGTCCGTGACCCTACCGGATGTTGGCACCCGGTAAGGGGCTACGTGGTGGCGCGGCCCGAGGCCGGCCAGCCGGGTTCGACCCTAGTAGTTCTCGAAGCCGCCAGTGCCGCTCCGCTCGTGGAGCGGCAAGTCTATCTCCTCGAAGAGGCGGTGCGAAGCATTGCCACGGCGGAGCCCCCCGATCTCGGTATCCAAGAAGTGCTCGAGCTCGTCGCGGAGGCCTTGCCGTGCGACCAGATTGCGGCCTTCTTATACGATGCCACCCGGGATGCGTATACCCTGTTTCGACATTACGGCCTCAGCGAAAACGCATTAGGGTTCCTCGTGCGGGCGGCGTTTCCAGTGGGTCAGCCCTTTGGGGGCCGGGTCACCCGCGGCGAAATCCTCGTCGTGAACGACGTTGCCGAGCAACCCTTTCTCCCTCCAGCCCTGTGCGAATATTTTGGGATTGCCGTTTACGTGGCCGTGCCAATCCGGGCTTACGAACGTCACTTCGGGGCCTTGATCGCTGCAAGAAACTCCGCAGCGTGTCCCTTCGCGCAACAAGAAGCTCAGACGCTCCGATCCCTGGGGCGGCAAATTGCCATCGCCGTCGAGATGCGCGAAGCAATGGAATCCCAGCGGAGACAAGCCGACTCGGCGCAGGTGCTGGCAAATATCGCGCGAGAAAGCTTGAGTATTTTCTCACATCCCTCACCCTTGGACCGCTTCTGCGAACTGACCTGCAACGAGATCGAGTGTGACTTTAGCCACCTGTGGCTTTGGCACGATGGCGAGCAGCGATTCGAGGTCGTCGGCGGTTTTGGCGACAGCCGGGAAGAGCGACTGGTCATGGAGGCAATGTGGCTCCACCCTCCTCTGGCCTTGGAGTGGCGCCAAACACTCGCCGAACGCGGGCACATCTTATTGCCGGAAGCATCAATCCAAGCATTGTCGTTTTTCCCGCCGTTGTCCGCCGAACCGGCCGCCCCTCGCTACGTTGCAGCGTTGCGAAGAGGAAGCGAGATCATCGGATTCCAAAGTAGTGGGTACCGCAATGCCCGAGTGTTCGAGCCGCACAGGTTGCAGCTTTTGAACGGTGTGGCGCAATTAGCCTCCTTGGTCGTTGAGCACGTTGTGGCGCTTCGCGAGCTAGACCAGGCTAGCCGTACCAAGTCCGAGTTCGTCGCCGCAATGTCGCATGAAATCCGCACACCGCTGAATGTTATCTTGGGGTACACGGATCTGCTTCTCGATGGTGCCTTCGGCCCCTTGAACGAAGAGCAAGATCATACCCTTCGGCGCGTGCGCTTACGCGGTCGCGAGCTCTTTGACTTGCTCTCCAACACACTCGACTTCAACCGAATCGAATCCGGAACGCTGCTCCCTCGGCTGCAAGAAGTGGACTTGCACGCCGTCGTGCACGCCGTTTTACACGAACTCAAAGACCAGCACGAAGCCAAGGGCCTGAGCCTGACCACTGAGATGCCCGCGCAACCGTTGCGGTGGGTCACGGACCCGGACAAGTTACGGGTCATTCTTCGCAACTTAGTCGGAAACGCCGTGAAATTCACGGAGCAAGGCGGGGTTCGAGTCCAAGTCACCGTGCGGGATCGCTATTTGACCATTCGCGTTTCCGACACGGGAATCGGTATCGCGCCCGAGCACATACACGAAATTTTCGAGCCGTATCGCCAGGTTGGCGGGGACCATTACTCTACCGCCGGGGTCGGCCTCGGTCTGTTCATTGTCCGGCGCCTGGTCGAGATGTTAGGGGGCCACATTACTGTCGAGAGTCGCCCGGGCGAGGGCTCGACGTTTACTGTCGTACTGCCCTCCGGTAGCAGTTGAGCACCAGGGGACTCCGGGCGAACCGCGTCGCACTTCGTCGCCCGCGATCTACATCTGCAGGAGTGGCGCTCGCCGCAGGAAGACGGGGCTCATGCTCCCAGCGGGAGGCCTCCTCGTTCCGGCCTGGCAAACACGGCTATCCGGCGACTCCCCTCTTCTCACTTTTCACAACCCACCACAGCGGAATTCCCACCATGTAGAAGCCTTCAGCCCTGTCATCCGCGGTTCGTCCGACCGGTCGGTCGTCGTGGTCACGGCACAGAGATTGTTAACGCAGCAACGACGCCGGGCGGTCCGGCAAGAACGTCAGAACGAGAAGGAGGGACAACCATGGCGGATTTTTTGGCGGCGTACTCGATTCAAAACTGGCTGGAGTCGTGCCCCCAGGGGTACCTCATGGGCACGGTTTACGGCCACCGGCCAGGAGAAGAGGAGCCAGCGGCGCTGATGGAAAACGAAGTGTTGCGGGAAGAAGCGATCCGCACCACGGTTCAGCTTGTGGTGGGCGAACGCTGCGCCTTGGCGGCGTCTTCGGGCCTGATTAACGCGGCTCCGGACGAGGCCAGCAAGCGCTTTCTTGCCACGCAAACTCTCGATGAGGCCCGCCACGTGGAAATCTTCACCCAACGCCTTCTCGACCTTGGGGTACCCAAGAAAGATCTGGAGAGCACGATCCAGCATTTCGCCAACCCGAACTTGGTCAAGTTCGCCGAGGTTTTGCTCGAAAAGGTAGACAAAAAGGACTTCGTGGCCGGCGTGGTCGGACAAAACATCGTGCTCGAGGGCATGGCATTTAGCGTGTTCGAGATGATGTACGCCGTATCGGAGCCCACCAACCCGAAGTTCGCCCACACGCTTTCGGGTACGATTGCCGATGAGCGCCGGCATGTGGGTTTCGGCGAGAACCGCATCGGGTCGTTGATCAAAGAACATCCCGAGCGCAAACCGGACATCGAAAAGCTGCAAAAAGAAATGTCGTACTGGATGCTCGCGACCTTTGCCGACGCGTTCCGCAATAATCCGGCCCGTTCGGAATGGAAGCGGCTCGAAGGCGAACTGACGCGCAGTGGCGCCCACGCCCAGTGGCACGGTGCTGATTTGTTTACGATGGAACCGGAGGAAATGGAGCAACTGCTCGCCGACACGGTCCTCAAGGAATTCAAGATCCGCCTCGGCCGCATTGGGGTCGAGTACCAAACTCCGGCACGGCCGTAATGGCTTAACGGGCTCGGTAGGAGGGATCCGGTGGATACCGTCCCTGGCAACGAGGGAGTCGAGCTCCACGATTTACCCCCGGAGGAGTTTTACGACCGCGTACACTCGTTCGAATTTTGGTTTCAGGCGGTGCAGGGCTATTTGTCCCACAAGGTGTACGGGGTCGACCCGAACCTCCCTGCGGCAACTCTTCCGGACCTCGACCGCGACCGTCTCGTCACCGTGCTGTGCAATTACTGCATCGGGGAGACGGCAGCTCTCGAGGGAGCCAGCGGCCTCATCGCGATTGCCCCAAACCGGCAAACGAAAATCTTCCTCGCCACACAAGTGGTGGATGAAGGCCGCCACCTCGAAGTATTCTTGCACCGCTTAGCCCTCTTGGGTGTGGCGGACGCGGAACGCGAAGTAGAACGCCGTGGAAGTCGTAGCCTCTTGCTGTTCAAACGCCGACTGCTGGAACTCGTACAAAGCAAGGATTGGGAGGCGGCAATTTTCGCCCAAAACGTCATCCTCGAATCACTGGAGTTCACTGTCTTCCAAAGCCACGCCCAAGAAGCAGATCCGATCACGCGCGACTTGCTACTCGGTATCGTGAAGGACGAACGCAGGCATATCGGCTTCGGCGAAAACGAGCTCGGCCGCCGCCTTCAGGCAGCTCCGCACATCCGGGCGCGGCTCGGCCAAGTCAAGCGCGAGCTCGATCACCTCGTGCTCGATACTCTGGAAGAGACGCTACTCGAAATCGGCGCCGACGCGACGGAACGACAAAAACTCGGGCGGGCTTACCTCGAAGCAGCAGCACGTTTGGGGTTAGGAACATGAACGATCCCTTGGAACACACGGTGGAAACGCCAGGCGTCGAAACGCGCCCCCGGCAGCGGTTCGAACTCGAGGACACCGGCTTTGACGAGGTACCTCCTCGCTTTCGCAAGTTTTACCGCCGCTGGCGCGGGCCTGGGGACACCCTCGGCCCCAACGAGGTGATTTGTCCGGTGTGCAAAGTGGTCATCCGCTCCACCCGCGAGCTGCGGCCTGGGGATCGTGTGTACTGCATGCCTTGCATGTCCCGCCTAGTCATCGTGCGGGGCGAGGACGGCCGCCTCGAAGCGCGGGTAGCGTACTGAAACCCAAGGGCGAGGGTCGGGCTGACTTTTCGCGCCTAGCCTTTTAGGCCGAGCTCGTCGAGGAACTCTAACAAAGCGGCGTTCACCTCTTCCGGCTTTTCTTGCTGTGTCCAGTGACCACACTCGCGAATCAGCACCGTGCGCCTCAGCTTCGGTACCCATCTCTCCATTCCAGCAGCCATTTCCGGCCGCAGCACAGGGTCCCATTCCGCCGTGATCATCAACGCGGGCTGCGCAACCTTCGCCCCAGCTAAGTACGCCGTTGTTTCCCAGTTGCGTTCCATGTTCCGGTACCAGTTCAAGCCGCCCGTAAAGCCGGTCTGCTCGAACGCGCGCGCAAACACGTCGAAGTCTGCCGCGGTCATGTACGGCGGAAGCGGAGCGTCGCCCAAACGCTCCAGCAATCCACCTTCGCGCGCACCCCAGACGCCGGGCGGTGCACTGCGAACGCGCTCCACATTCTCCGCCTTCGTTTGCTGGTAAAACGCTCGCAGGCTACGGCGCACGTCGCGCCCGAGCTCTTCGTCCGCAACTCCTGGCTCCTGAAAATATAAAATGTAGTGGAATTGCCCTTGGGCCAACTGGCGCATGACGGCGAGTGGCGACACAGGAAGGCGCGGGAAAAAGGGCGTATTCACACCGACGACACCCGCAACTCGATGGGGTGCCAAAAGAGCCATCTGCCAAGTGACTAGACCACCCCAGTCATGACCAACGACGACGGCTTGCTCGATGCCGAGGGCGTCCAGTAGTCCGGTCAGATCGCCGACTAAATGGTGAATGGAGTACTTGTCCACCTCCGCAGGCACGGTGGTTTCACCGTAGCCACGTTGATCTGGCGCGATGGCCCGATAACCCGCCTCCGCCAAGGCACGCAATTGATGGCGCCACGAGTACCAAATTTCCGGAAACCCGTGACACAACAAAACTGGGAAACCTTCCCCAGCCTCGACCGCATGGATGCGAATGCCATTGACGTCCAGATAATGGTGCTGAAACTCGCTCATGCGCTTGGCGATCCCACGCTGCCGCCACTCGTGCAAGGGGGGCTCGTGCGAGCCGACTTCTAGCGCAATGTCAGCTTGCCCGTCTGCGGGCTCCGCACGAAACGCCAGTTGTAGATGTAAGCGTCCGGGCCGAGGCGCACGGCCACCGTCATTCCCAAATGGTCGGTACCGGCAAACTCGCTCAAGTCACCCCCTCGGGCGGTCAATCGAATAGATGTCGTTCCTTGCGGGCGCGAAACCAACCTCAAAGCCACGGAGAAACCGTCCACGGTGCCGAAGAACCGGCCACGACCGTCTAAAGTCTCGATCGTTCCACACGAGTACGACTGCTCGTTGCGCCCATCCGACCAACGAATTTCGATCGGCCCCGCACTCGGCGGCGGATACGGGACGCGCGCACTCAACGTCGCCTTACTCCCGGTACCGGCAAGTGGCACCAGCGTCGAGGTGCGCCGAGTGAACGCCTGGTTGACCACACTCGCCTCGCTGCCAGCCAAATCTCCGACGGTACCCCGAGCAAGTTCGATCACCACACCGGACAGGCTCACGTTTAACTCTGCTGGTCCGCCAGGATCTGCCCCGGTGGAGGGCAAAATCTGGACCCGATATCTGCCTTCGATCGCCTCTGGAATCGTCACTCGGACGTCTGGCACGGTGTCACCGTCGAAGTCGCCGCCCTCGTAGCGAGCCAAGGGTATCGTGCTGGTCAACCGGTTCACCAGTCGGCCGCTGGGGTCGAAGACAACGAGCTCCAGCTCTCCCCGTGCGCGGATCACCAAATGCTTGGCGGGATTGGTGGCCCAAAACACCTCGAAGCCCCGATCGGCGTTTCGACCTACGGGATCGCAATTCGAGCGATACACCACTCGGCCACCCGTGGCCGTCAACTTCGGCCCGACAATGGAACAATTCGCGGGGTGGGCTGTGACCTGAGTGAACGTTTTGCGCTGCCGGTTGAAAAGAAAAATCTCCGGCGACCGATCCGCGTTCAGCCCGACGAGGTCCTCGCGAGACACGAAGCCAATCCACTCGCCTTGCCCGTCGATTGTCGGTTGCTCCGCTTCGAACGGGCCCGCGAGTGTACTGCTGACTAAACTCGAATACCCGCTTTTGCGGCGAAGCCAAACCGCCGAAATATTGTCGGGGTTCAAGCCTCCGCCCAGGTTGCTGGAGGAAACGAAAACGATAAACCGGCCATCCCCGCTCACGGCGGGCGCACTGCTTTCCCCGAACCCCTCGACGTCGTTCGTGGCTTGGTACAGGAGGCGATCTTTGACGTCGTAAATCATGAGTTCCTGGCTGAAGTCCTCGTTGCGGCCGGTCAGATTGCTCGTGGACACGAACGCCACCAATGACCCGTCGCCCGCAATGGCCGGAGTGTAGCTTTCCCCTTCCCCCTCGGGATCGCGGCTCAACGGCATGTTGCCAGACCGATTGAAGAGATACACCTCGTTACTGAAGTCGGGATTCCTTGCGCGCAAGTTGCTGGTAGTCTCGAATGCTATTCTCCGCCCTTTGAAATCGATCGCCGGAAGCACACTCGAGCCATCGCCGAGACGGTCGCGCGTCACCTGATAAAAGCGCTTGCGAACCCGGTCGTAGCGGAAGATTTCTTCACTGCCGTCGGCGTTACGGCCGGTGTAGTCCGCGTCGGATGAAAACGCGATGTAACGGCCATCGCCAGAGATGACCGGGTCGTTTCCACCCTGGGTGGTAATGCGAGTGAACTGATCTTCTTGCGCATCGTACACGAAGACATTGTTCACGGGCGTAGGGTTCAAGCCTGCGACGTTCGCCGTGGAAGCAAATACGATCCAGCGGCCACTGGCATCCACCGAAGCCCCACCCACAGACCGACCCGGCGGAGTATCCGTGACCTGAACGATCTCCGCCGAAGCTGCCGAGCTGAGGAACAGTACGCACGCCAGAAGAGTCGTCTTCGAGGTCTGTAGCCCGGGAGTCATTGCCACTGCCATTGTCGCCGCAACGCAACCGGTGTCAACGCAAATCTACGGTACTGGATTCGCCATTTCGGCTGTGTCATAGGGGTTTCACTATGCTCCAGAAAGGCGATCGGGCTCCGGATTTCGAGGCACCCTGCGGGGACGGCCGCCATCTGCGCTTGCGCGACTTTCTTGGAAGGCGCCACGTCGTCTTGTATTTTTTCCCGCGCGACTTTACCCCGGGCTGCACAAAAGAAGCTTGCTCCTTCCGTGACCACCGGGCGGAGGTTGCCCGGCTCGATGGCGAGATTGTCGGCGTCAGTTTGGACCCGGTGGACCGTCATGCGGCCTTCGCCGAAAAATACCGCTTGACCTTCCCTCTCGTGAGTGACGTAGATGCGCGAATCGCACAAAAGTATGGGGTTGCGCGCCTCGGGGGCTGGTTGCCCAGCAAACGGGTGACGTTCGTGATCGACAAGGAAGGCATCATTCAAGACGTCATCCACAGCGAGTTCGGCATTGACGTCCACGTGGATCGTGCACTGAAAACTCTGCGGCGCCTGCAAGGGGAGGAAACGCCCGGCTGAAACAGCCTCGTCTCCCGGGCGTCCCTCGGGCACGACCCGATCCACAGGGGCCAACGAGACAGTACCGGCGAGCGCAGCGGCAAAATTCACCAGTGCACTTGCCGCCGCGCCAGTGCAGCCAGACCGTTCCATCCTCTTTCGAGCACGCTTCGGCTTGCCTATAGTAAGGCCAGTGATCCGTGGAGGTTGCGGAGGAACGAGGCCGCTCGGGCCTAACTGGGAGGAGTGTTCGTGAACCAGGAAACACCAAGCGACGTGCCGGCCATCGATCTCAGTCGGGCGGTAGAAGAGCGGTATCTCGCTTACGCCTTGAGTGTGGTCACTTCTCGTGCACTGCCGGACGTCCGTGACGGGCTCAAGCCGGTGCAGCGCCGCATCTTGTACGCGATGTTCCAAAACCTTCGTTTGACCGCCGGGGCTCGCCCGCGCAAATCGGCCGCCGTCGTGGGCGAGGTGCTGGGGAAATACCACCCGCATGGCGACCTGGCGGCGTATGAAGCCATGGTTCGCATGGCGCAACCGTTCGCCATGCGATATCCGCTGGTTCACGGCGAGGGCAATTTCGGTTCGTTGGATGGAGACAGCCCCGCCGCGATGCGGTATACCGAAGCGCGGCTTACTCCGATCGCCGAAGAACTCCTGCGGGACGTACGCGAAGAAACCGTTGATTTTCGCGACAACTATGACTCCACGCTGCGGGAGCCGGTAGTTTTACCTGCGGCCGTTCCGCAACTCCTCATCAACGGGAGCACGGGAATCGCGGTGGGCATGGCTACCAACATTCCGCCGCACAACTTGAAAGAGGTCATCGAGGCTCTCGTCGCGCTCGTG
Source organism: Candidatus Binatia bacterium (assembly GCA_026004215.1). GTDB lineage: Bacteria > Desulfobacterota > Binatia > HRBIN30 > HRBIN30 > HRBIN30. The sequence goes on from BPIR01000001.1 coordinate 742,057, forward strand.
CGCGACCCTACGTTGGAAAGCAAAGATTTGTGCCGGTTCATCAAAGGCCCGGACTTTCCTACCGGCGGCGAGATTCTCAATACGCGGGCGGAGCTGCGGCAAATCTACGAGACCGGGCAAGGCCCGATCCGCTTGCGAGGCCAATTCGTTACGGAAACCAGTGGCCGGCGGCGGCGAATCATTATTACCTCGGTTCCATACACCACGAACAAGGCGAAAATCGTGGAGGAAATCGCCGAGCATATTGCAAGCCGCAAGTTGCCGCTGGCCACGGACGTTCGCGACGAGTCCACCGATCAAGTGCGCATCGTTGTCGAGCTCAAAGGCGACGCCTCGCCCGAAGCGGTCATGGCCTACCTGTTCAAGCACACCGACTTGCAGGTCACGTATCACGCCAACTTTACCGCTTTGATTCCTACGGCCACGCCTGGCATCGGCCAGCCCCAGCGGTTGGGACTCAAGGAGCTGTGCCAGCACTTTCTCGACTTCCGCTTCCAGGTGGTCACGCGCCGCCTGGAGCACGAACTGCGGCAACTGCAAGCCCGACTGCATATTCTTGCCGGTTTCCTCAAGATTTTCCGCGACCTCGATCGCGCGATCGAAATCATCCGTGCTGCCACATCGCGGGAACACGCGCGGGACGAGCTGATGCGCGTGTTTCGCCTGGATGCGGGCCAAGCAAATGCAATCCTCGACACTCGCCTGTACCAACTCTCCAAGCTCGAAGTCAGCCGCATCCGCGAAGAGCAAAAGGAAAAGGCGGCTCGTGCCGAAGAAATCGCACAGCTACTGGCCCGCCCCCAAGCGCGCTGGAAGATTGTCGAGGAGGAACTCCTGGACGTTGCCCGGCGTTACGGAGATGCGCGCCGCACGCAACTTCGGGCTGGCGCCGAACTGGTGTACGATGCCCAAGCTTACGTCGTCCATGAAGATGCCGTCGTCGTGATTACTCGCGACGGTTGGTTAAAGCGCCTGGGCGAGCTCAAGGAACCGAGTTCCACGCGCGTGCGCGAAGGCGACCAGGTACACTGGGTGCTGCGAGGCACCACGAAAGATCACCTCGTGCTCTTCTCCAACCGGGGGATTGTCTATGTGATGAAGGTTATCCAGGTTCCGGCCACCACGGGCTACGGCGAGCCGGTGCAGTCTCTTCTCAACTTTGGAGACGGGGAGCGCATCGTCGCGGCGACTTTGCTTGCCGGCAAAAACGGAGACGAGGCGAGTTCGCCGCAGTCAACCTGGTTAGCGGTGAGTGCGGGCGGCCTGGGAGCCCGCGTCCGGCCCGATTTGAGCGAGACCACCAAAAACGGGCGTCGCTATGCCCGCCCCAAAGACGGCGACGAGGTCGCTGTCGTGAGCCCGGCCGAGGGCGAGGTTTGCACCATCGTCACAGCCGGGGGCTACGTGCTGTCGTTCCCGACCACGGAACTCCCCGAACTGTCCGGCGCAGGACGAGGCGTCTGGGCCATTCGCGCAGCCCCGGGTGATCGCGTCGTTGGGGCCCTATGCCACGCGGCGGAGAATCCTCCCGTCGCGTTGGATGAGAACGGAGAGACACGCCGACTTCAAGCACCCGCCGAACTTGCGCACCGCGGCCAGAGAGGCCGCCCCACACTCAAACGTTTCAAACCCGTTGCGCTTGTGCCTCGCGACGAATCCAGAAATGGCTTGCCGCTCGACCGGCGTGTGATTGCGCAAGACGGCAAAAGTCGGCCGAACAAGCTATGAACCGGAGATACACAGCGAAGGACATCACGGTTTTAGAGGGTCTCGAACCCGTCCGGAAACGCCCCGGCATGTACATCGGCGGGGTGGACAAGACCGGTCTCCATCATTTGCTTTGGGAAATCCTGGACAATGCGGTGGATGAAGCCATCAACGGCCACTGCGACCAAATTACCGTCGTCTTGCACGAGGATGGCACTACGGTCACCGTTACCGACAATGGGCGCGGTATCCCGGTAGACGAGCACCCAAAATACAAGCGTCCTGCGCTCGAGTTGATCCTCACCACGCTGCACGCGGGCGGCAAGTTCGAGAGCCAAAACTACTACCACTCGGGTGGCCTCCACGGTGTGGGCGCCTCGGTGGTCACAGCTCTGTCGTCCAAGCTCGTGGCACGCGTCAAACGCGACGGCTGTCAATGGGAGCAAGAGTTCTCACGGGGCCAGGCGAAGACCAAGCTTCGACAGTGTGGACCGGCGCGTGGGACCGGAACCTCCATCACTTTCACACCCGATCCCGACATCTTCCCGGATACGCTTTTCGACCCCGGATGGATTCGCGAGCGCCTGGAAGCGCGGTCCTTCCTACACCGCGGCCTCACGCTGGTGTTCGAAGACCGTCGTGCGGGAACGAAGGAAGTTTTCGTGCACGAGCGAGGCATTGCAGAATACGTGGAGAAGCTGCTGCAACAGTGCGGTGCCAACAGCGTGTCCGAGCCCATTTACATGGAGCGCCGCGATGGCCTCATTATCGAGTGCGCGCTCGGGTGGACGACCGCAACCGCCGAACGCATCCAATCCTACGTGAACGGCATCCCGACTCCCTCGGGTGGAACTCACGAGAACGGTTTCAAAGCTGGCCTGAGCAAGGCGGTGCGCAACTACCTCCTCGTACAGAACCTCCTACCAAAGGGAATTCAGGTCGCGGCCGAGGACACGCGCGAGGGGTTGATCGCCGTGCTCAGTGTTTATCTGCAACAACCCCAGTTCCAAGGGCAAACGAAAGATCGCCTGAACAATCCAGAGGTGACTTCCCCGGTGGACAACTTCGTCCGCACCTCGCTGGAAAACTACCTCCTGCAAAACCCAACGCAGGCTCGGGCGATTGCGCAGCGCGTTATCCTCGCCGCGCGGGCTCGGCTGGCATCGCGGGCCGCGGCCGAAGGCGTGCAGCGCAAGTCCTCGGTGTCCCATCGGCTCAACTTGCCCGGCAAGCTCGCAGATTGCAGCTCCACCGATCCACGCGTCAGCGAGTTGTTTATTGTCGAAGGCGACTCCGCTGGCGGTTCGGCCAAGCAAGCACGCGACCGGGAGTTTCAAGCCATTCTCCCGCTACGCGGCAAAGTCCTCAACGCCGAGCAAGCATCCGCCACCAAGGTATTCTCGAACAAAGAGCTGAACGACATCGTTTCCGCCCTCGGCTGCGGGGTCGGCAAAGATTTCGACCCCGACAAGCTGCGGTACCACAAAGTATGCTTGTTGATGGATGCGGACTCCGACGGCCACCATATTTGCACGCTGTTACTCACGTTCTTGTACCGCCAGCTCCCCGAGCTGATCCGGCGCGGGCACGCGTACATCGCCCAGCCGCCCCTATACAAGATCGAGATCGGCAAGGAAGTTCACTGGGCGTACAGCGACGCGGAAAAAGATGCGATCTTGAAGCGGGCCAATGGCCGCCCCGTCGCTGTGCAACGCTTCAAGGGCTTGGGGGAGATGAACCCGGCAACGCTCAAAGAAACCACCCTCGATCCGAAGAAGCGCGTGCTTTTGCGTGTCGAGGTTGTCGACGAAGGAAAAACGGATCAAACGATCCAAACTTTGCTTGGCCGCGAGGTGGAGCCCCGCTTCCGGTTCATCATGGAGCGCGCCCGGCAAGTGCAAGAGCTCGACGTCTGAACACCGGCTCGCACGTCGGGGCGCGGGCCAGCTCGCGGAGCCGCATCGCACACGGTTACCGCGCCGCCGGCGTCGACTTACGCCTCGGCCGAATCATCGGGGACCGAGGCGTACACCGATGCGAGCTGCTGCAGAACGTCTTGGGTCGTGACCGGCCTTTTTTCCGCCGTCGGGGGCTTGCCTCCACGGGAACGTACGCTCAAATCCACGTCCCTCGCTTCCGCTCGCAACGCACCCACGGTGCACTGTTCCCGCGGCCGGTACTTGAATGGGTCGAATCGGAAAAATCGCATGGCGTTTCGGTGCGAAATCAACTCGATATCCTCGTCCGGCACGCCCTGCAGCGAACCCCAAAGTCGCTCCGGCGAAGTCGGCCACGTACTGTCCGAATGGGGGTAATCGCACTCCCAAGTGATCGTGTGCACTCCAATGAGATCGCGGTTGCGAATACCCACCGGGTCGTGGATGAAGCACGACACGCAGTGCTCGCGCCAAATCTCGCTCGGCTTGCGCCCCCCGAAATCTTGATGGGTCCACACATGGTGCCGATCGTGCACGTAATCGACGCGCTCCAAGAAATACGGCATCCACCCGATTCCGCTTTCGGATAGAGCGAACCGGATATCGGAATATTGGCGCAGCACCGGAGACCAGAGCAGGTTCACCGCGCAGTCTACAGAAGCAATCGGCTGCAGGGTAATCATGGTGTCCACGGGGGCATCCATGGCGGAAAACTTCATTCCCGACCCGGATCCGATGTGGATGCAGATGACCGTGCCCTCGTCTACGCAGGCTTCCCAAAACGGCTTCCAATAGTCGTTGTGGATGCTGGGCCAGCCGTGCGCCTCCGGACTCTCCGTGAAACTCACGGCGTGGCAGCCCTTTCGCGCCAGGCGCCGCACTTCCGCAGCCATGAGTTCGGGATCCCAGCACGGCAGCACCCCGAGCGGGATGAAGCGACCAGGGTAAGCACCGCACCACTCGTCGACGTGCCAGTCATTGTACGCCTGCAACATCACCAGCGCGGCGGTACGGTCGGAATGCTTGGAAAACTTTTCCCCGAACAGCCCGGGAAACGATGGGAAGCACAGCGAAGCGAGCACTCCGTTGGCGTTCATGTCGCGCACCCGCTCGTGCACGTCGTACGTGCCCGGACGCAACTGATCGAACGACGTCGGCTCCATGCCGTATTCTTCGGGAGGCCGACCCACAACCGCATTGAGGGCCACGTTGGGAAATTGTTCCCCGCCGAACACCCACACGTCGCTGCCGTCTTTTTTGCGCACCACGCGAGGCGCTTTGGCCTTCCACTGAATCGGCAAGTGGTGCTCGAACAGGTTCGGAGGCTCGACCACGTGGTCGTCCACGCTGATCAAGATCATGTCCTCCATTCTCATGGCGATGCCCTCCCTTAGGATAGGATGTTGCGGGCGTTCAATCGATTGATTGACTCTTACCACGCTTCATTTGCCCGACTCAAGCACGGGCACAGGACCGTTGGTTCCCGGCTCCGGCCCCGCTTTCAGTCCGTGCGCAAAATGACGACAGCCGCGTTTGCCCCACGTCCAACAGTATGCGCCAACGCCACCCGACAACGCGGCAAAGACATTCCCGGTGCCCGACCTTGGAGCTGCCAGCACAAATAAGCCACCTGACCAACTCCCGACGCTCCCAGCGGTTCGCCCTTTGAAAGCAAGCCCCCGCTCAAGTTCACCGGCAACCGTCCGCCCGGCGCAAACCAACCTTCTTGCAACGCGCGGGCACATTCTCCACGCGGGTACAACCCGAGTTCCCGGCAGGCAAGCAATTCACGGGCTGCATCGGTGTCCTGACATTCGACCACGTCTAGGTCCTCCGGCCCTACCCCGGCTGTGCCGTACGCTTCCTTCGCCGCAAGTTCCGAGGGAGAGGGAGGCAATTTGTCGTCCCCGCACCCGCAGAGTGGAGTATGTTCTCCGAGGACATTTCCGAACCGGTGAGAGCGCAGCGCCACTGCCGCCACCCGAACCCTCGGCCGTCGTGACGGCGCCTTCCGGCTCAAGATGACGCAGGCCGCCCCCTCGTTCGGGGAACAAAGCATCCAAAGCCGTAACGGCGGACAAACCATGGGCGAGGCAAGCACCGCCTCGGCGGTCACGGCTTCCTGGTACATGGCAAAAGGATTGCGGGCACCGTTGGCGCGGTTCTTGACCACCACTTGAGCCAAGTGCTGCTCACCGATGCTCTCTTCATGCAACAACTGTTGGGCCCGCAAAGCAAAGTATGCCGGCGTCACCGCCAATCCCGTTTGTTCCTGCCAAGGCTCGAAGAAGCTCGAGCGGATCATGCCCCGTGGCATCTTCTCGACCCCGAGCACGGCGACGTAGTCGCACGCCTCTGCGCGCAACGCCAAGGTGCCGCACAACAATGCCGCGGCCCCACTGGCGCACCCGGCTTCGACGTTCATCACCGGGATACTCGTGGCACCGAGAGCTCCGAGAATTTTATGGCCGGTGGCCACGCCGCCGTATGCCGTGCCGCAGTACAAAGCGCCGACACACCCGATCGTTAACCCCGCATCCTCCAATGCCGCACGCAGCGCCGCAACACCTAAGTCTGTAAGGGTTTTTTCCGCGAAACGGCCGAAAGGATGCATTCCGACCCCCGCGATGTAAACCGGATTTTCCATGCTCGGCGTTCCTACGACAGCGCGGGTTGTTTTTCTTCGCCAGCGCACGCACGAAAACAATAACTCGCCAAAATGGCCCCATCGTCGCCCTTGCCGACCTCTTGAAGCGCACACTCCACCCGGGTTCCCGGGGGAACCATTTGCCCAGTGGCAATTGGCGCGATGATTTTGAGGTCCTCGCACAAGCGAACCACCGCCAAGGCGTAGGGCAACGGGCCAGCGTACCCCGCACTTGGGCGCTGGACCACTGTGCACAGCTCCACGACCCCCTGGCGCGGTAATCGCGTGACCCTGGTACTAAAACCCCCGCAGTACGGGCAGTAGTCACTGGCGGGAAAGGCGAGCGTCGCGCACTCCCTGCACTCGCTACCCAGCAAGCAGACTTCACCAGAACTCGAATCCGTGACGAACAGTCCCTCACGCACCGGGCGCACGCGCATAGGCGTGCTTAATTACACCGCGTCGCCGCACCCAGGCAACTCAGCTCGAACCTGCGCGCCGTGGACGGCCGAGCGGCGCGCCGGTTCATGCGTTCGCATTTGCACTCTCGGGCACAAGTATTCCTGTCCTGCGCCTCGGAGCTATCGGCGGTCGCCGCCAGCGATTCGTGCGCCAATTCGGCGCAACTCGTACGGCGTTGGCCACCCAGCGCCCCCCGGCCCCGCGTGAATCACCGACGCTGGGCCAAAGCCCGGTACAGTCGCGGCTCAGTGGGCGATCCGGGACACGGTTCGCCAAACCAGCGGGCTCACGAGTTCCTGCCACTGCGCTTCGCTTTCTTCCTCGAGGCACAGGGGCAGTCGCACACTCAGCGTGGTGCCGCGACCGAGCTGGCTCGCACACGCGATTTCACCGCCCAAGCGGATCGTCAAGTCTTTTGCCAGTGCCAGGCCGATACCCAACCCACTGGATCGCCGGCTCAGCGAAGGCTCCCGCTGCCAGAGAGGCTCGAACAAGCGATCTCGTTCCTGCGGCGGAATCCCCGGACCGTTGTCGCGCACCCGGATCTCGACGGTGTCGGAACCGAACAAACTCGCTTCCAGATGTACGAGTCCTTCAGGCGAAAACTTCACCGCGTTACTCACAAGGCAGCGCAGCAGCCTGGCCAATTTCTCTCGGTCGGTCACCAGCTTCGGCACCGCCTCGTCCACGTGCACTACCAGCTTGACGCGCTTCTCGCTCAACTGTGGTCGGATCCACGCGTGAACCTCTTCACACAAGTCCTTCAAATCGAAACGGCGGGGACGCACGTGCGCCATCCCGGCCCGCACTTCCGCCAGCAGCAACAAGTCTCCGATAATCTCGTTCAAGTGCTCTGCGTTGGCACGCAACCGAGTGACCATCTCGGCACCCTCGCGCGTGCGGGCATAGCCGGGGTTGGTCTCGATGATCTCCGCATAGCCGAGAATGGCGTGTAATGGTGTGCGCAACTCGTGCGACACTAACCCCAACAGGTCTTGGCGCATCTTAGCGAGGTCCGCTTGTAACGCCTCTTGGCGCTTCTCGAGCTCCATACCCAAGGCAGACGCCACGCGGCAAAACTCTCGCTCGACTTCGTCGAGCCCGTCGCCCTTCTCCTTCCAAACCGCGAGGACTTCTCCCTCGCCCCGGGGTGCGAACAGTACCTCCGCTCCCTCCTGCAAACGCTCCCGTTCAACCCACTCGCACCGTAACCCCGGGAACGCCCATTGCAGCGCATTGCGTGCCATCTCCACCCAGGCGCGCGTGGTACTGCGAGCGACTTCCGGGTCGAGCAAACCCAATAGCGCTCGCAGTCGCGCCGCCTCCCGCTCGCTTTGCTCTCGCCGCCAGCGCTCCAGCTTGGTTTCCTCGGTAACGTACGCGTAGAATACGGCGACGACAAAAAAGAACGGCAGGCGCAGCCATTCTCCACTGCCCATCTGGCCCGCCGATGTCAGCCAGAGCCAATAACCGTACAGGCCACTGACCACACCGGCAGCCAGCGCAATCTGCGCGACTCCTTGAGTCGCTACTGTCAGGAATATCGTGAAAAAGTAAATGACGAGGAAATCCTGGGAGAAACAACCGACGGTAAAGTAGAGCCCCGCCAACACAATGAACGTATCCGCCAACAACAAACCGGCGGAGAAGTTCGGCTCGTGGAAGCGCGCCTCTGGGACCCAACCCAGCGCAAGATTGGTCGCCAGCAAAATGGCTATGTAGGCCAAGGCCCACGGGCTGGCGGCGTAGGGCCCGAACAGGATCAGGTACGCGGTGGAAATGGCCACCACGGTCCGAAGAAGCAAGATGGTGCGCTTCTTCGTCAGCAACATCTCCGGTTGGCGCGCACTCACGCCTTCGGTCGCCTTCGAGAGCGGTTCCGTCGTTTGCGCAGTCACCACGATGGAGAACCGTGGCTGCAACCCCGGTGCCAAAAAGTCTGCACTGTTTATGTGCGGTGGCCCCCGAAACTGGACATGCGCCGACGCGTTGCAAACTTGGCGACACGTACGTCTATGTCAAAAACGCGGTCGATTGCCGCGAAGTTCATCCAATCGGAAGGCAACGTATCCGATCTCCGATCGGGCAGATCTTACTTCTCCTTTCAGCCAGCAACGTGCGGCATTTGGCGCTTTGCTCGCCGCATAGCCAAGCCGCATAGCAGATGCCGCACTTTCGCGATTTCATCCCTCGGGGATCAGCAAAATCTGCCCCGCTCGCAAACGAGCGCCTCGGCGCAAGCCGTTTTTCTTTTCGATGGCCGACACCGAGCGCCCGTACATCCGGGCAATCATGGCCAGCGTTTGCCCCTCTCGAACCCGGTGGGTGCGGGTTCTTTTGCCGCTAGCCTGTGTGGGTTTGCGCGACGCGACCCCTGAGCTTTGGGGACGCTGTCGCGCAGCAGTTGCGCGCGCCACTTGCGTGCCTTCGCGCTTGCGGTTTACCCACGCCGCATACCGTGTTTCAAAGCCAGCCCGCTTCTCGCGCGGCAACCGCAACGGAAACCCCTTGGGCACCGGCACTCGACCTTGCACGACCTGGGGCATGAGCGCGGGGTTGAGATCCGCCAATTCGCCCGGTGCGAGCCCCACGAGAGAAGCCAGGGCTGGCAGAGGAGCAGCGTGTGTCAGCACAACGGACTCCGTAGGCACCGGTCGCAATCTTTCCAGCGACCCAAAATAACGCGTTGGCTCTCGCTCGATCTCGACGGCAGCCAGCAACTCCGCGTAGAAGTTACGCGACGCGAATCCAAAGCCGGGGCCTTTATAGCGACGGATGATTTCCACAAGGTCGGTGGTTCCTACAGCCTCCACCGCACGTTGCATCCCCGCCGGGCCGTGATTGTACGCCGTCACAGCGAGCGGCCAGGTCCCGAGTTTTTCGTAATTCCGGCGCAAAAACGCAGCCGCTGCCTTGGTTGCGGCAATGGGGTCTCGGCGTTCGTCCACCACGTCGTCGATGCGCAAAAACATCCGCCCCGTGGACGGCATGAACTGCCAAATGCCGGCCGCGCCAGCCTTCGAGTACGCCCGAACGTCGAAGCACGACTCCACCAAGGGTAACCGGGTCAGCTCGATCGGCAGGCCTTCAGCCCGGAAAATCGCCTCCATTGCAGGGAGATAACGGCCCGAGACCCGCAAACCCTCTGCAAACTTCTCGCGCAAGCCTCTTTGCGCACGGATTTGGTTCGGGTCCGCTGCTCGCAAGAACTTGTCCGGGTCGCGATCGCGTTGAAACAGCGCAGCGATCCGCCGTTCCTCCTCGCTCCAAGGCTGTGCCTCGCCTCCGTTCTGGTGTAGCCGAACCAGCAAGGCACGAATGCGCTCTTTCTCCTGGTTGACCCGGATCTCCACATAAGCCGGCAGCACGTCGCTGGCGGCGAGTTCCGCGGCGTCCGCCGAGAAATCCAAGACTGCATAGATTCGCTCCAGCGCCCACACGTCGTGGATGACAACCTGGTGCCGGCTGTACTGCGTGAAAATTTTCTTCCAAAACTCCACTTGGGGGCGCAACTCCTTGGGGTACGGTAGGGTCGCCAGGCCAAGGCTTGGCCGCGTGATGGCGGCAGCAAAGGCTAGAACCACCACCACCCAGGAAAGCCATTCCGACATTCTCGCCTCCGCTCCGAGCCTCGCTCCCGCCATGTCGGATTCCCTCCTGCCGCCGCAGGCTAGCAGAGGAAAAAAAACAGCTTCAACGACGAAGCGCGAGGTCAGGCGAACTCACCGGCACGGGCCTGCACCCGCATTGAATCTCCCATGGTCCCTACCTATAAGCGGCGCTCGCATGAACGGACGAGATTCGAGCCATCGCGGTGTGGCCATCAAACCCACTCCGGAAACGCGCCCCTTTTGGGAGGCCGCCAAGCGCCGCGAGCTGCGCGTGCAGCGCTGTCAAGATTGCGGTTGCCACTACTTCTACCCCCGGCCCATGTGTCCCTACTGCTTGTCCCGCAACGTTGCATGGGTCACCTGCAGTGGACGCGGCCGCTTGCACACATTCGTGATCAATTACCGACCGCCGCGTCATTTCCCCGCGCAAGAACCTTACATCCTCGGCATCGTGGAGCTCGAAGAGGGTCCGCGACTCATGACCAACATCGTCGGCGTGGAACCGGACCCCAAGGCAGTTCGTTGTGATATGCCGGTGGAAGTGGTGTTCGAAGACCTCGACGAGCAGTTTGCTTTGCCGAAGTTCCGGCCGATTTCATGATGCGCGATCCCAAAGTGCGACTGCGTGGAGCTATCGCCATCGTCGGAGCTGGGGAGTCCGACGAGCTCGGGCGGCTACCTCATAAATCCGCTCTCACGCTTCACATGGAGGCAGCGCACAATGCCCTGGCCGATGCAGGCTTGCGCAAGGAAGACGTGGACGCGGTCTTCACGGCAGGCCGCAACATGGCCAATGAAGTGCCCGAGTACTTGGGCATCCGCCCGCGGTACGTGGACGGTACCCAAATGGGCGGCTGCTCCTTCATGGCCCATGTGGAACATGCCATGGCTGGAATTGCCGCGGGCCTCTTCGAGGTCGCTCTCATCACGCACGGTGAGAGCGGTTACTCCCGAGTGGGAATGCCAGCTACACGCTGGGGTGAAGACTCGAACAACGCACAGTTCGAACTCATTTACGGGCACGCGGGTCCGACCACCGGTTACGGTCTCGTGGCGACACGGCACATGCACGTTTATGGGACCACCAAAGAGCAAATGGCCGAAGTCGCCGTGGCTACCCGCAAATGGGCCGCTCTCAACCCCCGCGCTTTCATGCGCGAGCCCATCACGATCGAGGACGTTCTGACCTCCCGCTTGATTGCATGGCCCTTTAACCTACTCGATTGCTGCCTCGTGACGGACGGCGGCGGTGCCATCGTCGTCACCTCTGCCGAAAGGGCCAAGGATTTGCGCAAGCAGCCGGTGTACGTGCTAGGAACCGGCGAAGCGGTTTCCCATCAAATGGTGAGCCAAATGCCGAACTTCGATCGTTGGGATGCCGCCATTGTCTCCGGCGCTCGGGCATTCGCAATGGCCGGCGTCAGTCACCGAGACATTGACCTATGCGAATTGTACGACGCCTTCACGATTGTGCCCATTTTAGCCGTAGAAGCACTCGGATTTTGTAAGCCGGGCGAGGGCGGACCCTTCCTTTCTGGGCAGCGCACGGCACCCGGAGGCGACTTCCCGATGAATACCAATGGCGGCGGGCTCTCGTACACACACACGGGGATGTACGGCATGTTCGCCATTGTCGAAGCGGTCCGGCAATTGCGCGGCGAATGCGGAGCTCGGCAAGTACCCAACGCAAAGATCGCCCTGTGCCATGGTACGGGAGGTACGTGGAGCTCGGCAGCTACCCTCATTCTGGGAACAGAAATCCCCTGACGCTGTGCTCCCTCTCGCCACCGCTGCGGCGACTGTGAAGGTCGCCATTGCGCGCAAGCTCGCCTCACCTTACGGCCATGCTGGAAAGGAGCAGGCTTGTGCGTGACACAGAGCGTTTTGCTTTCTCCGCCGACGGCCCGTGGAACATCGATCCGTCCGCACTCGTATGGCTGCGCAACACGGAGGCACGCAGAGAGCAACTTCGCTCCCTTGTCCCCGCAATCACACAGCGCCGCCGGCTGCCTCCTCTCTCGCGCTTCGCGGTGGCCTCCTTGCGGCTGGGATCGGCGCTGTTGCGTTGGAGCATCCGGGAGCGGCGACAAGGAGGGAGTACGTCGCGGCGTGGCTTGTCCCGTCGCTTGCGCGATGCCTTCGAGCGGCTCGGCCCTCCCTACATCAAGCTCGGGCAAATCCTTTCAAGCGGGCGCGGGATCTTTCCGGAGGAGCTCGTGGAGGCCTTCCGGACGCTGCGCGATCGAGTCACTCCCGAGCCATGGGAAGCGGTGCGGCAGGTGATCGAAGAGGATTTCGGCACGGGCGTGGCGAACGTCTTCACACACTTCAACCCGGAGCCTTTAGCGGCTGCTTCCATTGCCCAGGTGCACGAGGCCCAACTATGCAGTGGGGAGGACGTCGTGGTCAAAGTCCAGCGCCCGCGCGTTGCTGCTTTGGTCCGTCAAGACGTGCAAGCCATGTCCTGGATCGCACCGTGGCTCGTCGGCAAGATCCCGGTGGCGGCTTTGGCCAACCCACCGGCGCTCGTCGAGCTGTTTGCCGAAACCATCCTGGAGGAACTCGACTTCCGTTTGGAAGCAGCCAACATGTTAGCCATTGCCGAGTTGCTTGCGGCTACGGGCCGGCGCAACGTGATCGTGCCGCGACCGCACCCAGTTCATGTGACAGAACGGGTGCTGGTTATGGAGCGCATTAGCGGCATCTCTTACGAACGAGTGGACGAAATTCGCGCTGCGGGGGTGGATACGGAAAACTTGCTGCGAACCCTGGTCGTCAGCCTGCTCGAGGGAGCCATGATTTACGGCGTGTTCCACGGCGACCTGCACGGCGGCAACATGGTCGTACGCCCGACAGGCGAAATCGGGTTGTTCGACTTCGGCATCACCGGCCGAATGGATCCGGCACAGCGACTCGCCTTTTTGCGCCTCATCATTCATGGCATGGTGGGAAACGTTCGAGCGCAAATCGAGGCGTATCGCGATCTCGGCGCGCTGCCACCGCACACCGATGTCGAAGAGGTGATCCGGAAGCTGCGCTTGGACCAACCGGTGGTCGACCCAACCGCTTTGTCCGGACGCGAACTCGCTCGTGAGATTCAATACGTGACCAAAACGCTTCTCGGGTTCGGTGCCAAGCTGCCGAAGCCCCTGATGCTGTTCGTCAAAGACCTCATCTTTCTCGACGATGCCATCGCGCACCTCGCACCCGACGTAAACATCTTCGCCGAAATGGTTCGAATCTATTCGTACTTTGCGCAAACGTACGGCGAGCAAATTCTCGCCGACGTTGGGGTGGACTTGACGCAACATGCGTTCGACCTGGATTCGTTCAAAGCTGGCCTCGGGTTGCGTCCGGAGGTCGAGCATCTCACCCATCGCGACCTCGAAAAACGCCGAGAAATCATCCGCACGCGCCTCGCCCAAGCAGACAAAACCAGGGCGTGAGTACGGCTCCGTCGCGCACAGTTGGCGAAGGCTCTGCCTTACGGTATGGGCAAACGCATGGATGTGCATGCCACGGTGATCGAGCTTTGCCGAAACGCGCGCAAGGCCGCGCAGGAGCTGGCCAAAACCACGACGGACCGCAAGAACCGTTGTCTGACACGCCTGGCCAGCGAGCTTCGAAGCCAACAGCAGTCCATCCTCCGAGCCAACGGGGCGGACCTGGAAGCCGCGCGCGAACAAGGGCTCTCCGCTGCCTTGATTGACCGCTTGCGCCTCGACCCGCAGCGAATCGAGGGCATGGCCCGCGGGGTGGAAGTGGTGAGCGCTCTCCCCGACCCAGTCGGAGAAACCATAGCATGCTGGCGCCGCCCGAACGGCTTGGAAATCGCGCAGGTGCGCATCCCCATCGGGGTGGTCGGCATCATTTATGAATCGCGGCCCGGGGTGACCATTGACGCCGGCGCACTTTGTCTCAAGTCGGGCAACGCGGTCATCCTCAAAGGCGGGAGCGAAGCCTGGCACACCAATCGGGTGCTGGCCGACATATTTGCCGCAGCCCTCCGCGCGGAAAACTTGCCGCCCGAAGCTGTACAAGTTCTTCCCACCACGGAGCGCACTGCGGTGCAAGTTCTCTTGCAGCAAACCGCATACATTGACGTCGTCATCCCACGGGGAGGGGAAAGCTTGATCCGAGCGATCACGGAAATGTCCCGTGTGCCAGTGATCCAACACTACGCGGGGGTGTGCCACACCTACGTCGACGAGTTTGCCGACTTAAAGATGGCCGAGGAAATTTGTTACAACGCCAAGGTACAACGTCCCGGGGTCTGCAATGCGATGGAAACCATGCTGGTGCACGAACGTGTGGCCGAACAATTTTTGCCGCCCATGGTCCGTCGTTTCGAAGCCGCCCAAGTGGAAATCCGAGGCTGCGAGCGCACGCGCTCCATTGTGCCCCATGTACGTGCAGCTAGCGAAGAAGACTGGCGGACCGAGTATCTCGATCTGATCCTCGCGGTAAAAGTCGTATCGTCGCTCGATGAGGCCATCTCGTTCATCAACACGTACGGTACCGGCCACTCCGACGCGATCGTGACGAACCACTACGAACACGCCCGCCGGTTCCAACGCGAGGTGGATTCGGCGGCCGTGTACGTCAACGCCTCGACTCGCTTTACCGACGGCTATGAGTTCGGCTTTGGTGCCGAAGTCGGAATTTCCACCAACCGCTTGCATGCGCGTGGCCCGATGGGGTTGCGGGAACTGACCACGTACAAGTACGTCATCTCCGGAAACGGGCAAATTCGCACGTGAGGTCAGGGAACACCGCCAGCCACGAAGAACGCATGCGGCGGGTGGGCATCTTTGGTGGCAGCTTCAACCCCATCCATATCGGGCACCTCCGAGCGGCGGAAGAGGTGCGGGAAGCGCAATCCCTCCACCGCGTGCTGTTCGTGCCCGCTGCCATCCCCCCGCACAAGAGCCGCCGCTATTTAGCCTCTCCCGCACAACGCCTCGAGATGGTGCGGCTGGCCATCTCGGGCAACCGCGCTTTCGCCGTCTCGGACATCGAGTTGCAGCGGCGGGGCCGTTCTTATTCCATCGACACCCTGCGCGAGTTGCGGGCACGGTTTCCTGACTGGCAACTGCACTTCATCGTGGGCCTGGACGCGTTTGCGGAAATCGACACCTGGAGGGAATTCGAAGGACTGTTCGAACTCAGCCACTTCGTGGTGGTATCTCGCCCCGGAATCCAAGTGCGTCCCCTCCGACAGCTTTTGCCGGTTGTCACGCGTAATGCCTTCTGGTATGCGCCCGATGGTTTGACACTGGTGCATCGGTCCGGACACACCGTCGTCTTTCAACAAATCACCGGCTTTGACGTGTCGGCGACGGCCATTCGCCAGGCTTTGTTGCAGGGGCGATCCATCCGTTATCTCGTGCCAAAACCGGTCGAACGTTACATTCTTCGGCACGGACTCTATCAGGGGAGGTCTGGGGTATCGTGAAAAAGCTATCGGCGCGGAACGCTGCGTTCGTTTGTGCCAAGGCGGCCTTGGATAAAAAGGCATACGACTTGGTGTTGTTGGACGTGAGCGAGCTCACGTCGCTGGCCGACTATTTTCTGATTTGCAGCGGCCGCTCCGACACGCAGGTGCAAGCCATTGCACAAGCCGTGGAAGAGGCCATGTACCGAGCCGGTCACAAACCCCTGGCCATCGAAGGTTACCGCCACGGTCACTGGGTGGTGGAGGACTTTGGCGATGTCGTGGTTCACATATTTTTCGAGCCCGTGCGGGAATTTTACGACCTCGAACGCCTGTGGGCGAAAGCACCGCGAGTCAGCCTGCCCGAGCCGTACGAAACGCAAGCGCGGGAGTCGCGCCTCATCGCCGGCAGTGAACGCTGAGGGGTTTCGATCGTGAGGCGAGCCGTTGCCATCAGCCTGTTTCTCGTCGCGCTGGTTTTGTACCTGGTCTTCTTGAACAACGAGACGACGACCTTCCGACTCGCTCCCGATCTGGTCATGCATTGGAACACCGGGGCGCTGGTGGGCGGCGCGTTCGTGACCGGTGTGTTGCTGGCGTTCCTCATCGGCACGGTGCAAGCGGGGGTACGGGCATGGTCCGCGTGGCGCAGCGGCCGCCGAGAACGGCGCTCTTTGCGCATCGAGGAATGGGAAGAGAGCGGAACGAAACTCCTGTGGAGCGGGGACATTGCGCGGGCTCGTGCTCTCTTGCACAAAGTGTGGCAGCGGCGCCCCGAGGATCCGTACGCCGCGCTGCTCTTGGCCGCCTCTTTTCGCGCCACCGGAGAGCTCCACCGTGCCCGCGGGGTCTTGCACGATGCGGCCGCTCAGTACCACACGCACCCGGAAGTGTTGTTGGCTCTGGCCGAGGTTCACCGCGAACTCGGAGAAGTGGGCCCGCGCCTGGAAGCGCTGGAGCGTCTTCGCGCCTTGTATCCCCGTTCGCCCCAAGCACTGCGTGCGCTCCGCGATGCCTACATCGACGCCGAGCGCTGGGATGCTGCAGCACAGGTACAAGAAGCGCTGCTGCCGTTGTTACCGGATCCAGCCGTGGCCCAAAAGGAGCAAGAGCTCCTGTTTTGCCTGCGCTATCAAACCGCCATTCACCTGACCGACCCGCAAGAGCGGCTCCAAGCGCTGGAAAATTTGTCCTCTTCCCGTACAGTCCCTGCACCCGTATACGTGGCTCTCGGCGACGAGTTGGCGGCAGCCCAGCGCTTTGCCGATGCCTCGGCAGCGTGGGAGCGAGGTCTCAAGCAACATCCACGCAGTGTATTCGTGCATCGGTTACTGCGCATCGCTTCGGAACCACGCCATCGGGAGCGCTTGCGAAGTTTGCTCCAAAAGCTGCGCGGAGCCGTTTCTCCCGATGCGATTCATCTATGGGCTGCGGAAGCGTACCTGGCAGACAAGGATGCAGAAAATGCCGCACGCGAACTCGAAGCCGTGCAAGTTCCAGCCGCGCTAATTCCCGACTTCGATCGGCTGTGGGCCGAGGTGCACCGCCTACGGGGCCAAACAGAACAAGCGCTGCACGCGTTTGCGCGGGCGTGCCGCGAACTGCCGTTGTATCGCTGCCAAAAATGCGAGCACTGGGCCCCGGATTGGGCGGGGGTGTGCCCGAAATGTCACGGCTGGGACACCGTTCGCGCGCGCGTGGAAATTGGCATCTCGTGACCCCAAAGCGGCTGCAAACGCCCGCGCGATGCCGCAAATACCTTACTTCGAAGGCGGCGTCGGCCGGGGAACCAGCCCGCCCGTTTCGAATGCGTCAGGCGGAGCCTCGAATTCGTACTTGAAATCCGCCAGCGTCAACACCGAACCACGCTGGCTGCTCAGGTCCATCACGCGCAGTTGTGCCGGAAACCACTCCCCGCCGCGCTGTTCCGTGCGTTCCACAATCCAGCGGGCTACAGCGCGCCCTTGCTGGTCGAAGAACAACCCTCGGACCAATCGGTTCCCGCGAGAATCGATCGAGTAGACCCGCACCATAAAGCGATCGGCTCCCTTTTGTTTCGGGGTGAGCCTCACCACCGTGAACGTCTCCCCGCCCACGTTTTCTTCGCCCCCCAACTCGAACGTGTAAGCATTCGGGTCGGGCAGCAGGAAGTCCGCGAGCGCAAAAGTCGTCCCCAGCCAAGGCTCGTTCCACCGCTCTTTGGGAACCTCGGCGGTTTTCTTCGTTTTCGGATCGTAATGCCAGATCTTATCGCCGTCGCCGCCGTCCCGGTCTACGATCAACCATCGCTGCCCTTGAAGTTCTTTGGGGCTTGTAATCTCGATCCAGGTGCGCCGACCGTCGAGCTGTGCATGTCGCAGCCGAAGCCGGAGTTGGCCACCAGACGTACCGTCGACAGTGCCGTTTGCTTCGAATCGAGTCCGAACGATGTTCTCCAACGCTTTACGGTACAGGGCTTCCTCGCCACTCCCAGCCCGCGCCGGCCCAGCCTTTACCACAAGAGCAACGACCAATCCCACCGCAAACGCTACCCCGCGCACTGTTCGCTCTCCTCTTATCGCGTGCATCCGACCTACCTTAGCTAACTCTTCCGTTGCGCGCGACGCAATTCTTCGTCGATGACCTGTTTGAACGCCTCGAACGGCTGCGCCCCGGAAAGCATCCGCCCGTTGATGAAAAATGCCGGGGTTCCATTCACGCCCGCTGCCGTCCCCTCCTCGATGTCTCGGTCAATGGCCGCAGAATGCGGCTTGCTTTTCAAGCACTCGGCGAACTTGCCCTCGTCGAGACCGGTGTCTTTCGCAAGCGCCTTCAAACCAGATTCCGATAGATCTTCTGCCTTCCAAAGCCGGTCGTGGTAGTCCCAGAATTTTCCCTGCGCATGAGCGCAGGCGGCAGCCTCAGCCGCTAAGCGCGCGTGCTGGTGGAAGTTCAGCGGAAAATCTCGGTGCACGAAACGAACCTTATCCCCATAATGCCGGAGAACCTCGGCCACTGTTCCCGCGGCCCGCTTGCAAAACGGGCACTCGTAGTCAGAGAACTCGATGATGGTCACCGGGGCCGAGGCTGGACCTTTTGCGGGCCGGCCGCCATCGCCCACTTCCACAACCGGCGGCTTCAGGCTCACGGTCGTTTTGTACTTCTTGCGCAACTCCCCCAAGAACTGTTGATGGCGCTCGGCCAGTTTTTGCTGCCGGAGATACTCCACCAACTGCGGCCGGATTTGTTCCAGCGATTGGCCTTCCAAGTCTTCCTTGTTGTCGTCGTAAAGCTTCTGCACTTCTTCTTGAGTCGGCGCACCGACCTTCTCCTCGAGTTCTTGCTTGACGAGTTGCTCGACCGAGATGCCACGTGCCTTGGCCTCCAGTTTGTACAGCTCGTCCGCGACGAGTTCGTCCAAGCCTTCCTGCAACACTTGGAAGCGCTGATTCTCCAACTGCACCAGCTTCGGCTTCACGTGCTTTTCCAGTTCGGCGCGCGTGATTTTGCGCTCGCCCACAGTGGCCACGACCTCGTCTGTTCCCCAACCGCCGCGCGGCCAAGCTGCGACCAAAACCAGGGCCAGCACCAACACGAGTTTCATTGCCTTCTCCTCTCCGACCGAGTCCCGGCAGCGTAGGGGCCCAGGCCGCAAGGGTCAAGGTGGTCTGCTTCCCGACTTGGCACGCGTGTCTCCCAGCCAATCGAACCTCGTCCGCCTTGCTGGAGCAGAACGAAAGTCGCGACCACAAGTGTGACCCACCTCGCTCTGTTCGCCACCTCCGCAAAGTCACCCCACTGCGATGCGGCCAAACAACACCCCGATCGTGCTCGAGGCAATTGACCGACGACGGGGGCCAGTTATCCCGCAAGGAGCACCGGTGCGATCGCTCTTTTCCCAGGCGAGATTGTTTGCAAAGCTGGGCCGTCATGAGCGCGGACCAGCCAAAGAACAAAAGCACACACATCACCAGCGGCCGGGCTCGGCGCGTGCTCAAAGTCGGTGAACTCGCCACCTCCGTGGGTACCAGCTACTTGTGGAACGCCATCCGCGCTCCTTTTCAGTCCGCGACCGAACGGGAGAAAGCATTGCTCGAAACGCACATCAAAAATGCGATGCGCATCGTAGAGCGATCGCAGGAGCTGCGCGGAGCCTTCACCAAGCTCGTGCAAATGCTCTCGATGCGCGACGATATCTTTCCCGCGGAGGTACTCAGCGTGTTGTCGTCGGTGCAATCGCAAGTGCCACCGATGGACTACGCGCTCATCCGCGAGCAAATCGAACGGGAGCTCGGCAAACCTCCCGAAAAACTGTTCGCGTGGTTCGATCCGGAGGCCTTTGCCGCGGCCTCGCTCGGTCAAGTCCATCGCGCCCGCCTGCACTCCGGGGAAGAGGTGGTCGTCAAGGTGCAGTACCCGGGTGTCGAAGATACCGTGAAACAGGATCTCCAAAACATCAAGGCTTTGCTGCAGGTGTTCACGCTCATAGCGCGCGACGTCATGCGGCAGCGCGTGGATCCCTCCGACGTTTACCGAGAGCTCGAAGAACGTTTGTACGAAGAACTCGACTATTTGAACGAAGCGGGGAACATCGAGCGCTTTCAAGCCATGTTTGCCGATGACCCCGAGGTGGTGATTCCGCGCGTCTTCCGCAAACTGACGTCGCGCCGGGTGCTGACCATGGAGTACATCGAAGGCTATCCGCTCGCCACCGTGCTCGCTCCAGGCGTGGATCAAGAACTCAAGGACTGGATTGCGAAGAAATACTTCCGCGTGGTGTGGCGGCAAATTTTCGAATACGGCACACTTCACACGGATCCGAACCCGGGGAACTACTTGGTGACCTTCCACCCGAAGCTCGTCATTCTCGACTTCGGCTCCATCCGCGTCTTTCCGGAGCCCATCCGGCGGGCCTACCTCGACCTGGCAGACGCGTTACTTCGAGACGACGCAGCGACCATGGCCCGCTGCTTTATCGAGCTCGACTTCCTGGACCCCGACCAGGACCCGGCACCCATGATTCGGATCATGAAAATCGTCTTCGAACCGTTGCTGGTGGACCGACCGTACCACCCTCGCGACTACAACACCGTGGAGCGCGGAATCGAGATCGCCAAGATCGCCATCGAACACCGCATCTTCAAAGATCCCGGGCACCGCGTCTTTCTCGTGCGCGCACTCATGGGGCTGGATGCGTATCTGAAACAGGCGGGCACCGTCGCCAACTGGCACCGCGAGTTCCGCGCCTGTGTGGAGCGTGCGCTGCAAGTGGGGCGGGAGAAGGCCCGCTCGAGGTAGCCGGGCACACGCTGCTCGTCTCCTCAATTGCCGGTTTTGCTGGCCTACGCCGCCTCAACCAACGCGCCAACCCCTGTGCGATCACGCCCACGGAGTGTTACCACAGGACCCACGGAGCGTGCAGTACCGTGGAACCGCGTTGGAACCGTAGTTTTCCCGAGTTGCAGAACACCGCCCCATCTACACGAGCAAAGGAGCCTATAGTTACGTCCCCTCCGGCCACGATCGTTCCCGCCACCTTGCTATTTCTTCCGAGTCGCACCTTGCCACCTACGAGCAACAAAATACGCTCGGCCGGGCTACCCAGTGGGCCATCCGGGATACCCGAAAGAATAATTCGAGCGTTGGGACGCAACGACAAGTTGCTCGCGATGCGCAAGATCACCGCTTGTGTGGCGGCATCGCCTTGAATCACCAAGACACCATCCCGCTTGATGGTCAGGATCCCGGAATCGACGGTCGGCACGCTACCCTTGCCGCGGAGGTCAATCGTCGTCGTGCTGCCAGCGGGAACGAGCACCGGCCCCCCGATTCCCGGCGTCGGCTGCAGCAGCACGTTCTTCCTCGACACCACGCTGGCGCGCGCCGCGTCGCAATCATCCACCGCAGGCGGCCGCGGCGGAGTCGGGTTCGGATGCGTCACCTGCCCCCCGGTACAAGGTGGGCTGGCAGCACCCGGACCGAAAATGGCGGGCCGATCGGTCACACATTTCCCGCGCACATCCGTGGAGCGCGCCAGACTCAGCAATTTGACCCCGACCGCATCGCCATCCACGAACGTCGCCGCACCCAGGAACGTCTGCTCGCTGCACACACTTCCACCGGAAAATGCGCCAAACCCTAACCGAGCCCGAACCAACTCGCTTCCTAAAACCGCATACCCGGTAGCACACTGCGGCGCAGGCAATGGAGGATGGGTGCAGACACCCGCGCCATCGCACTGGTCACGGGTGCACACGAGCCCATCGGAGGTACACGGAGTGCCAGCCGGGTTGAAGCAATTGTCCGCCGCCTCGTTGCACTGGTTGCACTCAGTCTCCGGGCACGGGTTACCACTGTGCTGGCACTCTCCCATGCCGTCACACTGATCTACCCCGTTGCAGAACAACAAATCGTCGCACGAGGCGCCCGAAGGCAAGTTGTTCACGAAGGCACAAGTCCCGGCACCGTCGCACTGATCTGCAGTACACTGATTGTTGTCCCGATCGCAATTCCAGCCCGACGGCAAAGGCGCGGCTTGGAAGCACTGGCCGTCTGCGTTGCACCAGTCCAACGTGCAAGGCTCACCATCGCGATCACAAACACTTCCCGCCGGCCGATACTTGCAATTGGTACAGCACGGTTGCGTTCCGGCCCCCGGATCGCAGTCCTCCCCCGCCTCGATGATTCCGTTGCCGCATCGGATGGTCGGCGTTGGAGTAGGCGTGCCCGTCTTCGGAGTAAAGGTCACGCAGTTCCCGCCGAGGCAAGCCGCAAAACGCACATCGGTGCTGCCAGACGGACAACTGCCTCCAGTTGCCTGCCCGCACGCCAGTATCGGCGCCGTGAACTGGCAACACGTGTCCGGACCCAAAAGTGTGGGGGTCACGGTGGGCGTCGGGGTCCGCGTCGGTGGGAATGTCACCGTGATGATCATCGTCCACGTGGCGGTGTGCGAGGGCGTTGGTGTTCGGCTCGGTGCCGACGCAGTAAGGGTGGGGGAATGAGTGGGTGTGAATGTCAGCGTTGGCGAGCTGGTCGCACTTGGCGAAAGCGTTGCTGTCGGACTAGCAGACGCGGTTGCTGTCGGTTCGGAAGTAGGCGACTGCGTTGGCGTCGGCACCGTCGCTGCCGGCGTCCCGGACAAGGTTGGAGTCGAGGTCGGTTGAGGGGTGTTCGTCGGCGTATCGGTATGCGTGGGCGACGGTGATGGCGTATCCGTGGGGGTCGGCGTCGCCGTCGGTGTGGAGGAGAACGTCGGAGTTACGGTTGGGCTCTGTGTCGGGGTTGGTGGAGGAGTCGTAGGTGTAACTGTGGGACTCGGCGTCGCCGTCGGTGTCGCGGTCGCGGGCACGGAGTAGAAAACCGTGACCTGGATCGAATCCACCAGAAGTTGTGGCGGTGTAGCCCCACTCTGTGCACCAGCGATCGCCACCCCAAAGGTCGACGCGTTAATGTCGGCCGGCGACCACGTCCGGCCCCAAAGATCGGTCGGACCCCCGTACGTTTTGACTGTGTCTACGCTGGGCCAAGGGTCCACCGAAGCCCGGTCGGCACTTTGAGCACTCCCCAAACCAGTCTTTACCGACTTGTCCACGCCGGTCGCCCCAGCCGCTCCTTGCCGGCGCTCCACGTCCACTTGAATCCCCTGAACCACGGCGTTGCTGGGAAGACTAAATCCATATTGGCTGCAGAAGAGCCACGAGGTGTAGGCCCCATCGGTCGTGCTGCCGAAATTCGCCGTCGCGTAACTGTTGTCGCTCGCCCCTGCCGAGTTCGGCTGGGACCAACTTGCGGAAGATCCAAAAAAGAACTGATTCGTGCATGCCGCAGGCGTCAAAGGACCAGCCTGCAAGGCCAGAGACACAGCCGGCACATGCAGGCCCCACAACACGATCGCCCCCCAAATCACCCGAAACTGCACTGCCCTTTTTGCAACCTTGCGCACGCCTTGCCCTCCGACGAACGCTTCCCCTTTTCCGACACCGTAATGATTTTGTCAATCTTCTTTCCCACACCTGCCACCGCACCTGCACAGATCCGCCGGGGCCAGAAATCCTCCCCACCGTAGTCCTCGATCGTGCCGAAGTGCCGCCAGCCGCACACGTGGTCCACGGCCCGACACCGCGAGGCGCTGATCGAAAGCACATTTCTCTTCTCTAGCCACACCCGTTCCGCTTCGGGTAAAACCCGTTCCCCTGGCAGAACCCGGCAGCTCGTATGTTCTCATTCGCCGGTGCCGCTTCCTTCGGTCGCAGTTGCGGCGCATGCGCCACAGCCAGCCCGCCCGAGACGAATCTTTTTACCGGCTTCCGACCCCTGTATCGTTTTCGCTGAATCAAAAGTGCAGCGTAGGGGCGGGCCTTGTGCCCGCCCACGCCGCTATCGTAGTAGGGGGCAAGCCGATGTCGGTGAAACCAAGTCCTCTTTGTGCGCTGGCTTGCCTTCTCGTGCTTGGCGCGGGTGGTTGTGGCGACGACGGGGAGACTTTCCGCAGCGTGGAGCGCTTTGAGCTCGTGGCCGTGGATGGCACTCGACGAACGCCGCCCAACGGAAGTTTTCCCGGATCGCCACAGCGAAGCCTCCGACTGCTCATCTGGCGCGGGCAGAGTCAGGGGCACTGTGGCAGCGAAACGCCGCTGTTGCTCTTGCTCCACGGCTTCGGCGGTTTGCCGGAAAAGTTCGAGGGGCTGGCTCGGAATTTAGCGGCCGGCGGCCTAACGGTGGTGGCAGTGGCATTTCCGCTGACGAACGAGAACCCCCGGGTGGGCACGGCACCGCACTGCGAGACGTGATCAACCAGCCCGCCGACGTGCGTTTCGTCATCGATGTCCTGCTGGCGGGACGAGACATGCCCGGGCATCCTCTGTATTGCCGCTTTCACCCCCAGCGCATTGCCGTGCTGGGCCATTCGCTCGGGGCGGTCACGCTCATGGCACTCCTACGAAAGCAGTGTTGCGTGGAGGGCCGCATTGCGGCCGCGATCTTTGTGGCTGCACCCGTCTTCCTGGCAACTGTGTTCGGCCCCGACGCCTCGAGGCCGCACCAACCGCCCGCGCTCGTGTTACACGGCCAGGAAGATACCACGGTTCCGATTCAGACTGGGCGGGATTTATACGCAGCCATTGCACCGCCCAAGTTTTTCGTGGGGATCGCCGGGGCTGGTCACTCGGACCTGTTGGAAAGTCAGCTCGTGCCGCCGATCCCGGCCCGATTGGCGGTCGAACGTTCGGTTACAGCGTTCATCCGGGCGGTCATCTTGGGTGCTCGTGCAGAGTTGGCTGCCGTGTTGGCGGAGCTAGAAGCCGAAGGGCACGAAGTGCGTTTCGAGTGACTTGCCACAGTGGGCGCGGGCTAGATTCTTGCCCCATGCACGGTCGCCCGATTGCGCGACGCCCATCGGCCTCGCGCAGCTTCACTCTGCCCCGGTGCAAGCGTAGAACCGGGTTGAGCAGCGCTCGGCCCGAGCACTGGCCTGAGCCTCCCTCTCCGAAAACCGAAAGGGCTCAGGTCAAATTCGGCAGTAATTGCCTCGAAAGTAGATGAGCGGGGTTTTCGTTTCGTCGCACCCGCCAGCAACGACGCGTCCAACGAAAATGGTATGATCCCCGCCCTCGACGACTTGCTCCACTTCGCAATCGACGAACCCGAGCACATCCGCCAAAATTGGCGCTCCGGTGGCGCCACGAGACCAGGCCACCTCGCGGAACTTGTCGCCCCCCGACACTGCAAATCGTCGCGACACGCCCTCTTGGTCCGACGCTAGAAAGTTTACGGCAAATATCCTGGAAGCCAGAAAGTGCGGGTAGCTTTCCGATTTCTTGTCCACGCAAACCAACACCAGCGGCGGCTCCAAGGAAACCGAAGTGAACGCCGTCGCCGTGAGTCCGTACGGCGCTCCCTCAGCGCCGCGAGTGGTCACCACGGTCACGCCCGCAGCAAAGTTGCCCAGGCAACGGCGAAATTCCTGCTTCGAGATCGCCATCGCTACCTCAAGAGAAGGCGCGCAGCCCCAACAGCGCGATAGCAAAGTATGTGGCCACAACTGCGGCGCCAGCATAGTCCTTGGCCAGCCGCTGGCCAAACAGCAAGCACAGCAATGCCACTCCCGACACCGCCACGCCCCAACCGGCCACGCGCATTCCTGGATGGCGAAAGTCGAACAACACTAATCCCAAGCCGCACAAGCCACCGGCAATCAACTCGATCACCGTAATGGCGCTCAAGAGCTGGGGCACCCAGGGACTGAGGGGACTGTTGCGAAAGTGGTCGGAAAGGTATTGCAAGTTCCCTTCTCGGTCGAGCACTTTATCCAAGCCAGACTGCAAAAACGTCACGGCGAAAAAAGCCGTCACCAAAAACCGCCCGATGAGATTCGCATCCATCGCCCGACACCTCCGAACAACTACCCGTTGCTTACTCGAAGCCTCGCTGGTGAAGCAACTCCACTAGGAATGCCCTCTTGCAGGATTGTCGCAGACTCGTCACAAGAAACGCCGGCCGAGCCGCGCGCACATGTCCGCGCAGCGTGATCGAAGCTGTGGCACAGAAAGGGAGGCCCGAATGAAGAACATTCTCATTCCATCGCATCGCACCCATGAAGTGCGCAACCAGCCACCTCCATTCGAAGGGCACGACTTGTTTGCCACGGATCCGATTTTATCCGAAGCTCTGTCGCGCGAGGGCGCAAATTGGGCTCGGGAGGATGTCGCCAAGCTCTCCGCCTTTCTGACGGGAGAACCTCTCCGCTGGGCCGTGTGGGCCAACGCCTACCCTCCCGTGCTGCGCAATTTTGACCGCTATGGCTACCGCATCGACGAGGTAGAGTATCACCCCGCGTATCACCAGCTCATGGCATTGGCAGTTTCTCATGAACTCCACGCGTTGCCTTGGCGCACTGCGAAACCGGGGGCGCACGTCGCTCGCGCAGCCAAGTTTTTTCTTCAATCTCAGGTCGAAGCCGGGCATGGCTGCCCGATTTCGATGACGTACTCGATCGTGCCGGCACTGCGGCACCAACCCGAGATCGCCGCCGAGTGGGAACCACGGATCGTTTCGCGCGACTATGACCCCCGCTCCCTCCCCGCAAATCAAAAGCGCGGCGTGATTTGCGGGATGGCCATGACGGAGAAACAAGGGGGCTCCGACGTTCGCGCCAACACCACCCGTGCCGAACCGGCGGACTCCGGAGGACCGGGCGCCGCGTATTGGATCACCGGCCACAAGTGGTTTTGCTCTGCACCGATGAGCGATGCTTTCCTCATGCTGGCCTACACCGAAAAAGGGCTCTCGTGCTTTTTCGTTCCGCGCTGGCGCCCGGACGGTGTGCGCAACGCGATTCTGGTGCAACGCCTGAAAGACAAGCTGGGCAATCGCTCCAACGCCTCCAGCGAGATCGAACTGGATCGTGCCTGGGGCCGCATGGTCGGAGAAGAGGGACGCGGGGTGCGTACGATTATCGAAATGGTCAACCACACCCGGCTCGACTGCGTCATTGGTTCGGCTGCCGCCATGCGACAGGCATTGGTTCAGGCAATTCACCATTGCCGGCACCGGTCTGCTTTCGGCAAACGCCTGGTGGAACAACCCCTGATGGCCAACGTGTTGGCCGACCTCAGCCTGGAAAGCGAAGCCGCCACCGTCACGATGATGCGCCTGGCCCGTGCTTACGACGAGGCGCCCCGCGACGCGCAACAGCGCCACTTCGCCCGTATCGCAACTGCGGTGGTCAAGTACTGGGTTTGCAAGCGAACCCCAATGATGGTGGCCGAGGCACTGGAGTGTCTCGGCGGCGCTGGTTACGTTGAGGAATCCGTGATGCCCAGGCTGTACCGCGAGGCACCCTTGAACGGCATTTGGGAGGGTTCCGGCAACGTGATTTGCCTCGATGTCTTGCGCGCCATGAGCAAAGAACCGGAAACCGTTCCCGCATTTCTGGAAGAAGTGTCGTGCGCTGGCGGGGAGCCCGCATTCGATCGCGCGCTGCAATCTTTGAAGCAGGACCTGGGTCGGCTCGAAGACATCGAGTACCGCGCTCGCCTCCTGGTGGAGCGCATGGCGTTGCTCTTACAAGCCTCGTTGCTGCTGCGCTTCAGCCCCAGCGAGGTTGCCGAGGCATTTTGTCGCTCGCGACTCGAGGGCGATTACGGTCGGGCCTTCGGAACTCTACCCCGCGGGATTCGCGCCCGGGAGATCATAGACCGCGCCTTGCCACTCTGATGCCGCTCACTCGTCTCGCCCGCGCGCTTCTGCGCGAGCCGAGCCTGTGGTTTTTCCTCGCTGCCGGAGCCGCACTTCTGGTTTGGCACCGCCTCGAACCGAGTCGAACTACGATCACGATTGCGCGCGACCAGCTTGCCGAATTCGACCGCGCGTTCGCCGAGCAATGGGGCCGACCTCCAACGAACGAAGAACGGGAGCAGTTGGTCGAAGACTTTGTACGCCAAGAGATTCTCTGGCGCGAAGGTCTACGGCTCGGCCTGGAGCGCGCCGACCCCATCGTGCGCCGCCGCGTAGTGCAAAAAATGACGTTTCTCCTCGAAGCCGCCCGTGCCGCCGAACTGCCGGACGAAGCGACTTTGCAGGAGTACTACCGACTCCACGCCGATCGCTATCTCCTTCCGGAAAGAGTCAGCTTTATCCACGTTTTCCGGCCATACGAAAGCCCCAATGGCCGCCCGCACGGTAGCCCCGCAGACCTTCCCGCGAACACCTTGAAAACACTGCGCCCCCGGCTGCAAGGCGGAGAGGAGCCGGAGGCTCTGTCGGCACCCTTCCTTCGGGGCTTGCGCTGGACGGGTCGGCCGACCGAAGAAGTAGAGCGCACCTTCGGTGCGGACTTTCTCGCGACCTTGCGCTCCCTACCTCTGGGCACGTGGAGCGACCCGACGCGGTCCATTTTTGGCTGGCACCTCGTCAAAGTAGAGGCTTGGCACGCACCGGAATTGCCGGCTCTCGAAACCGTACGCAGGCGCGTCGAACAAGACTGGCTCGAAGCCGCACGCACCCGTGCCCGTGAGGAAGGACTGCGCCGCCTGCGGGAACGCTACCGGATCGTGGTCGAAGCAACCACACCCGAGCGGCCGTAGCTGCTCGCGCCGTGCTGCGTACCGAGCGCGCCGCCGCGACCCGCCACGTTCCCAACCTAAAATCCGTACGTCATTAAAATCATCACGCCACTTTTGGTGACGTCCTTGTAGCGCACCTGTGTTTCGCCCGCTGGCGGGGGGCGATTTTCCGAAAAGCCGTCACCGAGCACGCGGGTGTTCGGGTCGGCAAAATAACCGATACCAATTTGCAATTGGTCTGCCGGCACCAACGCCCCCACCCTCCAACCGAGCATGAGACCAGCGCCAACCGCGTCCACAAAGTCGTCTCCAAACTGCACACCGACAAACGGACCGAGCGCCAGATTGGAGGCTCCGTTTGCCCGGGCTCGGGTTGCGAGACGAGGCAACTCTCCCTCCGGCGACTTTGCGCTGGGGCCTGAATTTTCGACATCCAGCGGGAACAAATAGTGCACCTCCAAAGCAGCACGCGGTACCTCCGTACGCGTCCGCTCCACACGCACGACGCGAGCGCCCGACTGAGGATCCTCCACGATGCGGGCGGTTTCCACCCGCGTCTTCCCTCCGATGTCCACGTTAAAGGCCAGTCCAAGGCCCGCGCCCCACCGGCGCCGCGTTGGCCCCTCGGCAACCCTGCGCGCTCTGGAACGCGCCACGCGAGAAGCACGGTGCAAGTCTTCCGCCGCACGAGCGAGAGTTTCTCCGGCCTCGACCGTGCGGTCCAGCACCTCGGCTAACGCGGCTTGGCGGCGCGCGAGTGTTTCTTCCACGTGTCGCGCTTGTGCCTCGGTCAGATCTGACCGTCGCAGCCGCAACCGAGTGTGCACGGCTTGCAACTGGAGCAACGCCTCGCGTGCCACCAGCACTGCCGATCGCAGCCGCTCGGTATGTTCGGCCAGGCGCTCGGACAGGCTGGTCAACTCGGGAGGAAGGGCCGGGGCCGGGCGTTCCAACGCTGCGGGGGTTTCGAGAAGGCTGTCAAACGCATCCAAGGCGGCGCGCACCCGCGTGCGCGCCTCGTCCACTACGGCATTGCGTTCCCGGCGCGCCAAATCGGCACCGCGCCGGGCCGCTAAGTACTCGCGCCCGCCGCGCTGGCGCAGTTCACCCGCAGCGCGCTCCAGCCACAGGGCGCGACGTTCCGCACGCACGGCATCCGCGACCTTTTGTGCCGCTCGTTCTGCGATCCGCGCGGCACGCTCAGCGGCTAACGCCTGGCGCTGCGCGGCCACAATTTGGTCGGCAAGACCGTCTCCCTGCTCACATGCGCCTTTCGCACCAATGCCCAAGTAGGCGCACACGAGCGCGATGAGCGGTACCCCGCGCCGCCACACCCACTTCCGCCTCGACAAACCCTCACACGCCACACCCAATGGCGCACCTCGCGCGGACTTCTTCGCACGTTCGCAACGGAAAAGTCAAATGCGCCAGCCTTACGCCTCCCAAGACTCCTCCTCCCTTGCACCGACTCGCGATCCCAAGCATCAGTGATTGTCCATGCCGTACTGCCTCCTTTGCCTGCACGTTCGCTCGCGCCGGCGTTCTTTCCGGGCTTGGGCGCCGGCAAGCGTCTCTTTACTCGCCGTTGCAGCCCTCTCGTTGCCGACCGCAAGTTCACCGGCGCGGGCGCATCCGCTCGAGCCGGCCATCGTCGAACTCCGGCAACTCAGCACCACACAATGGCAAGCAGTTGCGTGGAAGCCGTCGGGAGCCACGGCCGGCCCCATTCAGCTTGTGCTCCCTTCGGGTTGCATGCCGCAGGAACTAGATCTGAAGGCACCAGCCGCGTTTGCTTGCAATTCCGAGACAATGGCAGGCGCCACGGTTGCATTGCGACACCACCCCCAGGCGCGCAACGACGTGTGGCTGCGGGCGCGCTTTCTCGACGGTCGCGAAATCGCTGGTTTGGTGGAGCCCACGACCGGCCATTTTCGCATCACCCGCGCGGATCTTCTCCCTTGGTCCCGCCTGGCGGCTACATACTTCGCCCTCGGGACGGCACATGTTCTCGAAGGCGTGGATCACTTGCTGTTCCTCACCGGGCTCGTGTGGCTTTTGCGGCGCACGCGCGCCATCGTTGTTGCCGCGAGTATGTTCACGCTCGGGCACACCATTGCGCTCTTGCTTGCTGGCTCCGGAGCCGTGCATCTGGATCCCGGCGTTGTGGAAGTGTTCATCGGGGCGAGTATCGCACTGGTAGCGCGGGAACTGTGGTTTTGCGGAGGCACCCGTCGAGAAGCTCAGGCATCGTACTTCGGCTTACCCTTTGGTTTGCTCCACGGGCTGGGTTTTGCCAGCACATTGGGTGACCTGGGTGCGGTCATCCTCCCCGCAGTTCTGTTCTTCAACCTGGGCGTGGAAGTCGGCCAGCTCGCTTGGGTTTGTATGGCTGCCGTACTCCTCGCTCAGTGCCGGCGCGCCCCACGACTGTACGGTGCAGTTACGGTGGCCGCGGCAGTCGCCCTCGGCATCGCCGGCGCGTGGCTCACGCTCGGTCGCATCGCCGCTTTACTCCAAAGACTCGGGCTGTAGCCTTGCCTAGCGATTGCTCTTCGCGGTAAGGCTCGAGGCACGAGGAAGGCGTTATGAGGGGCCGGTTTTCTTTGGAGGTTGGGTTATTCGCCGGTGCAATATTGGCCGGAATTCCGAGCTTCGCGCCTCGGGTGCAAGCTACGTGCGCGGGCGACTGTGACGGATCGGGAACGGTGCAAGTCAACGAAGTGGTGCGAATGGTCGGCATTGCATTGGGGCAGCGCCAAGTAGCGGATTGTGTTGCGGGTGACTCCAATGGCGACGGCGGCATTACCGTAGAAGAAATCGTCGCAGCGGTGGATTCCTTGCTGAGAGGGTGCCCGCCCGTTTTCACGCCCACGGCCCAGCCACCGACGCCAAGCCCAACTCCAGTAGCGCGCTGCGAAGACTACAATGGTGAGCGGCGGGTGTTCTTTGGCGACCTGCACGTGCACACGGCAAACTCGTTCGATGCCTACACATGGGATGTTCGCACAACTCCCGCCGACTCGTACCGATTCGCGCGCGGTACCCCGATTGCGTTGCCCCCGCTCGATGCCGCCGGCAACGGGACTCGCTCCGCACGCATCGATCGGCCGTTGGATTTCACGGCCGTGACGGATCACTCGGAGTTTCTCGGAGAGGTGTCGCTGTGCTCCACACCCGGTTCGCCGGTGTACGACGCGCCCACCTGCCAAAGTTTCCGCCGCGGTTTTGCAGAGTCGCAACTGGACTTTGGGGCCCGCCTATCGGTTCGCCGGCCGCAGCGCGCCGCGGATGTGTGCGGTACGGATTGGCAGCGATGCATACAATCCGCAGGCGACGTGTGGGAGCGCATCCGGGCAGCGGCGGCACAAGCCTACGAGCCTTGCCGTTTTACGACTTTCATCGCTTACGAGTACACCAACGCCCTTGCAGGAAGCACGCTACACCGGAACGTTGTCTTCGCTAACGACCGCGTACCGCCGCCAGTGAGTGTGTTCGAGCAACCCACGCCGCAAGGGTTGTGGCGCGAGCTCGAACGCGTGTGCAAGCAGGAAATCCCCGGCTGCGACGTCATTGCCATCCCCCACAATTCCAACGAGAGCACGGGCCGGATGTTTACCGTGGAGTACCCGGGCGCTGGTTCGGTTGCCGAGCAACGCGAGCAAGCCCTACTGCGGGCTCGGGTGGAGCCGCTAGTGGAAATTTTTCAGCACAAGGGTTCGTCCGAGTGTTTCGCCGGGCTTCCCTCAGTGCTCGGAGCGCCTGATGAGGCTTGCGATTTCGAGCCCCGGCGCCGCTGGTCGTTGGAAGACTGTGGCGAAGGCATGGGGCAACTCGGCGCGGCGGGGCGGGGATGTATCTCGCGGCGGGACTACGTGCGCAACGTGTTGGGCATCGGGTTGCAGGAATATACGCGATTGGGCGTGAATCCTGTCCCCCTCGGATTCATCGGTAGTACGGACACCCACAACGGCACTCCTGGGCGGGTTGCAGAATACGAGTTTCAAGGGCATCGTGGTGCCGCCGAGGCCACGCCGGAGGCGCTGATGAGCTTCGATGAACTCGGCGATACCCCCGTGTTGTTCAATCCCGGTGGGCTTGCCGCCGTTTGGGCCGAGGAAAACACGCGCGAGGCCATTTTCGCTGCCCTCAAACGCAAGGAGACGTTTGCCACGAGCGGCCCGCGCATCGTAGTGCGCGCCTTTGCCGGATGGGAGCTCCCCAACGACTGGTGCGAGCGGGCGGACCGCGTGCGCTTGGCCTACGCGCAAGGTGTGCCCATGGGAGGTACGTTGCATGCGGCGCCAACAAGCACAGCACCAGTGTTTGCGATCGCGGCTGACTACGACCCCGGAACGCCAGAGCATCCCGGCACGCCACTGCAACGCATTCAGGTGATCAAGGGGTCTCTGGTCCGTGGAACACCCGTCCTGCGTATTTTCGACGTCGCCGGCGACGCCGAAAACGGAGCCGCGGTGGACTTGCAAACGTGCACGCCTACGGGCTCGGGCTTCCGGCAACTTTGCACGGTGTGGCGCGACCCCGAATTCGATTCGGCCAGCCCAGCCTTTTACTACGTGCGGGTTTTAGAAAACCCCTCCTGCCGCTGGCACGTTCACGTATGCAATCAGTTGCCTCCGGAACGCCGCCCCGCTGCTTGTTCGGACCCTACGATACCGCAAACCATCCAGGAACGGGCTTGGACTTCGCCGATTTGGTACCTCCCCGGGTGAGGCGTGCAGGAGAGTCAACGACTACCCTGCTGGAATGGCCGCCCGTCGCCCCGGGAGCGCGTTTGGAGCACCTGATTGCGAAACGCGCGCGGCGGGAAGGAACGTCCATCCCAACCTTCCCGCCGTGCCTCCGCGTCAGCGCAACTGGATCGCCGAGTTGCTGATCACCGGGGTGTCCCGTTCCTTCGTCTTTGCGGCAATCACGATCTTGCCGTCCTCCTTCCACATGGACGTGACGATCGTTTCGCCCGGATAGACCACCCCGGAAAATCTGGCCCCATAGGAGGCCACCTTGTCCACCGCGCCATCGAGCACCGTATCCACGACCGCCTTGCACACGATCCCAAACGAGCACAGGCCATGGAGGATCGGCTTTTCAAAGCCCGCGAGCTTGGCAAACTCGGGATCGCAGTGCAGCGGATTTTTGTCGCCGGACAGCCGGTAGATCAAAGCTTGGTGCGGCATGGTGGGCGACTCCACCACAGCATCGGGCTGGCGGTTGGGCATTTCGTGCTGCGCCTTCGGGCCCGGGTCACCGCCAAAGCCTCCTTCGCCGCGGGCAAAGATGGTGAAGCGATTCGTAAACAAGGGCGCGCCACCCTTCTCCTTGGTGTTGACCTCCAGCACGATAAGCGCTGCTTTGCCCTTGTCGTAAATGCCGGCAACTCGTGCGGTGTTTTCGATCTCTGCCGATACCGGCAGGGGCCGATGCAAGACGACCTCCTGTTCCCCGTGCAAAACCATCGCCAGGTTGATGCTGATTCCCGGGATGTTGTTCATTCCACCCAATGCTCCGAACACCGGAATCACCGCAAAACTCGGTAGCACCTTCAGGTAACGCTCGTAGGTGTACTCGAGCTCCTTCGGATCCGTCGGCTTGTTCATCCCCGCCCCGATTCCCAGGTGATACAAGATCACTTGGTCCGGATTCCAAGCCCCGGCAGTTGCCGGTAACTGCGCCCCTAAAGCCTTCTGAACATCGATCGGCATACGTTCTTCCTCCCTCTGCTTGCAAGCGGGCCCGATTTTCTCGAGTCCCGAATTTTGGTCACGCAAGTTCCTCGCGAGCTAGCACTCCACCGCTGCTGGCACGGTCGCTCCAGCTTTGCTGTCAACCGGTTTACGTTGCCAATCCGTCTCTTGGACCATCTCCGTCGCCTATCCGCTCCGCTCAGGCGATCCCTTGCGGTTCCGACCACCACCTCCAAGGTCACCGCCATTTGCAACCGCCAACTGTGCTCGATGAAAACGCCTGCATTGTACTTCGGACCAGGGCTGGGGCAAGAGCCTCACGGAGCCTCGAGCTCGCGGCCATCGCACTCGCGCTAGAGACCACGCCATTGCCGATGAACCCCGGCTTCCGCCAAAGTAAGGACGTGCAGCCTCAACTTCCGCAATCGAGTGGACCTTGCCTCCGCGAGAGCCCCACGCATAGCGACCACCGCCTTGCCTCGCGGCGCTACCGTTACGTGGACTTTGCCTCGCCACGTTTGGCCGGTTTCCGCAATCACGCAGTCCCCGTTTGCCGGGTCGAGCAAATGCTCCTGCAGTACGGGCCCGACGACTGCTTTGCCACGATTTTCTTTTTTTCCGAGGAAATTCTGCTCTACCTAGCCGAGCACCGCGTGGGCGGGCGACCTTCGATCGCGGGGTTCGACGGCCGCATTTGGGCACCCTTCCTTCCGTTCGACATTGACGCGCAGCCGAGCCCCGATGGTCTGACTTCTGCTCTTCGCCTCACGCGCCAACTGTACTCTTTTCTCGCCAATCGCTGGCGCATCCCACACGCGGCCATTCACGCTTACTTCAGCGGCCACAAAGGCTTTCACCTCCTTCTCGACACGCGGGTTTTCGGACGCATTGCGCCGGCCAACGACCTGCATCGCATTTTCTCGTACCTGCGTTTACGAGTGCGACAGGCCTTGGGCGATGTGGAGCCAGGAGCTCGCTTCGACCTTGCGATCGGGGACAAAGTGCGCTTGCTCCGGCTGGCAAACTCGCGTCACCGCCAAACAGGCTTGTACAAGGTCCCCCTATCGCACGAGGAGCTGTTTTCCCTGGAGGCCGCCGATATGTCGCGGATCGCGCGCGAGCCGCGCCCGCTCGTACGGTCCCGTTACGCCGGCCTGTGGCCGGTGGAATCTGTGTACGCGGTCGAGATCGCTCGCACCATGTTTTTGCGGGCTAAAAAAATCGCCCGTCGGGGCCGAAGGCATCCCTATCGCTTTCCTCGTCCTCCCGGCGAGGTCCTATCGGCTCTCTGTCCAGCACGGCAGCACATGCTCACATCCGATGTCGCCCGTGGATTTCGTAACAATGTGGCCATCCGACTAGCATCGGCCTTGCGCCGCGCAGGATTCGACCAGACGCGAACGATCCAGGTACTACACGAATGGAACCGCAAGCTCACCGCACCGCTGCCGGAACGCGAGTTGCACAGCGTGGTCCGCTCTGCATTCGCGCGCTCCTTCCCCTACGCCTATGGTTGCCACGACGAGGTCATTCAGCGGTTCTGCCCGTACCGGAACAATCTATTGGACTGCGAGATTTATCGGCAACAGCACGCGGCACGTTTTGCCGACTGAGGGCATTGTTCCAGCGGAACAAACAGGTAACCATACCCGCGTGAGGAACTTTCGCTTTTCGTCTCTGTTGCCGTGCAGCGCCGAGTTCGCCTATGCCTGGCACACGCGCGAAGGAGCCTTCGAGCGGCTCGCGCCTCCGTGGGTGAACCTCGAAGTCGAACGCCGCCAGGGAACCATCCACGAGGGGGAGGTCGTGTTGCGCCTGCCGGTGGGCCCTTTCCCCGTGCGATGGCACGCGCAACACTACGACGGAAAGCCTGGAGAGGAATTCCGGGATCGAATGGTCCGCGGACCTTTCGTGCATTGGGAACACGTGCATCGCTTCGTTGCTCTCGACAGCGACCACTGTCGCGCGGAAGACCACTTGACCTACCAACTGTTGCGTTGGCCTGAGGCACTGGATCGGGCCCTGGACGCCGCTTTTGTTCGCCGCGAGCTGCAGAGAATGTTCGCCTACCGCCACCGGGTGCTCGGTCATGACCTCCACTGGCATGCAACACTTTCGGCCGAGCCCATGACGTTTCTCGTCACCGGCGCCACTGGGCTCATTGGTTCGACTCTGTGCCCGTTTCTCTCTGCCGGGGGACACAAGGTCTTGCGTGCCACGCGCACCACGACCCTCTCCACCAGCGCCCCAGGTTGGAACCCTCGAACCGGAGAGGTTCGGATCCCATCCAACGAGCGCGTAGACGCCATCGTGCATCTTGCCGGAGCGAACGTTGGGGAAAGCCGCTGGACGCCCGAGCGCAAGGCGGAGATTCGCTCCAGTCGCGTCGAGGCCACCGCCAGGCTCGCCGAGCACGTCGCAGGCTGGAAAACCCGGCCGCGCGTCTTCGTTGCCGCTTCGGCCATTGGCTTTTACGGCGACCGCGGGGCTCAGTGGTTGGACGAAGACTCGCCACCCGGACGCGGCTTTTTGCCGTCGGTGTGCCAGGAGTGGGAGGCTGCCGTCCGACCTTTGGAGGATGCCGGAGTTCGGGTGGTGCGACTGCGCATCGGGGTCGTGCTCACGCCCAAGGGCGGAGCCTTGAAACGACTGCTTTGGCCCTTTTGGCTGGGGTTGGGCGGCCGGACGGGCGACGGACGCCAATTCATGAGTTGGATTGCGCCCGATGACTTGGCTGCCGCCATTCTTTTTTGTGTGAAGAACGAGCGACTCCATGGCCCGGTGAACGCGGTGTCGCCGAATCCCGTGACCAACACGAGCTTCACCCGAGCCCTTGCGCGGGCCTTGCGGCGGCCCGCAGTGCTGCCACTGCCCGCGGCCGCGGTCCGACTGCTCTTCGGGGAGATGGGAGAAGAGCTTGTTCTGTCCAGTACTCGTGTCCGCCCGGCGCGACTGCTGGAGAGCGGCTTCCAGTTCCGGTATCCGACCGTGGACGCTGCTCTGGCGCACGTTCTCGGTGCTAGCAGGCGGGGGCCGAACTCGTTCCCATAGGCCCAAACGCAAAAACCACCCTTCTTCGCGCCTCCCAAACCGTGTATCCTTGGCGCGCTAAAGGGAGTGGATCGTGGTGGGCTTACGCTGCGACCGAGTCGGTACAGAGAACAGCCACGTAAAATTCCGTCGAGTTGCTTTCCTGTTCGTTCTTGTCATTGCTCTCAGCAGAGGAGGATTTGCTATGGCGCTCAAGATCGAGTCTTCCGCGTTCGAACATCGCGGCTCCATCCCGGTGAAATACACCTGCGACGGCGACGACGTCTCTCCGCCCCTGACCTGGTCGGGCATTCCGGCAAACGCGAAGAGTTTGGTGTTGATCGTCGACGATCCCGATGCCCCGGATCCCGCTGCGCCGCGGATGACCTGGGTCCACTGGGTTCTCTACAACCTCCCGCCCGACAGCACAGGTTTGCCGGAAGCCGTCAAGAACAACCAGCTTCCGCCCGGTACGCGGGAAGGACTCAACGATTGGAAGCGTACCGGCTACGGAGGTCCTTGTCCTCCGATCGGCCGGCATCGTTACTTTTTCAAGCTGTATGCACTCGACACCGTGTTGCCCGATCTCGGCAGGCCCACCAAAGCGGACGTCGAGCGGGCAATGAAAGATCACGTCATCGAGCACGCCGAACTCATCGGCACGTACCAACGAGCGCGCCGCTGAACGACTTTTGCGGTATCCGCCGGACTAGGCTTCAGCCTCTTCGGCGGCCCGTTTTCTTTTTGCCTCCGCCTCCAGCGCGGGAAGATACGGCAGAAGCCAAATCAGCGCCGCGACCAGGAGCAGTGCGAACACCGTCGGAACGCAAGCCATCTCTAGGCGTCCGGCCAGGTTTCGCCCCAAAAAGCCGGGAGATAGTAAGTTGGGTAACGCCGCCGCTACCAAGCCGAGCGAGGCCCCACGTCTGGCACTGCTCGAGATCGGCGCGTGCCACCAGGCCGCGAACAACAGCATCGCCGGCAATACACTCACGGCCAGGTAGGCCTTCCACGTAACCGGCGAAAACACCGCTGTCGCTAGAAATACCACACTCCACTCGGCAACCTGCTGCCAACACCCAGGGTTGGCCACCCGTGCACGCCGCCAAAACGCAAGACCGAAGGAAACGAGCGTCAGAAAAACCGCAACGGTCACCACAGGCGACCCTGAGGAAGCGATGTCATGCGCACCTGGGGTGAGCAACGGAACCATTCCATGACCGAGCCAGCGATCCCACATAGCCCACACCGACTGATTCAACCGGCCGACCCCCCAGCCTCCAGCAACACGCTCGTGCCAAGCGATCACGTAGTCCCAAAAACGGCCCCATCCGAACACCAGAGCCGGACTGAAAGACAAGCCCAGGAAGGCAACCAGCGAGCTCCAGAATGCGGCCCAACGGCGGCGCCAAGCAAAATAGGCCACGAATGTCACCGGCATGAGCTTGATGGCCGCAGCGAGACCAACGAGCAGCCCCCCGTTGAGCCACCTGCCCTCTCGTTGCGCAGTTAACCCAGCGAGCACGAGAGCAAACAAAATCAAATTGATCTGCACATGATCGAAATTGCTGCTCACGTAACGCTCGCTGAGCAGCAGCGGCACAAAGATCCAGGGTGAGCTCACCGCCAAGCCCTGACCGGGTGCCCAAGTCAGCCGGCGGTTGTACACCAACATGGCGCACAACCGTAAAATCCACCACACGCAGGCAAAGTTCAGAACAAACCACAACGCTCGGGCAACGTACGCGGTCGGTCGGGCCAACAACGCAAGCGGGACACACAGTAGGTTAAAGAACGGGGGCCAGGTATTGAACGCACCTGCAGAGCGGTAAGGGTGTTCCCCACGCAAGATGTGCTCTCCCACTGCAAGGTAGCCGGCGAAGTCACCCGCGTGATGAATGCGAATGAGGAACACGGCCACGACATACGCGACCAGGGCACGCCGCATCCAAATTTGCGCGGTGGGGGAGCTATCGAGCTCGATACACCACCGCCGCAATCGCTCGCTGGCGGCAAGCCCCATCGTGCCCTCGTTACGACGACTCATCGTCCTTCGAGATCGCGCGCAGCAAGCAGAGCCGCGCCAATGACCCCCGCGGAATCACCAAGAGCATGGCGCAAGATCGGTGCCCGAAACTCGCCGCCGAACACATAGGCGGCCACAGCCTCCCGTCCAATCGTGTACAGCTCGTCGACATTCGATACGCCCCCGCCCAGCACGATGCAGTCGGGATCGACAATGTTCACCACATTGGCCAGACCTCGACCAAAATGATCGAGAAAACTGCCAAGCACGCGAGCCGCTGCAGCTTCCCCTTCGCGCGCCGCACGCACGACTTCGGGTAAAGGGGCACGAAACCCGCGCTCCCGCGCGGCATCTGCCTCGACCGCAGGCCCGGAAATTAGCGTTTCCACGCAGCCGGACGCGCCACAGTAACACCGCGGTCCGCCGCTGACGATGCGGTGATGGCCCCACTCGCCTGCTAGGCGATGCGCGCCCCGCACGATCTCGCCACGGTACACGATGCCTCCACCGACCCCAGTGCCGAGAATAACCCCGAAGACCAGCTCGTACCCCCGCGCCGCCCCGTGAAGTGCTTCGGCCCAAGTGAACAAATTGGCATCGTTTTCCAGTATGACTTTGGTTTTGAGGGCTGTCTCCAGATCACGTTGCAATGGGCGGCCGTTGAGGCATGTCGTGTTGCAGTTTTTCATCGCTCCGTCGCGCAAGGAAACAGCCCCGGGGGTGCCGATTCCAACCACGGCGGGTCGCGTGCCAGCCGCTTCGCAGCAAAGAGCGAACATGGAAGCGACCCGCTCCACGATGCGCTCGTAGCCTTCGTCACGCTGCGTGGGAATCCGCTCGCGGAAACGCACTTTGTGTTGCGTGTCGAGCACCACACCCTCAATTTTCGTACCGCCCAGGTCGATCCCGATGAACATGGCTCGGTGGGAGTGCTGTACTCGCCGCCGCCGTCGCCAGCAAGCCACCAGCGCACCAGCTCGCGTAGGCTACAGGAGCGGCTCACAAATCCCGCTCCACTGCTGGGGCCTCAGGCGTCGGACTCTGCAGGTGTTCCCGATCGGACTCCGAGTTGCCTCTGCGCTTCGAGGATGCGTGCCGGCAGGAATTCCGGCGGCCAAGGGCCCGGGTACGCCTCGTAGCGCCGCAAAAGTTGCCGGGCGACACTCACCTTGTGAACCTCGGTGGGGCCGTCGGCAATGCCCATAACGGGCACGGCCAGCCACCAGCGCATCAACGGAAGCTCGTTCGAGCAACCCAACGCTCCGTGGATTTGCACCGCGCGGCGAATGACGTCGTGCAACACTTCCGCCATTTGAATCTTCGCAGCCGCGATGTATAGCCGCGCCTCTTCCCGGTGTCCTTGGTCGATGTGCCAGGCGGTATACAACACGAGCAGACGGAACTGCTCCAGTTGGACAAAAGAGTCCGCGATCATCTGTTGCACCAACTGCTTGTTCGCCAGCACCTCCCCTTGCACTTTGCGGCTCAACGCGCGCTCGCACATCATTTCGAGGGCCTTCTTCGCCATCGCTACCGTACGCATGGCGTGATGGATGCGCCCGCCACCGAGTCGTGCCTGGGCAATGGCAAAGCCCTCGCCTTCGCGCCCGAGCAGGTGATCCGCAGGAAGGCGGCAATTGTCGAACTCCACCAAGCAATGATGGCCGCTCCCGATCGGTTCGAGCCCCAATCCTGCGCGGCGAACGATCGTCATTCCCGGATGATTCGCGGGAACGAGAAACATCGAGGAGCCGCGGTGCACGGGAACATCGGGATTCGTGATGGCCATCACGATCAAGAAGTCCGCCAAGTCGGCGTGCGAGGCAAAGTATTTTTGTCCGTTCAGCACCCAACCGTCGCCATCGCGGATGGCGCGACACTGAAACCCGCTCGGATCGCTTCCCCCTTGCGGCTCGGTCATGGCAAAGCACGACACGATCTCGCCATCCAACAAAGGGGCAAGGTAGCGGCGCTTTTGTTCCTCGGTACCATACGCCGCAAGAATTTCGGCGTTCCCCGAATCCGGAGCTTGGCAGCCAAAAATCGTCGGCGCCCATTGAGAGCGGCCCAGGATTTCGTTCATCAGGGCCAATTTGACCTGGCCATACCCGGGCCCGCCAAGTTCGGGTCCCAAATGGCATGCCCACAAGCCCCGCCGCTTCACCTCCTCTTTGAGAGGTTGCGCCAGTGCCCGCAGCTCGGGGTTGCGGCGATCATACGGTGCTGCCGGGTCGGGGAACAAGACATCCAGAGGCTCGACGCGTTCGCGCACAAACGCGTCCATCCAGTCGAGTTTCTCCTGAAACTCGGGTTCGGTCGAGAAATCCCACGCCATAATCCGATTGCCTCCTCCGCCTCCGCCGTTTCCTAGCTGGCTCCGAAAGTCAATGGTGGTCCAGGTGTTTCCCGAAGGACGGTTGTTCGGTAGAAGAGCGGCCCACGGAGGACGCTAACAGTGAATTACGAGCCAGGCGCAGACATTTACGGGAGCCCCGAACACCGGGCATTTCGCGACAGCGTACGCCGTTTCGTCCAAACCGAGCTCGTGCCCCGCGCCCGAGAGTTCGACAAGATGGGACGCATCGACAAGTCATTGTATCGGAAAATGGGCGAGCTTGGCTTTCTGGGAATTCGTTACGACCCCAAGTATGGTGGGCTCGGCCTCGATTACTCTTACCAAGCGATTTTTCTCGAAGAAATAGCGCTGTGCGACAACGCCGGGGTGGCCATGGGAATTTCGGTGCAGACGGACATGGCCACACCCGCGCTCCACCGCTTCGGAAGCGAAGAGCTCAAGCAAAAGTATCTGGTGCCAGCGATCCGCGGCGAGATGGTGGCAGCCATTGCCGTCACCGAGCCTGCAGCCGGCTCCGACGTGGCTCGCATCCAAACGCGTGCCGTGCGCGACGGAGATTACTGGGTGATCAACGGCTCGAAGATGTACATTACCAATGCCGCGACCGCGGACTGGTTGTGTCTTCTTGCCGTCACCGACCCCGAGGCGGGCTACAACGGCTTCACGCAAATCATTGTGCCTACGGACACGCCGGGGTTCAGTTACAAGCTGCTCGACAAGATTGGGAATGTCGGCTCGGACACGGGGCTTTTGTTTTTCGACGACGTCCGCGTTCCCGTCACGAACACCATTGGCGACCCCAGGCGGGGCTTTCAGCAACAAATGATGCAGTTTCAAGACGAGCGGATGGTGCCGGTGGTGATGTCGCCCGTGCAGGCACGGCAGCTTTGGGAGATCACCTTGCAACACTGCCAGCAGCGGATCGTCTTCGGAAAACCCTTGTCCAAGCACCAGGTCAACCAACACAAGTTCGTGGACATGCTCATTCAGATCACCGCCGCACAGGAGCTGGCGTACCGTTGCATTCGCTTGATGATGCAAGGTGTGGACGCCACCAAGGAGATCTCCATGGCCAAAGTTTTCAACAGCAATATGCTCCAGTACGTCGCCACGACCTGCGTGCAACTTTTTGGAGGCGCCGGATACTGCTGGGAAAACCCAGCGGCGCGCGCCTTCGTCGACTCGCGCTTGCTCACCATTGGTGGCGGCGCCGACGAAGTGATGAAACAAATCGTAGCCAAGTTGCTGCAAATCTAGCCAAAAGAGCCATGCCCGTTTTACCCACGCGCATCGATCCGAAGTCGGCAGCATTTCGGGAAAACTACCAAGCGATGCTGCAGCAGGTGCGCTATCTGCACGAGCAACTCGCGCTCGCTCGAGCCGGTGGCGGCGAAAAATACGTGCAACGGCACCGCGAGCGGGGCAAACTCCTCCCGCGGGAGCGAATCGAATTGCTTTTAGACCGGGACGCCCCTTTTCTCGAACTGTCGCCGCTGGCCGCCTGGGGAACCGAGTACACCGTCGGAGCGGGTGTGGTCACCGGCGTGGGTGTGGTGCGGGGTGTGGAATGCGTCGTGGTGGCCAACGACCCGACCGTCAAGGGTGGAGCCATCAA
The DNA here is from genome assembly GCA_026004215.1 of Candidatus Binatia bacterium. Lineage (GTDB taxonomy): Bacteria > Desulfobacterota > Binatia > HRBIN30 > HRBIN30 > HRBIN30. The sequence continues at coordinate 785,627 of BPIR01000001.1, forward strand.
TCCGTACGGACTCGAAAAAAGCCTGCGTGCGATCGAGATCTCGGCAAAAAACCGCTTGCCTTTGGTTCATCTGACCGAGTCGGCGGGAGCGGACTTGCCGGTACAGTCGAAGATTTTCGTGCCCGGTGGGAAAACCTTCCGTGAAATCACCCGCCGCTCGGCGGAGCGCGTGCCCACCATTTGCGTCGTCTTCGGGAGCTCCACGGCCGGCGGCGCGTACGTACCGGGGATGTCGGACTACGTGGTGATGGTCAAAGGCCAGGCTAAGGTGTTTCTCGGCGGGCCGCCGCTCGTCAAGATGGCCACCAACGAAGATGCGGACGAGGAAAGCCTGGGCGGGGCGGAGATGCACAGTCGGATCTCGGGTGTATCCGACTACCTGGCCGAGAACGAGCGCGATGCCATCCGCATTGCGCGGGAAATCGTCGCGCACTTGAATTGGCGCAAGCTCGGCCAAGCGCGCATGCGCGCGGTCGAGGAGCCACGATACGACCCGGACGAATTGCTCGGGATTCCGTCCGCGGACTTGCGGCGGCCGTTCGAGGTCCGCGAGGTCATCGCGCGCATCGTGGACGGCTCGCAGTTCGAGGAGTTCAAGGCGAACTATGGCACCACGCTGGTAACCGGATGGGCCCACCTGCACGGTTATCCCATCGGAATCGTGGCCAACAACGGCATCCTGTTTTCGGATTCCTCCCAGAAAGCGGCCCAGTTTATTCAACTATGCAACAAGCTCGACGTGCCGATCCTGTTCTTGCAAAACATCACGGGCTACATGGTGGGCGTGCAATACGAGCAAGGTGGGATCATCAAAGACGGCGCCAAGATGATCAATGCGGTCGCGAACTCCACGGTGCCGATGTTCACGGTGATGATTGGCAGCTCTTACGGGGCTGGAAACTACGGCATGTGCGGGCGCGCCTACGATCCCCGCTTTTTGTTTACCTGGCCCAACCACAAGATTGCAGTCATGGGCCCGGAGCAACTAGCTGGCGTGATGTCCATCGTACGGCGGCAGGCTGCGGAACGATCCGGACTGCCTTACGACGAGGAACAGGACCGAACGATCCGGCAAATGGTCGTGCAGCAAATGGAACAAGAATCCAATGCCTTTTACGCCACCGCGCGGCTGTGGGACGATGGCATTATCGATCCGCGCGATACCCGAACGGTTCTGGGTATCGCGCTCAGCGCCGCCTTCAACAATGTGGTCAAAGGGTCGGACACCTTCGGGGTGTTTCGGATGTAGCGAGGAGGTTCGGGGTGGGCCGTTTTCATAAAGTGCTCGTTGCGAATCGCGGGGAAATTGCGCGGCGGATTTTCCGAGCTTGCCGAGAACTCGGTTTACGGACGGTGGCGCTCTACGCCGATCCGGATCGGGAAGCGCCATTCGTACGCGAGGCTGACGAAGCTGTCGCCCTCGGCGCGCCAGTGACGGGCCAGGGGTTCCTTGCCATCGAAACCATCATTGCCGCAGCCAAACGAACCGGCGCGGATGCCATTCATCCCGGCTACGGGTTTTTGGCCGAAAACGCCGACTTTGCGCAAGCGTGCGCCGACGCAGGTTTAGTCTTTGTTGGCCCACCTCCGAAGGCAATTCGGGCGATGGGCACGAAAATCGAGGCCAAACAGATTGCCCAAAGAGCAGGCGTTCCCATCATTCCGGGTTTTTCTGCGCGCGGTCTCGGCAAGGCCGCAATCCTGGAACGAGCGCGCGAGCTCGGGTTGCCACTTCTCGTCAAAGCGTCGGCAGGTGGCGGGGGCAAAGGGATGCGCCTGGTCGAGCGCATGGAAGATCTCGAAGGTGCGCTCGAAGGAGCCGCCCGCGAGGCGGAAAGTGCCTTCGGGGACGCAACCCTGCTGGTGGAGCGGTACGTGGAGAGGCCACGCCATATCGAGATCCAAGTGCTCGCCGACGAACACGGCAACGTGGTGCACTTGTTCGAGCGTGAGTGCTCTATCCAACGGCGCTATCAAAAAATTTTCGAGGAGGCCCCCTCACCCTTCGTCAACGACTTGCTGCGCGAACGTATGGGGGCCGCCGCCGTCGCGCTGGCCAAGGCGATCGGGTACGTCAATGCAGGCACGGTCGAATTCGTGGTAGATCCACATGGGGCTTTTTACTTCTTGGAGATGAACACTCGGCTGCAAGTCGAGCACCCCGTCACGGAAGAGATTACCGGGCTTGACCTGGTACGCCTTCAACTCGAAATCGCCCAAGGGGAACCGATCCCGTTTGCTCAAGAGGATCTCGTCATTCGGGGGCACGCCATCGAAGCGCGACTGTATGCCGAAGACCCCTGGCAAGATTTTCTGCCTTCGACCGGCACCATTGTATGCTGGGAGCCCGCACCCGTTCCCGGCGTACGCTACGAGAGCGGCGTCGAACAAGGCTCCGCGGTCACGATTTACTACGACCCCATGCTCGCCAAGATCATCGCTTGGGGTTCGAACCGCAACGAGGCCGTGCGCAGGCTCTCTCGCGCGCTCGAGCAACTCCGTGTTCACGGAGTCGCGTGCAACCGAGAATTTTTGCTTCGTGTGTTGAGCCACGACGAGTTTCGCGCCGCGAATTTCGACACTCACTTTATCGCCCAGCATCCCGAGTTGCTGGCACCGCCCGACTATCTTACGGCCGGGCACCTGCACGCAATTGCCGCCGCGTTGTGGGAGCAACAACGCCGCCGGCAGCACACCAGTGTGCTGGCCTCGATTCCGTCCGGGTGGCGGAACAATCCTACGCAGCGCCAATGGGTCGAGTACAAATGCCGAGACGCCGTCATTCGCGTCGAGTATCGTTTGGGCAAAGGCAGCGAGTTCGAGGCGCTGGCGGGCAACTCTCTCCACCAGGGCCACTTGCTCGCTGTGGATGACCGCGGCATTGCGCTGGAAATCGATGGCCTGCGTCGCCGTTATGCCGTTACGGCTGCCGGGACGTTGCGATACGTAGACAGTGTTCTCGGGTCTTCGGTCTTGGAAGAACTGCCGCGCTTTCCTCTTCCGGAAATGGAAACGGTCCGTGGAGGTTGTACGGCACCGATGCCCGGTCGCATTGTCGCGGTGCGGGTCAGCCCGGGGGAGGAGGTGGAGCGCGGGCAAGTGCTGGCGGTACTCGAAGCCATGAAGATGGAACACGAAGTCGCCGCTCCCCACGCTGGCACGGTGCGCGAGGTACTGGTAGAGCCCGGCCAACAAGTAGAGGCAGGCGCAGTGCTCGTGGTCATCGAGCCACGAGACTCAGCCGCAGGAATGCACTGACTTCGCCGGGAGCCCACATGCAAGGCATTCGATATCGGACACATAACGGAGTCGCGGAGATCACTCTCGATCGGCCCGAGCGGCGTAACGCCCTCAACGACGAGATGATTGAAGGTTTACTTAGCGCATTCCGTGCCGCCTACGACGACGTCGCGGTTCGCGCCGTCGTGCTACGGGCGCAGGGTGACACGTTTTGCGCGGGCGCGGATCTCAAAAGCGGCGGGGTCCAAGCACGGGACGGCGAGCAACCGTTCGTGACGCTTTTGCGTTCCATGTGGTACGGCCCGAAGCCCATTCTCGGCGCAGTCACCGGTTCGGCATTTGGCGGCGGATTGGGCCTGATCGCCGCTTGTGATCTGACGATTGCCGCACAGGAGGCACAGTTCGCATTCAGCGAGGTGCGTGTCGGCGTCGTGCCGGCGATGATCTCGGTGGTGGTCCTCCCCAAGATCGGGATCCAAAACGCCATGTGGTTGTTTCTGACTGCAGAGCGTTTTTCCGCCGAGCGCGCCCGGGACATTGGGCTGGTTCACCGCGTGGTGCCCCGCGCGCAGTTGGACGCGGCCGTGGACGACACCCTCGCGCAGTTGCGTTTGGCCGGGCCGCAAGCGCTGCGGCACGCAAAAGAGCTCGTTCGGCGCGTTCCCCAGATGAACATGGACGACGCCTTTCGTTACGCGAGCACCTTGATTGCAGAGCTTTTTGCGTCCCCGGAAGCAGCCGAGGGCATGCGGGCGTTCGCAGAAAAGCGGAAACCGAACTGGGTGAGCTGATGCCGCGTGCGCTTGGGCGCCGCGCGCCGCAGCCACAACCGGCAGTGGGATCGGAGCCCCGTCCGCGAGGCCGCGCACGCTCTTGGTTGCCTCCATATTTTCATCGTCATGTCGGGGCAGCAACACCGTTTTTTCGAACAGGGCGCTCGCTCCGGGGCATCGCCTTGATTTGCGGGTTTGGGGTGTGGGCGTTTGTCCGCTCTGGAACAGGAGTCCTGGCGCAAGAGCAGCGCTGGCAAGCACACGTCCAGTCCACATACATTTTGCAACTCAAGCCTGGCTTCCGCGCTGCGTATTCGGGGCCCCACAGCCTCTCTGCCGGCTTCGAGGACAGTTATTCGTGGACAACAACACTGATGCTCGGCGTCCGCCCGTGGAGTGGTGCCGGACTCTACTTCAATCCCGAAGCTGCCCAAGGAGTGGCGCTTTCCCGGCTCACGGGGCTTGCGGGATTTACCAATGGCGAAATCTCGCGTACAGCCGGGCCCACGCTCACGTTCTACCGAGCTCGGCTGTATTGGCAGCAGTACCTCCCCCTGGGCGGCGAACCCAGTATCGTCGAGGAAGGAGAGAATCAGCTCCCCCTGCACTCCACCTCGCGACGCGCGGTTCTCACCGTTGGCAATCTCTCCGTGCTGGATCTTTTCGACGCGAACCGCCTCGCGCACGACCCCCGCACGGATTTTCTCAATTGGGCCCTGATGACCCACGCGGCTTACGACTACGCGGCCGATGCCCGTGGCTACTCGTGGGGCGCGACGGCAGAATTGTTTTGGGACGACTGGGCGATTCGTTTTGGCCGGTTCGCACAGCCAAAACAACCAAACCAATTGCCTTTGGACTCCCGCATCTTCCAACATTTTGGCGATCAGCTCGAAATCGAACGGCAGTTCACACTACGGGCCAATCCGGGTGCTCTCCGCTTGCTGGGGATGCGCAACCGCGCCGTGATGGCTCGCTACGAAGATGCGCTTCAGGCTGCCAAAAGGACCGGACGCACACCAACCCTCGACGCGGTGCGGACTGCTCCGCGCGAGAAACTCGGCGTCGGTATTTCTGCGGACCAGGATATCGCCCCTTGGCTCGGCATTTTCTTTCGTGGCTTTTGGGCCGACGGAAAAACGGAAACCTATGCCTTTACCGAGGCAGATCGTAGCCTCGCCTTCGGCACCGTGATATCCGGCCGGCCATGGGGCAGAGGGTTCGACCGACTCGGCATCGCGTTCGCCCGCCAATGGCTTTCGGCACCGCACCGGAAATACCTGGAAGCTGGCGGGCTCGGATTTTTTCTCGGTGATGGCGCGCTGCACTATGGTGCAGAGACCCTTGTCGAGGCCTTTTACGCCATCCCGGTCTTGCCGATCTTCGAACTCACCCTCGACTTTCAGCACATCTGGAATCCGGGGTATAACGCGGATCGTGGCCCGGTGATGGTGTTCTCGACCCGGCTGCATGCCGTGATTTGAAAAACGAGGCAGCAATCCGGGCCTGACTCCAGGTTCGGCGCCCCGACCCAGAAAAAACCCTTCGTGCCGGTTGCCCAAGATGGACGGCCGCCGCGGCCGCTGCAGACGTACAGTCCTGGCGCGCTGCGGATTTTCTTCTCACTGGCGCGGCGGGTACTTGCGCAGCTTTCGCTGAAGCGAGCGCCGGTGTATGCCCAAGCGACGCGCGGCCTCGGAGATGTTGCCGCCGCAGTCGGCCAACACTCGGTTAATGTGCTCCCACTCCGCTCGTGCTAACGAAGGTGCCTTGTATTCCGGGCCAGGCTCGAGCGGCGGTGCCTCGGCGCGGGCAAAAGCGGCTAAAACGTCGTCCGCATCTGCCGGTTTACTCACATAGTACGCGGCACCTACCCGCATGGCTTCGATGGCCGTCGCGATGCTGCCATAGCCCGTCAGAACCAGGATGCGGATCGTCGGATCCAAGGCGTGCAAATCCCGCGTGAGCTCCAAGCCGGAGCGTCCAGGCATTCGCAAATCCACCACTGCAAGATCCGGGGCTTCCCGTTCGGCCAGCGCCATTGCCTCGGTGTAGTTTGCAGCCGTCCACACTTCGTAACCGCGCTCGCGGAAGGCGCGCGCAAGGCGCTCGCGGAAAATCTCGTCGTCATCCACGATCAGCATCGCGGTGCGTTCGCTGGTCGAGTCCTGCGCCACCATCGCGCTCCCCTTGCCTATCACTCTCGATCGAGTTTATCGGTCGCACTCTGGACCGGGTTTGCAACGTGGCGATTTGTCGCATCCGCTGCGGGCAAAAGGATTCGTGCAGTAGTTCCTTGGCCGAGGAGGGATTGCAGCTCTAAAGTGCCGCCCATTTGTTCCACCAGGGTGCGCGTCAAAAACAAACCCAGCCCAATGCCTTGGCCGGGCTCTTTTGTGGTGAAAAAGGGCTCTCCGGCGCGAGACAGCACCTCGGGAGCCATACCGCAGCCGCGATCAGCGACCTCGATTGCCAGCCACGCTCCCCGCAGCGAAGCGCGCACGTCCACCGTGGCACCCGCAGGAGAAGCCTGCGCGGCGTTACGCACGAGATTCCTCAAGGCGCGAGCCAGGGCCTGTCGAGAGACGAATATTCGCCGAGTCGGATCATCCACGTCCAACTGCACCAACACCCGGACGTCCTTCGACGGGCTCTCCACGGCGAGTATGCTTGCGAGGTCTTTTGCCCGCACGGCCTCGATTCCCTCTCCGACCCCTTGGCCAGCCTCGGCCGCCATTTGGTGCAGGATCCGCTGGCAGCGCCGCACCTGTTCGCGGATCAGGCGAATGTCGGCCCGGATCGGCTCCGCGGCGCCCGTGAGGCTCTTTTCCAGCTCTTTTGCGGCCACCGCAACCGTGGAGAGCGGCGTGCCGAGCTCATGAGCCGCGCCAGCGGCCATCGTGGCCAGCGCAGCAAACTTGGCTTGTCGAGTAGCTAAATCTCGCGCCGCAGCGAGTTCCTTTTCTCGCTCGGCCAGCGCCTCGCGGACGCGCTGGACAAAGTACACGATAAATACGGCACTCACGCCGAACGCCACGTACATGCCTTGGAGATGCAACCACAGGTGGTCGTGATGCAAATTGCCTTCGTGGGGGGAAAAACCTGGCCATGCCGGCAGCGCGAACAACAGCCCAAAAGCGATGAGCCCGAGGGCGGTGAGCCCCCAAGCCGCCACCTGCCGCAACGTGACCGCTGCCAACGCGATGTGCACCAAGTACAAAAAGGTAAAAGGGTTCACCGGGCCTCCGGTCATGTGCAACAAAGCCGTCAGCAGCAGCACGTCGAGCGCCAGAATCACAACCAGCCACGCTTCCGTTACGGGGCGACGCTTCGCGAATCCCGCACAAACAAGGTTGCTCACTGCCTCGGCTCCGAAGACCACGGCGATCCAAGCCCAGGGCAGGCGCACGCCCAGAAGACCTTCAATGGCAGCCACGACGAGAAATTGGCCGAGTAGCGCCAGCCAACGCAGGCGAACCAGCCATAAAAGCTGGATATTCTCCGCACCGGGAAGGGCAGCAAAATCGCTCACAGCTCTCACCAGCTAGTCGGATCCGAGCGCGCGCGCCAGCGCCAAAATCCACAGCGACAATTCACCGCATTCTGGAGAGCGGCCAATCTCGCTATGCGAAAGGCCGCTATGGTAGCCCCGTGGTTTTCCGCCAAAAGCCGCTGGTTTTTGTGGCCCCTGATTTTCAAGCTTGTCACGATGGGCACATTTTCGCCCGCCCTCGGCTGTGAAATTTGTGCGATTTACACAGGCACCGAGTTGCTCGAGAGCCGCAGGGGCCTCCGGATTGGGGTAGCCGAGCAATTCACTGGCTTTGGTACACTGCAAGAGAATGGCGAAGAAGTCGCAAACCCGGCGGACGAATTTCTGGATAGTTCGATCACCCAAATCCTCTTTGGCTATAGCTGGCATCCGCGGCTCCTGCTCCAAGCCAACGTTCCATGGATCCACAGGGAATTTCGACGCCTGACCATGAGCGGGGTCGAACGCGACTCCGCGGGCGGACTGGGCGACATTTCGATTCACTGGATCGGCACGGTGTTACAGCACGTCAGCGAGCGCAGTGTGCACCGAGCCTCGGTGTCGGTTGGAGTGAAGTTGCCGACTGGCAGTCCGAGCCGCCTGCGGGAAGAGCTCGGCGATGACACGCACGCCGCGGAGCCGAATATCCCGCCCGTGTTTCGGAACCGACAGTGGCGCCCGCGCCATGCTACCGGGAGTGTCGCCAGTGGGGTCCACGGACACGATCTCGTTCTCGGATCCGGCTCCACGGACGTCGTGCTCGGCGCGCAATGGCTGGGTACCTACCGGCGCTTTTACGGTACAGCGATGGTACAGTATTTTGTTCGGACCGAGGGTTCCTTCGACTACACTTTCGCTAACGAAACTATCGTGTCCGCGGGCCCCGGATTGTTTCTCTTGACGCGCCACGACACAACCCTGGGACTGCAGGCTTTGCTGACCGTTGACACCAAGGGCACGGACACATTGCGAGGTGAGCGAGTCGGTGACACCGGCGCGACCTTCCTTTACGCTGGTCCTTCCATGCATTGGACCTGGAAAAGTTCCCTCAGTGCCGACCTGGCACTGGACCTTCCAGCGCTGCGCCACAACACTGGCCTGCAAGCCGTGCCGGATTTCCGCCTTCGTGGAGGGTTGGTGTGGCGCTTCTAACGTGGCGTCAAAGTTCTAGTCTAAGTCTCCTGGTGGCCGTTTTGGTGTTGAGCGGGCCCCACACCGCCCGACGCTGCTTCGCTCCGCGTTGGCCAGAAATTTCCAGTGGTCACACTGCTGGACGCCGAGGGACACCGGGTCGGTCTCGACTTCGCGCCCTCGCGAGTGCTTCTCGTGCAAGTTTGGGCAACGTGGTGTTCCCCGTGCCATGAGGCAATGCCGGTGATTCTCGACGCCGTACACGGCATGGCCGCCGCGCGCCGCCTTGAGGTGGTGTTGTGGAACATCGACACCGACACGGAACGCGCCAAAGCTTTCCTCCAACAACATCTTGCCCGGTACCCCAATGTTGTGCTGCGCTTCGACCCGGGAGGCCAGCAATTCCACGGCTTGGGTGCGCCCGGCATGCCCGCAACCTTCATCGTCCAAGCCGGCATCACTCGCGCTGTATTCGGGGGCTACAAGCCCGGAGTCGAACGAGACATTCTCTCCGCTCTCCAGCAGGTACTGGCCACCCAGGGCCCGCCGGCGGAAGATTAGACCTTCGAGGCCTCGTTCGTGCGGCCGGGTTCCGCCGCACGCTGCGGCTGCACGAGCACAGTGACGATTCGGCGCCCCTGAACCTTTTCCACAACAAAGCGAATTCCCTCCAGCTCCACCGCTGCACCAGCCTCCGGAATCTTCCCGGCCAGGCCGAACACCAAGCCCCCCACCGTATTCCAACTCGCGTGGGGCAGCTCCACGCCGAGTAGCTCGTTCAGATCTACGATCGGAAGGCTTGCCTGCACGCGGTACGAACCATCGGGAAGCGCTACCACCTCAGGAGCCTCTTGATCGAACTCGTCGCTGATCTGGCCCACCACCTCCTCGATCACGTCCTCCAGCGTCACAATCCCCGTCACCGACCCGTACTCGTCGCTCACCACGGCCAAGTGAAAGCCCCCCTGCTGCATCTCCCGCAGCAGGTCTGCCAGAGGTTTGGTCTCGGGCACAAACTGCACACTCCGCGCCACCGCTTTCACTGGGCTTTGGGCTTCGCCCCGCATCACGGCAGCCAGCACGTCTTTCACGTGCACCACCCCTTCGGTGGAATCGAGGTCCCCCGCGAACACAGGCGCGCGCGACACCCCTTGGCGCAGCATGATCTCGGCTGCTTGCCCCACCGTTGCCTCCGCAGGGACTCCCACCACATCCGGCCGCGGAACCATCACTTCCCGAACCACTCGCTGTGCGAGCCTTGAAGAACCAACGGGGAACGCCGCGTTCGCCATTGGTGACGCATCACTGCCGTCGGCCACCGACTCACGTTTGGCAAGGTTCGAGCGTTCCGAAAGGCGCGATGCGGACTCGAGCCACGCCCTCCCCAGGCGACCCAACCAACCTCCGCAAGCATCCGGGACCCTGGCGAGCAGGTGAGGCATGAAACGCGCTGCCAATGCCGGTCCGAGAAACAGCACCAGCAGGCCGCAAAGTACGCTCAGCACCCAATTTCCCAAGCAAAGCTGCACGACCACCGCCGCTGCAACCCCACTGGCACCGAAAGCGAACCCGGCCAAAGCGGCCAACCCTAGGTGCCTGTAGAAACGATCCAAGCCCTCCGCTCCCGGGGGCGTTTCACGAATAGGGGTGATCTTTCGACTCGACATGCCCGAGGAGGTCCGCCACGCGCTGGGCAAACCCGAGGAGCCGCCCTTCTCTTCAGGGTACACGACCGCTCTTCTTCACTTCAGCCCAAAAAAATCCACGGAACTCACCCTCACGAAATCCTGTGGCGCGGTCGTTTGGGTAAAGCTCCGCTAGCCTCGTCTTGAGCTCCGGAGCAAATCCCTCGGGATCGCCATGACAAAGTAAGCACGGCCCCCCGGTGGCAATCGGCTTCAAAACGCCGACTCGGTCGCCCAGATCGACGACAACTGGTTGCACTTCCGATGCCTGGCGACCGGCTGCGCGCGCCAAATATGGCACAACCCAGGGTCGAGGCGCATTGGCGGGGTTACGTAGGCGGTGACTGGTTCTGCCGAGTTCGAGGTCGTGTCGGCGGGCCAGATCCGTAGCAATTTGCGGCGCTTCCACTTTGCAGACAGCCACAGCCGCTGCCGGCCCCTGCGCCCCGAGCGTAGCCAGCAACCGACTTTGCAATGCATTTTGTAATGCTTCGAACGCCCGTTGCGCGCGTTGCACTTCAGGTGCCTCCTCACCCCAGCCGACTCCACCCCTTGCAGGGGCAAGGACCAACAAGGCAATCGAAAGCGTGCGCCTCCCCAAACGAAGATCGAACATGGACTGAGCATATCATCTTTCACGGCCAGATGGGTACCGCATCACGGCAGGAGATTGTCGCACGAGAGCAGCCTGCGGGTTTCCCCGAACAGCGAAAAATTTTTGAAGCGATGTACGAGTTTGCGCGTCTTCAGCGAAACCGTGGAGGTTGCGATGGATCGAGTTCTCGTGGTCGTGGATAATAACGTGAACGCACGCGTCGTTTGTGAAGTCCTCCTCGAAGCCCGAGGAGATTCTTGCATCCTGTGCTCGCGCGGAGAGTTGCATGAGCGCTGCGTTCCCTTGGAACCGGGAAAAGTCGTGCTCTTCGAGCTGAACCTGCAGAACCACGCAGAGCGGCGGGCGCTGCAGGCATTGCTCGATCAGTTCCGCAGTGAAATGCAGACTCAACTCGGGTTGCTGGTGGTCACGGAGCAAAGCCAAATTCTCGAGCAAACGGGGCTGTCGGACGCAGTGGACTTCGTTCTGCATCCTACCCAGGTGGGCGCGCGGCTCCTGGCCACCCTCGATTACCTACGCGCCCGGCGAACAGCAGCGCAGTCCATCGGATCGTAATTGCCCACTCGGTCGAATTTCCTCCCCCAGGGCGTATCGTTTCCCAGGCACGGTTTCGGGCTGGCGTTTCTTGCTGGTGGCAAGATTCGCACGGCGCTGGGCCGTGAGGCGGTCTCTTGCAGCTATCCAATCGTGCGGCTAAGCGAGCGCGCCATGGCCAGTCGGCTTGCTCGGCGGGCAAAACGGAAGCGGGTGCCCACACAAAATTGGTGGGCTACCCTTTTTGCCGCTTTACTCGCGGTGCACTTGGCTTGCATGTCGGCTCACTCGGCCGTCCATCTACGTTCGCGGTGTACCCCAGCTCTGGAGAGTGACTCCGCGGCTTCAACGCAAGTATGCTCGCAAGCCGCGACGGCAACAGCGCTGGCGCACGACCCGTTGCATTGCGCTGCTTGCCGAGCACATCACGACCTGCGCTGCTTCTACGGCGCGGTCATTGCGGGCGAAGTCGTGGCTCTCGCTTTCCGCAGGGTCACCTTCCTGCCGGAAAACCTGCCCGCCATTGTCGGGGGCACAAACTCTGCACTATCCCGCGCTCCGCCGGCATAGCTCTCGGTCGCAACCACCGGAGCGTTGATACCTGCGAAGGCGCCTCTCGAAGGCCGCGTCTTCGCGGGTGTTGCAGGCAAACATTTTTCAAAAAAAGGAGTGCGTGATGGCTCGGACCTTATGGTGTCCGCGCACCCGCCCCGTGTCGCGCTGGGTCGGCGTCGTACTAGCAGTGACGTCGGTCGTGCCGGTCCCGATAGCAACGCGTGGCGACGCGGGGCGCGACGCGACACTGGAACGGCTGAAACGAGAGATCGAACAGCTTCGCAAAGATCGAGATGAACAGGAAAAACGCTTGAAGCACTTGGAGCGACAGCTCCGGCGCTTACAACACGGGAAGGATGAGTCACCCAACCAGCCTAGTGCAGCTAGCCCAGCTCAGGCTCTCGACCGAGCATTGGAATCGAGGACTTCCGAGGTCGAGACAACGCCACCTTCTCCACCGCCACTGTGGGCCGGAAACATAGCCGGAGCGCCTTTGCGGCTGTTGGACTTGTCGCTCGACACGATGGTTGCGGCAGGCGCGTCTACGGCCACCGATCGGGAACTGGAAGGGAGGCTACAAGCGGGCGGACACGATCCCATCCGCCGTGGCTTTACCCTGCAACAAGCCGAGCTGTCACTGATGGGGGCAGTGGACCCGTACCTTACGGGAGAGGCCCACATTCTCTTTTCCTCCCACGGGGCTGAGTTGGAAGAAGCTTTCATGACGACAACGAGCCTGCCTCACGGCCTACAAATGGAGGCTGGCCTAATGCTCACCGAGTACGGATTGATCAATCCGCTCCACCCGCACGCGTGGGATTGGATCGACCAGCCCGTCATCATTTCGCGGCTTCTAGGGCCTGAAGGTCTTCGCTCGCCAGGGATCCGAGTGGGCTGGCTTACTCCTCTACCTTGGTTTTCCGAGTTTCACGTCGGAGCACAAAACGCAAACGAAGGGGAGTTTACACCAAGTTTTCTAGCGACCGATGCCGTGGGCGGCAGACCAGGCTTGCGAACCAGCACGCGAAGCCTTGCGGACCTCTTGTACCTCGGACGGTGGGAGAATTTCTGGAGCCTTACCTCCACAACGGGCTTGAAGGTGGGCACAAACCTTCTTCACGGCCCGAACTCCACCGGCGCCGATGGTGAAACGTGGATCTATGGCGTCGATTTGAAAGTGCGCTGGCGGCCGGAGTCGAACTTCCGCGGCTGGCCCTTCTTCCTGTGGCAAACGGAAGTACACAAGCGCGATTACACGGCGGCATTTTACTTGCCTCCAGAAGAGGGCGGGTTAATCGAGAACGCCCTCGCTGCCGGATTGTGGCCCCGGGATGCCGAGACTCCCGAAGACGGCGCCAGCGAGATTCCTGCCGAGCCGATCGGCCGGGCAATCTTGCGCGACGTTGGTTTCTATTCCCAAGCACTTTACGGTTTTCGCTACGGTTGGGCGGCTGGGCTGCGCCTGGAGTTCGCCAGTGGGAAGGGCGCCAGCGTTGGAGGGCGCCCCAACTACCCCCTTCGAAGTGATCGCCTACGGCTCTCTCCCTTACTGGTTTGGCATCCGACCGAGTATTCCCGCCTCCGGCTCCAGTACAATTATGACCGGGCGCAGTTTCTACCGGAACGCAACGCCCACACAGTCTGGCTGAGTGCGGAGATCCTTTATGGCCGGCACCCCGCACACAAATACTAAGAGGAGGCGAGCGTGAGAGTCGAACACAGCAAACTCAAATCGGGAATCTTCAACAAGGTTCGCCAATGGCACCACTCCGCCGGGCACACTATCCCTGCCGTGCTCCTCGTGCTCGCGATCGCATCCTCGGCGGCTAGAGCGGAGGAAACACTCAAGGTTGTCACCACCCTGCCGGACTTTGCCAGCATAGCCCGCCATGTCGGAGGCGAGCGAGTGGACGTCGTTTCCCTCGCACAGGGAGGCGAGGATCCGCACTTTCTCGAAGCCAAACCGAGTTTCGTGAAATTGCTAGCGTCGGCGGACGTTGTCATCGTCGCCGGCATGGATTTGGAACTCGGCTACTTGCCTCTCCTGTTACAGAACGCTCGTAACGGGAAGATTCTCCCTGGCCAAGTCGGGTATGTGGACTGCTCGACTGTTGTGGAGAAACTCCAGGTTCCCACTGCTCCCGTCGACCGCTCGATGGGCGACGTGCACCCCTATGGAAACCCGCACTATTGGCTCGACCCGATCAACGGCGTTGCGATTGCGGCACGCCTGGCGGAGGTGTTCAGCCAGATCCAGCCAGTAGAGAGAGCCGGGTTCGAGCACCGCGCAAAGAAGTTCCAGGACTCGGTGTACGCCCGTTTGGCCGGCGAGGAACTGGCGAGGAAATACGACGTCTCCAAGCTGGCAACGCTACAAAATCGAGGGCAACTCCTTTCCTTTCTCGAGTCGCAAGGAGATGCGCGTAACCTCTCCGGATGGTGGGGCGCACTGTTACCCAAAGCGCCCATCAAGGCAGTGGACGATCACAACATGTGGCCGTACTTCGCTCGTCGTTTCGGGATAGAGATCGTCGGACATATGGAGCCGAAACCCGGCATCCCGCCGACGACCGCGCAGCTCCAGCTCTTGGTTAAGACGATGGAAGCTCAGCGCGTACATTTGATTTTCTCGTCCCCCTACTACGACCCACGGCACGCCCGTTTTCTTGCAGAAGCTACCGGGGCGGTGATCGTACCGCTGGCTCACCTGACCGGCAGCCGGCCGGGCACGGCCGACTATCTCGACATGGTTGACTACAACGTTCGCACCTTGCGCAGGGCACTGGAAGAAACAGAAACTTCACGTGCCGGGAGGAGCACGCCGTGAGTGATCGCGGGCACACCCCGTCCGCGTTCCTTCTCCGGGCCGTCAACGTCGAAGTCGCCTACGGCGGGAGCCCAGTTTTACGAGGGGTGAATCTGGTCATCGGAGAAGGAGAGTTTTGGTTTTTCCTCGGGGCCAACGGGGCAGGCAAGACCACACTGTTGCGGGCTTTGTTGGGCCTAGTGCCGATTGCTCGAGGGCGCATCGAAACACCCGATGGGCGCCCGATCCTGCAGTATACTGGCTTCGTCCCCCAAAGGTGCGAGCTCAACCCGAGCCTGCCGACAACAGTGAGGGAGTTCGTCACGTTAGGCCTGGTTGGGCTCGAAGTCGCGCGCAGCGAGCGAGCACAGCGATTTGCACGCGCGCTCGCGGCAGTGAGTTTAGAGGAACTCGCACGCCGCAGTTATTGGGAGCTCTCCGGGGGACAACGGCAGCGTTGCTTGATTGCACGGGCTTTGATTCGCGAACCACGCTTGCTCATTCTGGACGAACCCACCACGGGTCTCGATCCGGCGACGGAGCACGGCTTGTTTGAGACTCTGCGCCGGCTCCATCAGAAGGAAGAAACTACGATCATCGTGGTCACACACGACATTGGGCTCGCCCTCCGCTACGCCACGCACGTAGCGTTGTTCCACGAGGGGACGGTGGACGCGGGGCTGGTCGAAGCAATCCTCACGCGGGAGCGACTGCAAACCAGCTTCGGCCCACGGGCAACCGTCGGGTATTTTCGTACGAGCCTAGGAGGACACCCTTGATCGAGGCGTTCATCGAGTCCTGGCCGCTGTTTCAAAACACGTATCTCACCGGCTGGTCGCTTTCTCTCCTCCTTGCCTTGATCGGCGTGGTGGTGGTAGCTCGCGACCAGGTTTTCCTCGGCCTGGCCGTCTCTCAAGCATCGTTGCTGGGTGTGGCTTCCGGCATGTGGCTCGCGACACTCTTCCCCCAGCTCACGCATCTGGGAAACGAGCATGCCTGGTGGCTCTCACTGTGCAGCATGGCGTTTGCCATGGTCGCTGCGGTGGTCACCTCGCGGCAAGCAGCCCCCGGACGCGAAACCCCGGAAAGCATTACCGGTTGGGTCTACGCTTTCACGGCCGCCTTGGCTGTCCTCTTATTATCGCGCAGTCCCCACGGACTCGAAGAGGTGCACCGCTTGCTGTCGAGCACGATTATTGGAGCGAGCTCATCCGATGTTGTCCTGTTTGTTTCCCTGCTCGCTGTGAGCCTTCTCGGCATCGCTCGATGGCGCGAGTCGATCACCTTGCTTGTCATGGACGCCGAGATGGCGGGCGCTGTCGGCTTGTCGGTTCGCCGCTGGCAAGTTTTTCTTTCCCTCTGGGCGGCCATCGTTGTTGGCCTTTCCATCCGGGTTTCCGGCTTGTTGTTCACCTTCGGCTGCCTCGTGCTTCCATCGCTCGTGGCGAAAAACTTGGTCCGCGAAGTTCGAGCGATGTTCTGGGTGGCACCCTTAATCAGCCTGGGCAGTACGTTTTGTGCCTTCGTGGCTGCCCATGGCTATGACTTTCCGCCAGGCCAACTCGCCGTCGCCATTCAAGGTCTTCTGCTGCTTGGCGGCTGGTCGCTGCGACGGTCCCGCTAGCCGGATTCCCCGCGACGAACCCATGGAGAGCCAGAAGGGTCCCCCCGAAAACGGATGCATCCACGCAGGCCAAAAAACCAAGGGGCAGGCCTGTTGGCCTGCCCCTTGGTCACCAGCGGTCCGAGGGACGACTTACATTTCGTCGTAGTTCGGTGTTGGGGGCGTCGGGGTTTTCTTTTCCTCGGGCTTCTCGGCAACCATAGCTTCTGTGGTCAACAACAGCCCGGCTACCGACGAAGCGTTTTGCAGTGCGGTCCGTACGACCTTGGTCGGATCGATAATGCCGGCTTTCATCAGGTCCTCGAACTGCTCGGTTTGTGCGTTGAACCCGAATGCGCCCTTGCCGGCACGGATCTTCTCGAGCACGACCGAGCCATCGTGTCCCGCATTCATCGCGATGCGGCGCGCCGGTTCCTCCATGGCGCGGCGGACGATTTGTACCCCGACGCGCTCTTCTTCCGGAACATCGAGGCTATCCAGCGCGGCGGCCGCACGCACGAGTGCCACACCGCCACCGGGGACGATACCTTCCTCCACGGCGGCCCGAGTTGCGTGCATCGCGTCCTCTACCCGGGCCTTCTTTTCCTTCATCTCCACCTCGGTCGCAGCACCGACACGGATCACCGCGACACCACCCACCAGTTTGGCCAGGCGCTCCTGCAGCTTCTCGCGGTCATAGTCCGAGGTGGTTTCCTCGATCTGGGCTCGAATTTGTTTGATTCGCCCTTCGATGTCGGCCTTCTTTCCGGCGCCGTCAATGATGGTGGTGTTATCCTTGTCCACCACGACACGCTTGCAGCGACCGAGGTCTTGGAGTGTGACATTCTCGAGTTTGATTCCCAATTCCTCGGCAATCATCTTGCCACCGGTGAGGATGGCAATGTCCTGCAACATCGCCTTGCGCCGATCGCCAAAGCCCGGGGCTTTCACGGCGCAGACCTGCAAAGTACCCCGGATTTTGTTGACCACCAGTGTAGCCAGCGCCTCACCTTCCACATCTTCCGCGATGATCAACAGCGGCTTCCCGGCCTTCGCGATCTGCTCCAGGAGCGGCAGAAGGTCCTTCATGGAGCTGATCTTTTTCTCGTGGACCAAGATGTACGGGTCCTCCAGCACTGCCTCCATTCGCTCCGGGTCAGTGACAAAGTACGGGGAGAGATAGCCGCGGTCGAACTGCATACCCTCGACGACCTCGAGAGTCGTGTCGAGGCTCTTTGCCTCTTCGACCGTGATCACGCCCTCCTTGCCGACCTTGTCCATAGCCTCGGCGATGATGTCGCCGATCGCCTTATCGCCGTTCGCGGAGACGGTAGCGACCTGCGCAATCTCGTCGCGGCCTTTCGTGCTCTTGGAAAGCGACTTGAGTTCCTCGACCGCCTTCGCCACCGCCTTATCAATGCCGCGCTTGATAGTCATCGGGTCGTGGCCGGCGGCGACCATCTTCGAACCTTCGATAAAGATCGAACGAGCCAGCACAGTGGCCGTCGTGGTGCCGTCGCCCGCGACGTCCGACGTTTTGGACGCCACCTCCTTGACCATCTGGGCGCCCATGTTCTCGAACTTGTCTTCCAACTGAATTTCCTTGGCGACGGTCACCCCGTCCTTGGTTACCGTAGGGGCGCCCCAGGACTTCTCGATGACCACATTTCGGCCTTTCGGCCCCAACGTTACGGTTACAGCATCGGCCAGAATATTCACGCCGCGCATAATTTTGTGGCGTGCGGCCTCGCCAAATCGAATCTCCTTTGCAGCCATACCTTCCTCCTCTTAGTGTGACTCAACCTTCGATTACGCCGAGAACGTCATCCTCGCGTAAAATGAGGTGTTCCTCGCCATCCAACTTGATCTCGGTGCCGGCATACTTGCCAAACAAAATGCGGTCGCCAGGCTTAACGCTCACGGGGATCGTCTTCCCGTCCTCGGTCCGGCCCGGCCCCACCGCAACAACCTTGCCCTCCTGCGGTTTCTCCTTGGCCGTGTCCGGAATAATAATGCCACCCTTGGTTTTTTCCTCTTCGCTAATCCGCTTCACCAAAATGCGGTCATGCAATGGACGGATTTTCAATGCCATGCTTTCCTCCTCTCCTTGTACACAGCGATTTGTCTACCGTACTCGCGGTCGATTTTCCGCCTTTGAACCGAAATCTCCTTGCAACCAACCTCTGCAGAACCGACAGCGCGCTCGGTTTCGCCGAGCGCGCTGGGCCCGATTCCCGAACCAACTGCACCGCATTCGTTAGTGGATCGTGATGGGCACCCGCTTGCTGGCCAACTCGCGCGGAGCTTTCATGACGATTTCCAGCACGCCGTTGTGATAGCTGGCCCGGATCGAGTCCGTATCCACGCCGGGGGGCAACGTTAGCGTGCGCTCAAAACGCCCATAGCGCACCTCCCGATAGAAGCGGGTAGAGCCGTTGCCCTCGTGCATTTCCCTGCGCTCGCCCCGGATCGTCAGCCGATCTCCCTCAACGGAGACCTCGACATCCTTCGGATCCACCCCAGGCAGGTCAGCGCGGATCACGTACTCGTCGCCCCGAACAAAGGATTCTACTGCCGGCGCGAGCGGCCGCTCGAACGGCCTCACCCACCAGCGTTCCTCTTCCCCGAAAAACCGTGCAAACAAATCATCGATTTCGTTGTGCAGAGCAGTCAGTTCGGCAAAGGGTCGCCAAGGTGCCAAGGCCGTCATCGTCGCTTCACCTCCTTTCCCAGCAAAAGGATTAGCCGCAACGCGGCGAGCGCCGAAATAATCACGCTCGACAAACTTTCAAGGGGTTGGCACGCAACTTTTTGCGCAGGAATTGCGCAACCCCGGCCCCAGGCCTTACCAGCACTAGAGGCGGGCATTAATCGCTGGGGCTGCGAGCTTGAGCACGCTTACCGGTAAGGCAGACGTAAATTCGTATTGCGCCGCTTCCGGACCGTCCACCGACGCGGTCACAACCCCAAAGAACCGGTCCTCGATAAAAAAGAAAAAGGTGGCCGTACGGTTAACTGCCCTCGCCGCCACCAGGGCGCCACCGCGGCGAAAAGTCTTATACCGGTTATCTCCGGATCCGGTTTTACCGCCTACCGCCACTGGCATTCCGTCGCGATGGCGAAAGGCACCTCGCAGTCGCCGCGCCGTACCCTGTTCCACGACCTCGACCAACGTTTGTCGCAGCAGTCGGGCAACCTCTGGGCTCAATACCCGCTCGCCCATCTCGGGCGAAGGAACCAATACGGTTTCGTACGGTGTTCCCTCCGCAAAGTGCAATTTCTCGACGCGAAGCAGCGGCTTGCGCACGCCGTCGTTCACCAAAATCCCCACAAAATCAGCCAGGGCAATGGGCCGGTCGGACGAACTCCCAATTGCAGTGGCCAGACTGGGCACAAGTTTCGGGAAGGGGAATCCCAATCGTCGCCAGTACGGGGTCATTCGAGCAAAAGCGTCTTGCTCGATGCGAATGCGGAGCCGCAAATCCTGAGCGCGGCGATTCTTAGGGCGAAAAAGCCAGCGGGAAACCAGATGCCGGACTTCGGCGCTTCGCCCCGCCAACTCATCCCAGGAGATCGTTGGGTCGCGATACAGCTCTCCTGCAACCCAAACATCAATGGGATGCCGCCCAATCAAGTAGCCGTAATCCGAAACGGTAAGCTGTGGGTTCCGGTAGGCACGGAACAGGCGGCTGGCCGTGGTGTCGTCCACCCCTACGCCCCGTTCCTTGAGCCAATCGAGCAGTTCCCTTTCACTCGTCCCGACCTTCCAGGCAAAAAACAATACCGCCAGATGACGCGGGCTCGTTGCCTTCGAACCCAAGAACCGACCGATCAATTCCTCACCTTGGGCGCGCCGCAATCGTGAGTACGTGCGGCGCAGGTGTTGCAAGGTCTCGCTTTCCGCGATTTCCTCCAGCAGTTGTCGCCGCACGGGGTGCTGTGGGTCCCCCAGCACCGCGGCCGAATCGTAGGGCAGTCGTGCCTGGTGGTAGCGCACCAGGTCGCGCATCAAGCGAATGAAGACCAAGTTTGTCGAGCGCCGCAAAGCTTCGCGGACTGTGAGAATCCGTCCGTTGTCCCCACGATCGAAATTACTGAAGGTGTGGACCCCACCTCCCGTAAAGAACACCTCACCAGGGCTGGCGGAATACTTCCGTTCCAGGGCGCGATCGAGCAGCGCCGCCAAACTCAGTTGGGGCTCGGCCGCCAGCTCACCGGCCGCCCAGCGCGTCAGCGGATCTGGTCCATCCTTGCCCAGGTCACGCACACGGGCTGGATCCGTCTCGCGCAACGATCGGTACAGCTCCTCAACGACCTCGAGGTAATGCGCAAGCGTACGAGCTTTGGCTGTGCTGCCCAGTTCCAGTTTGACCCCTTCGTTGATGTCCAACGGGCGATCCAAGTTGTCCGCATGCACCCGGGCGATGTTTCCATGCGCGGTTCGTTCGAAAAGCAGTACGCTGTACGTGACTTTGCTGGGATCGCCAGATCGTAGCAGCCGCTCGCCGTTTAGACCTTGCGCTTTGACGAACTCGGGAGATTTAAGATCGAGAAGAAGCTGGGTGACTTTCTGTTGGAGTTCCGTATCCACCGTACTGTCCGCGATCAAGTGAAGGCGGTGGAGAGCGTAAACGTCCGCCACGCCGAGCAACCGCATCAAATGCGTGCGCAGGGCGTTGATTCCCTTGCGTTCCACGAACGGCGGCGGTTCCGAAGGCTGCATCGCGGGAACGAATCGAACTTCAGCCGCGCGCACACTGGCTGCGAAGTCCGGGTCGATACGACCGTGCTGCACTAACAGGTCCAGATAGGCCATCGCACGCTGCTCCAGGCGATCGCGATGGCTCAGTAGAAATTCCGACGGCGCCTTCACTGCCGCAAGCAACAGGAGCACTTGTTTGAACGCTTTCGCCCGTTCGGGCGAACTTTGGGGATACGCTAGCTGGTTCACTACGTCCGCCAGTTCGACACCAAACCACGCTCGCAAACCAGCGCCGAGCCCGTTCACTTCCCCCACACCGGGTGCGGCAGCCAAAGGCATCGTGTTGAGGTAATCTAAAACGACTTGACGACGGGCAGCGAGTGTGTCCGGCCCATTGGCGTAGGCCTTTAAGGAAGCGGCTACAATTTGCCTGAGCTTCTCCCCTGCGCCCCCAGTCCGCCCATTCGGCGAGTGCCGGAACTTTTCGAGCTGTACTGCCAGAGTGCTTCCTCCCTCCAGGTCGAGGGAAAACCCAAACTTGCGGCCAAGGTACGACAGAGAGGCGCGCGCAAGACGATCCCACTCGATGGCGGGGTTGCTCCGCGGGTCCGTCGGACTCAAAAGTTCGCGATTCTCGATAAAGAGCAGCGCTTCGACAATGTCCTCCGGGATCTCCTCGAAGCTGGCAAAAAGGCCTCGGCGATTCGACGCATCCAGCAAGACAGTGCCGTCACTTGCACGCAAAACCAGCCCGGCCACGGGTTTCTCCCGATAAGGAGGAGCCACACCGTTCTGGAGCAGAGACCTCAGCTCAGCACTCTGCCTGGCCTGCCTTTCCACGCGATAGCCGGCCTCGTAAAGACGTGCGAGAAACTCCGGAAGGCGCGCGTAACCTCGCTGCTCGTCGAAAGGCCCTCCGCGAGGAAAAGCGATTGCGTCGCTTGGTCCCTGCGCAACCTCGAACCTGACCTTCGCGGCGTACGCGCTGAATAACTTCGCCTGTAAGGCGGAGGTATGGAGCTCGTACGTAATGACCGCGCCGACCAGAGCGCCACAAAGGAGTTCGAAGACACAGCTCGCCCAGAAGGCGATCGCACGAGCCCGGTCCCACGCGCCCCGCCGGGAAGGTGCCGAGCTAATCCCTGCTTGTGGTTCGACTACGGAAGGCGCCGCTGATTCCACCGACCACCACACTTGGTGATGCTGCTCAAAGTACTACATCGCTTGTTCCAGTTCCAGCGCTTCATGATGTCTTTGCCTTTACACTCCACCGACGACGGCCATACCTGGCCATCGCCCCCGGGGCGGGAAGCCCCCACTTTTTCGTTCACGCTTCTCTCGGCTCTTTTGGCGTAAACCATCTTTTGGGGCCGACTTGCGGCTACTCTGTGCCTACCGCACCCCAAAGCCGTCACTCGGCACTTGGATTCCCTTTCACCTTTCACAGCGAACTCTTTTATTGACTCGGGTGGAGCCTTCGAGTTACGGAAGCACCGGTCCTGGTTCGTACGGACCTGGTCTTGAGGCGAAAGCTCCGCAATGACGGCTGAGGAAGGGGTTGCTCGATGCGTCGAACAAATCGTGGCTCTCTCGAGTGGGCTGGGGGCATCGCTTGTTGGCTTTTGCTTGGCGCTTCCCTTTGGATGGCGGGGCAGTCCTACGGCCAAAGCGAGTTGGGCTGCTGCCAATTCACGGCAAAGGCCGACACCATCGCGGCTCGGCGGTGCGCGACGCTGACACGCAGCCAGTGCGATGCGTTGCGCCCCTTTTCCACGTTCTTCCGCGGTCAGCGGTGCGACCCGCTCCGCCAGCGGTGCGTTTTCCAATTAGCCTCCACGCCAGCGCCCTCGCCGACACTCACCATGACCCCACAGGCAACGCCTTCCCCCACCCCCACACCCGAGCCAAAAGGCTGCTGCGAGGTCGCCGCCAGTCGTGCGGTCTCGTTTCCGTTTTGCGGCAACCAAATTCCCGCTTCCGTATGCTTCGAAGCCTTTGGATTGCGTGCGTCCTTTTGCGCGGACTGTACATGCTCGGCGAGCGAAAGTGCAGGCTTTCACGTGGTGCCCGGTGCTTGCGTGGCGCCTACACCGTTACCGCCCACTCTGCCTCCGACCCGCACGCCGACAAGGGCGCCGTCGCTGCGTTCCAGCCCCCGGGCGACCCTGACACCGACACCGACGGCAACTCCTGCGGCCGGCTGTTGTGAGATCCCGGTCAGCAGTGGCCAGCGAGGGGGTGCGTTTTGTGGGAACGGAGTGGCACGGGCGGCATGCTTGCAATCTTTTCCCGGAGCCGTGTTTTGCCCGAATTGTCGCTGTTCTTCCCACTCGGAACCGGGGTTCGGCACCAGACCCGGGCGCTGCGTTCCTCAGCGGCCGGCGCGCGCACCGCGGCCACCCCGAAGGTAGTATTGCCACAGTTCAACTCAACCGGCCGCCCGGGGGTCGGTTTGGGCCGCATGCAGGTAGTGCTCTTGGAGGGGTTTCACCGTCAACGTCTGCCGTCGCAACAGTTCTACTGCCTCGGCAGCCGCCTCTGCCCCCGCAATGGTAGTAAAGTATGCAACCCGGCACTCGAGCGCAGAACGGCGGATGGAAAACGAATCGAGCTGCGGGCCATGTCCCTGAGGGGTGTTAATGACAATTTGCACCTTGCCGGCGCGGATCGCGTCGACACAATGCGGGCTGCCCTCGGGCACCTTGTTGATTGCCTCCACAGCTAGGCCGTGGCTACTCAAGAAGGCGGCCGTCCCGCGCGTGGCCAGTAAGTGAAAGCCCGAACGCGCCAAACGTCGCGCCACGCTCAAGGCTGCAGGTTTGTCTTCGTCGCGCACGCTGATGAATACGGTCCCTTCAGTTGGCAACGGGTTTCCGGCAGCAATCTGTGCCTTGGCAAAGGCGGCCCCAAAGCTGGCGTCGATTCCCATCACTTCTCCGGTGGACTTCATCTCGGGCCCGAGAAGCGTGTCCACCCCGGGAAATTTTGAAAACGGGAACACTGCCTCCTTCACCGAAATGTGCGGGGGCACGATCTCGTGGGTCAATCCCAACTCGTCCAACGTCTTTCCAGCCATCACCCGGGCCGCCATTTTTGCAAGCGGCACCCCAATGGCCTTGCTGACAAACGGCACGGTACGGGATGCGCGTGGGTTGACTTCGAGCACGTAAACGTCGCTTCCCTTGACCGCGAACTGGACGTTCATCAAGCCAATGACTCCCAGCTCCAAGGCCAGCTCCGCGGTTTGCCGCCGGATCTCTTGAACGACCCGCGCAGGCAGAGAAATGGTCGGCAAGACACATGCACTGTCTCCCGAATGTACGCCCGCTCGTTCAATGTGCTCCATGATTCCGCCGATCACGACCCGTTTGCCATCGCACAGGGCGTCCACGTCGAGTTCGATGGCGTCGTCCAGAAACTTGTCGATCAAAATCGTTCGGCCTGGAGCCGCATCCAAGGCTTTCTCCATGTAACGGCGCAGGCCATCATCTTCGTACACGATCTCCATCGCGCGGCCACCCAGCACGTACGAGGGGCGAACTAAAACTGGGTACCCAATGTCTTGAGCGATTCTCAACGCTTCCTGCACGCTCAAAGCCGTGCCGTTTGGTGGCTGGCGCAAGCCCAGCTTACGCAACAGTGCTGCGAAGCGCTGCCGATCTTCCGCGCGATCAATCGCATCGGGGCTTGTGCCCAGAATGCGCACTCCCGCTTTCTCCAGAGGTACCGCGAGTTTGAGCGGCGTTTGCCCGCCGAATTGCACAATGACCCCGTGGGGCTGTTCGCGTTGCACGATAGCCAACACATCCTCGATGGTCAGCGGCTCGAAGTACAGCCGGTCGGAAGTGTCATAGTCGGTACTCACGGTTTCCGGATTGCAGTTAACCATGACGGTCTCAAAACCATCTTCCCGCAACGCAAAGGCCGCGTGCACACAGCAGTAATCGAACTCGATGCCTTGCCCGATCCTGTTCGGCCCACCGCCCAAAATCACGATCTTGGGTCGCCGCGAAGGCGGAGCCTCGCCTTCGCGCTCGTAGGTAGAGTAAAGGTAGGGAGTGTAGGCCGGAAATTCCGCACCACACGTGTCGACCATTTTAAACACCGGCTCGATTTTTGCCTCCAAGCGCCACTGACGTACTTGTTCTTCTGTACGGCCCGTCAGTTGTCCCAGACGAACGTCAGAGAAGCCCATTTGCTTGGCTTTGCGCAAACTTCCTGGAGATAGCCGGCCGTGCGTTCGGCTCTCCGCCCGCAAGCGTTCTTCTTCGTCGACGATTTGTTTGACGTTGCTCAGGAACCAAGGGTCGATACGGCTCAGAGCATATACGTCGGACACCTCCAGCCCCTGGCGAAAGGCTTCCGCGATGTACCACAGGCGGCGGGCATTTGGCCGGCACAACTTCTCTTCGAGTTCCGCACGACTCGTGGCCTCGGGACCCCGGCCCCGCTCATCGAACCCAAAGGAGTCGATCTCCAGCGAGCGAATGGCCTTTTGTAGCGATTCCTTAAACGTGCGCCCAATCGCCATCACCTCGCCGACGGACTTCATTTGGGGGCCGAGTTCGTCCCTGGCAGAGGGGAATTTTTCGAAGGTAAACCGCGGGATTTTGGTGACGACGTAGTCAATTGTCGGTTCGAAGCTGGCCGGGGTTTCCCGAGTAATTTCATTGCGAATTTCATCCAATGTAAAACCCACGGCCAACTTTGCCGCGATTTTGGCAATCGGGAAGCCGGTCGCTTTACTCGCCAAAGCCGAGCTCCGCGAGACGCGCGGGTTCATCTCGATGACCACCATCCGCCCATCAGTCGGGTTCACCGCAAACTGGATGTTCGACCCGCCGGTATCCACTCCGATCTCGCGAATGATGCGGATCGCGGCATCCCGCATGAGCTGGTATTCCTTGTCGGTCAACGTCTGTGCCGGGGCGACCGTGATGCTGTCGCCGGTATGCACCCCCATGGGGTCGAAATTCTCAATGGAACAAATGATCACGACGTTGTCCTTGCCGTCGCGCATCACCTCCAGTTCGAACTCCTTCCAACCCGCGATGGATTCTTCGATCAACACCTCGTGCACCGGCGAAGCGCTTAGCCCCCAAGTAACTTGGCGGACGAACTCTTCTGCGGTTTCGACCAGGCTTCCGCCGGTGCCACCCAGCGTTCGCGACGGGCGAATGATCAAAGGCAACCCGATTTCTTGGCGGATCGCTTCTGCCTCGGCCAGCGTGCGGGCGTACCCTGACCGTGGCAGCTCCAACCCGATACGGAGCATGGCTGCTTTGAACAAGTGGCGATCCTCGGCCTTCTTTATTGCCTCCACTTTTGCGCCGATGAGCTCGACGCCGTAACGATCCAGCACGCCGGCCTCAGCGAGTTCCAACGCAATGTTCAGCCCGGTTTGTCCGCCGACCGTCGGCAGCAAGGCATCGGGCCGCTCCGCGGCGATGATCTTTTCCACGAATTCCGCAGTCAACGGCTCGATGTACGTGCGGTCCGCAAACCCAGGATCGGTCATGATCGTTGCCGGGTTCGAGTTGACCAAAATGACTCGGTATCCTTGCTCTCGCAGTGCTTTACACGCCTGCGTGCCGGAATAATCGAACTCACAAGCCTGCCCGATCACGATCGGGCCGGAACCAATCAACAAAATGCTGTGGATGTCCGTGCGCTTGGGCATGAACGACTCTCCTAAACCAGCGGCCGCGGATGGCGCATGAGGTGCAAAAACCGTTCGAACAAATACGTGGCGTCGTGCGGCCCGGGTGATGCCTCGGGATGATACTGCACGGAGAATAGCGGCAACTGCCCGTGGGCCAGCCCTTCCACCGTTTGATCGTTGAGATTCAGGTGCGTGAGTTCAGCCACGCCAGCCAGCGAATCCACATCCACAGCGAACCCATGATTTTGGGCCGTGATCTCGACCTTGCGCGTGGTGAGATCCATGACGGGTTGATTCCCGCCATGGTGGCCAAATTTGAGCTTGTAGGTGCGACCTCCGAGCGCCAAGCCCAGAATCTGGTGGCCGAGACAAATTCCAAAGATCGGCTTCCGGCCGATCAGCTCGCGAACGATGCGTGCGTATGGCCCGACGTCTGGATCTCCCGGGCCGTTGGACAAAAAGATGCCATCCGGGTTCCACGAGAGCACCTCGCGCGCCGGCATCGTCGCCGGCACCACCCGCACTCGGCAACCGAGCTCCACGAGATTGCGCAAAATGTTCCGCTTCACGCCGTAATCGTAAGCGACGACTAGGGGCCCAGCGGAAGAGGGCTCCTGGTGATAGCCTCCTCGCAATCTCCAGGTGCCTTCGTGCCAATCGTAAGGCTCCCGGCAGGTAACGCGCTGGACCAGGTCTTGCCCAACCATGGGGCGTACCTGCCGAGCTTTGTCCACCACCCTTTTGGGTTCTCGTTCGATCGTGGAGAGCACTGCCGACTGTGCCCCCCGGTCGCGGATGTGGCGCACCAGCTCTCGGGTGTCGATGCCTTGAATGGCCGGGATACCGTGGCGGTGCAAATACGACGCCAACGATTCCTTGGCTCGCCAGTTACTCGGCTCTTCCCAGTACTCGCGCACGATGAAGCCTTCCACCCAAGGGCGCCCCGACTCTACATCCTCATCGTTGACCCCGACGTTGCCGATCTCCGGGTACGTCATGCACACGAGCTGACCGCAGTACGACGGATCTGTGAGGATTTCCTGGTATCCGGTCATCGAGGTGTTGAACACGATCTCCCCTTGAGCCTCGCCCTCGGCTCCGAAGGATTCTCCTTCGAAGACTGTTCCGTCGGCCAGCGCTAGAATTGCTTTCATTCTGTCTCTCCCTGTCGCCGTTCCCCGAGTCGCCACTTGATCTCGCCGCCCACGATGGTCATCACCGCGCGCCCTTGGAGTTCCCAGCCCAGGAACGGGGTATTCTTCGATCGCGACCGCACCTCCTCGGGGTGCAAAACCCACTTTAGGTTCGGATCGATTAACGTCAGATCCGCAGGCGCACCGACGGCTAAAGTGCCTCCAGGTACGCTCAGGATCCGGGCGGGATTCGTGCTGAGGGCCGCGATCATTCGTTTCCGATTCCACCCTGTCTCCCGCGCCATCGCCAATGTCAGAGCGAGCGTGGTCTCCAAACCAATGATGCCGTTCGCTGCGCGATCGAACTCGCAGCGTTTTTCGTCTTCGTGGTGGGGCGCATGGTCGCTGGCCACGCAATCGATGGTGCCGTCCAACAATCCCTCGCGCACCGCCCGCACGTCCGCTTCGGTCCGCAAAGGCGGATTCATCTTGGCTTGCGTGTTGTAACCCGCCACCGCCGCTTCCGTTAAGGTGAAATGGTGCGGTGTCGCCTCGGCCGTGACCGGTAATCCGCGCCGTTTCGCAGCCCTCACCAGCTCGACTGCGCCTGCCGTACTGATGTGAGCAATATGCAAGCGACCCCCGGTGCGCTCGAGGATCGCCAAATCCCGAGCCACCATGGCTTCCTCTGCCGCCTTGGGGATCCCGCGCAAACCCAGTCGGAACGACCACTCGCCTTCGTTCATCACACCGCCCTGGCCGAGCTGGCGGTCCTCCTCGTGGGCAATCACGGGCAAGCCGAACATTGCCGCGTACTCCAGGGCACGGCGCATGAGGGCGCCGTCCTGAATCGGTTGTCCATCATCTGAGATGGCCACAACGCCAGCACGGTGCATCTCCCCGATTTCGGCCAACTCTTTGCCTTCTAAGCCTTTGCTAACGGCACCGATGGGATACACCCGCGCCAAGCCCGCCATGCGCGCGCGTTCCAGGATCAATTCCGTTACTGCGGCGCAGTCGTTGACCGGCATGGTGTTCGCCATCGCAGCCACTGCCGTAAATCCCCCGGCCACGGCGGCCGCTGTGCCCGAGGCCACGGTCTCTTTGTATTCGAAGCCCGGCTCGCGCAGATGGACGTGCATGTCCACGAGCCCCGGCACCACCCACAGTCCTTCCGCAGGTATCACCGTGTCGTCGCTCTGAATCGAAGTGCTACTCGATTCGCTGATCGCAGCAATGCGGCCGTCGACAATGTGAACGTCTGCGATCGCCTCGAAATCGCGAGCGGGATCGATGACCAAGCCACCGCGCACCCACAAACTCATCGAATCGCCCTCCGAGCCGTGGCACCTTCGAGGCGAACGAATGGCTCCGCCGCCGCGGCCGCCTCTCGCCGGCGGGTACGTGTGCCCAACAGGTACAGAACGGCCATCCGAACGGCCAACCCGTTGGACACTTGATCCAAAATGACCGAATACGGACCATCCGCGACTTCGCTGGCAATCTCCACCCCGCGGTTCAGCGGCCCAGGATGCATGACAATCACGTCCGGCTTTGCCTGTGCGAGGTGCGTTTCGTTCAAGCAGTAGTAACGGGCATACTCGTCGATCGAAGGGATGAAATTGCCCACCTGCCGCTCGCGCTGGAGCCGCAACACCATGACCACGTCCGCACCGCGCACCGCCTCACCGAGATCCGTTGTCGTAAATGCCAGTGCCCCGGCCTCCGGTGGCAAGAGAGTTCTCGGGCCTGCCAGCCGGACCTCTGCGCCCAGCGCCCGCAATCCGTACAAGTTCGAGCGCGCAACTCGGCTGTGCAGAATGTCCCCGACAATGGCAACCACGAGTCCTTCAAACTGCCCCTTGCGCTCTCGGATCGTGAGCAGATCCAAAAGTGCCTGTGTGGGGTGTTCATGGGCCCCGTCGCCGGCATTGACCACAGCGCAGTCAAGGTGTTTGGCCAATAAATGCGCGGCACCCGCGCTCGGATGCCGGAGAACGATCACGTCCGGCTGCATCGCAGCCAGGTTGCGTGCCGTATCCAGGAGAGTTTCTCCCTTGGCCACGCTGCTGACCGTGCCACTCAGGCTCACAAAGTCCGCGCTCATCCGTTTCGCGGCAATTTCGAACGACACGCGCGTACGTGTACTCGGCTCGAAAAACGCCCCGACTACGGTCTTGCCACGAAGGGTGGGCACCTTCTTGATATCCCGTTCGGAAATTTCCTTGAACGAGGCAGCGGTATCGAGGAAAAACAGAATTTCTTCCCGGCTAAAGTCTTCGAGCCCGAGCAGGTGACGCCGCGAAAATTCCATGTCATCCTCCCCGCTGGACGAGCACGACCTCGTCCCTCCCGTCGCTTTCCACCAACCGCACCTGCACTTCCTCGTCCAGTGCAGTGGGCAAGTTTTTTCCCACGTAATCCGCGCGGATCGGAAGTTCCCGATGCCCGCGATCCACTAACACGCAAAGTTGCACCTGGCTCGGCCGGCCCAGGTCCATGAGTGCGTCGAGCGCCGCGCGAGCCGTGCGCCCCGTGAAGAGCACGTCGTCCACCAGGACGACACGCCGGTCGTCAATCGGGAAGTCCACCTGTGTTCCTTTGACCTCGGGTTGTTGTTGGCTGCGACTCAAGTCGTCGCGGTACAGCGTGATGTCCATGATTCCCATGGGTACTTGCGCGCCGTCAATCTCGCCGAACTTGCGCCGCAACCGCTCCGCCAAGTGCACGCCTCGCGAGCGTATGCCAATGAGGGCGAGGTCGTCGACTCCTTTGTTGCGCTCGACGATTTCATGGGCGATGCGCGTCAGCGCGCGGTCAATCCCGCGCGCATCCAAAATCACACGTTCTCCACCCACGACGCCTCCGGCGGCAAAAAAAAGCCCCCTCGGCGTGAGGGGGCTGGATTTGGCTTTTTGGGCTGACTTTTCGCGCTCTTCATCAATCGTCCTTCCTGGCCTCACTGGACCAGATTAAAGGAACCGGTGCCGGCGATCTTTACCCGCGCTGGCGCTTCCTGTCAACCCGCACCGCGCGGATTGAATCGGTTCATCGCAACCTCCACCCCATCGCGGATGATCGTTTCGACGGCATCGGCCGCTCGCTCGATGGCTTCCGCCACGAGTGGCCACTCGCTGCGGCTAAACCGACCCAACACATAGTCCACCATTCCGTCGCCTCGGGGTTGGCCGATTCCTACGCGGACGCGGGGAATCTCTTGACTGCCGAGGGCCTCGATTACGGAGCGCAACCCCTTATGGCCGCCATCCGAGCCCCGCTTACGCACCCGGATGCGCCCCAGCGGAAGGGCCACATCGTCTAAAATGACGATGAACTGCTGCGGCGATAAGCGCCATTGGCGCGCAGCCTCGCGCGCCGCCGCACCCGAGAGGTTCATGAACGTTCGGGGTTTTCCCAAAATGGTTTCTGTCCCCGCCACCAGCGCTCGCCCATAAACGAGAGAGGGCAGGCGTTGCGTCAGTTTCACGCCGTAGCGTTCGGCCAGGAGGTCGATAACTTCGAAACCAATATTGTGGCGCGTGCCTTCGTACTCTTCGCCTGGATTCCCAAGCCCCAAGGCCAGCCAGTCAGGCGCTGCCATCGCCAACCGCCTCGCTATCCCCGCGCAAGAAACCGTTCGCATTTGAATAATTTTTAGCGCAGCGCGTCGAGTGCCCGTGCAGCCAAAGCGGATCCCCCCTCCGCAAGCTGCCGAGCTGGTGGGCCCCTCCCCCCGCCCACCAGCTCCCCCTCCCCTCCCTCAACGCCCCGGGGCCCACGGCCCCGGGCCTTCCCTCTCCCGAATTCATTCTCTGGTCTCCGGGCTCAGCGTCGTACCCGGGAAAGGTACGAGCCAGGAAATGGCAACCCGTGCCCCCCATTCCTCGAGTTTCGTTGTCCAGGCGTTCCAAGCGGAGCAATGTCCTCGCTCCTCCCACCAGCGGCAAAGCGCAGCGAAGTCGGGAGCGCTCCAAAGAACGAAAACCTCCCCTGGGCGCATCGGTGCGAAGTAAGCTCCAACCAGCTCTAGGGTGCGGGACTGCATCCAGGGTACGAGCGCGACCTCCACCGCTTCGAGGAGCGCGGAAACGAGTGGTGGTGCCACGCGGTAGCGCTCCTGCTGTGTCACCCAACCCTTGGTGCCTCGGAACACAAGCTCCGAACGTGTCGGAGAAAATTTTGCCGGTTCGAGAATCCGATCCAAGCCGCCGTGGCGATACCGAGTCATCCGGCTCCACCAAGCGCCCAGGTGTGGATCCCGTGCACTTGGGTGAAACTGTTGCTCCAGTGTACGGGACCAGTGCATCCAGCCATCCATCTCCCATAAATTGACCACGCTCGGCCACCGACCGGTACTTCCCACGACGCGCCAGGTGCCGACTAGCCGCGAAATGCCGGCACTTTCCGAATAGCGGGCACGCTCGAGCACGCCATCCATGTAGCGCGTCGCTCCATCGCCGCGGATGGCAATCGTCTCGTGAAGATACAGCATAGGTGCAGGCGCTGACGAACCACAGAATCCCCGCCGGGGCAAGCCAGGAGTGCATGATGGCACTTTGACGTTGCCGGGACAGGGGAGCTCCTCTAGATGCTTCCCATGGACCAATCCGAGATGCATTCATTCGACTTGCAGGTACTCGGCAACGCTGTGCCGGCTGAAGCGCGCGGCGTCGTCAAGGCGATTGCCCAAAGGCTGTTCGAAACCCGCACGATCATTATTTGCGGGGAAATCACCATGCCTCTAGCCCATGCCGTGGTGGCCCAGGCTCTCGCCCTGGCTTCGGTTTCCGATGAAGACATCACGGTATTTGTGCACTCGCCTGGCGGGCATGTCGAATCCGCCGATACCATTTACGACATCCTCACATTCATCCGGCCGCGCGTGCGCATGATTGGCACTGGATGGGTGGCCAGTGCCGGCGCACACATTTTTTTGGCCGCAGAGAAATCCGACCGCTATTGCCTGCCCAACACCCGCTTCCTCTTGCACCAACCGGCGGGCACCGCCGGAGGACGCGCCACGGACCTGGAGATCGAGGCCCAGGAAATTCTCAAAATGCGTGCTCGTCTGAGCCGAATCATTGCCGAAAAAACAGGGCAGCCCCTCAAACGTGTGGAGCGGGACACGGAAAGGAACTTTTGGATGTCCGCGGAGGAGGCGTTGGAGTACGGCCTTGTCAGCAAGATTATCCGTCGTGCCGATGAACTGAAGGGCTGAGTCTTGGCCCTCATATGAGTCCCATCTTCATCGCCTTTGCGCTGAGCCTGCTCTTCACCGCCATTCTCTGGGGTTCCGGAATTGCGCCATACTCGAGGGAATTTTCCACCCCGCCACGGCGGCTGGCGGCTTTCATCCTTTGGGTCAGCGTCCTCGCGCTTGTTGTCTTCTTACCCGCTGCCTCCTACGAGACGGGGGACAGCTTCGCACCGAGCGCGGAAGAGTTTCCTCTGCTGTTTGTTGGGCACGCGCTGCTGGCGGTGTTTTTAGTCCTGTGGTGGCGGCTCGAGGGTCGAGAAACTTTGCCTGCCTTTCTGTACTTGGAGCGCACCACCGATATGCTGCGGAGCCGCGCCTTGCTCGGGTTGGTCGGGGGTTTGGCTGCATGGGCTGCGACAGTGATCGCCGTCGGAACCGTCGGCAGCATCTGGATCAAACTTCGGCCGTCCGAGGCTCTCGTCGAGATTCCCCCAGCCTTGTTCTGGTTCGTAGAGTTGTCGGCCGCCCAAAAAGCTACCGTGGTCGTCGTCGCGATGACCGTCGAAGAAGCCTTTTTCCGAGCCTTTTTGCAACCTCGGCTGGGGCTGGTTCTATCGAGCATCTGCTTTGCGGCGAGCCACCTCAGCTACGGGATGCCTCTGCTCGTGGTCGGCGTGTTCACCGTGTCGCTGTTTCTCGGATGGTTGTTCCACCGTACCCGCCACTTGCTTCCCAGCATGATCGCGCATGGGACCTTTGACGCGGTGCAATTGTTCCTCGTCTTGCCGTGGGCGCTGGAACACGTGGCGTCGGGATCGCAGTAACGGGCCACTCGACATCCGCAAACGTTTGAGCCCACCGAAGGCGTCTAGGCATCGATCGCCGCAAGGGATACACCTGGGGGCACCATGACGGCACCAGCAACCAAAACGGCGACGATGGATGCCAACGAAGCGGTGGCCTCCGTCGCGTATCGGCTGAGCGAAATTATCGCGATTTATCCCATCACCCCGGCCTCTCCGATGGGGGAATGGGCGGATGAATGGTCCGCCCTCGGCCGCAGAAACCTGTGGGGAACAGTGCCACGAGTGATCGAGATGCAGTCCGAAGCGGGCGCGATCGCAGCGATCCATGGTGCAATCCAAGCGGGGGCGCTGGCCACCACATTCACAGCCTCTCAGGGGCTCCTTTTGATGATCCCCGATCTGTACAAAATCGCGGGTGAACTGACTCCGTTTTGCATGCACGTTGCGGCAAGGACGGTGGCTACGCATGCCCTCTCTATTTTTGGCGACCACTCCGATGTGATGGCCTGCCGCCCGACTGGCTTCGCACTGCTCTGCAGTGCCTCCGTCCAGGAGGCGCAGGATCTCGCCTGCATCGCTCACGCAGCAACGCTCGAAAGTCGCGTCCCTTTTCTCCATTTCTTCGATGGATTTCGGACCTCGCACGAGGTGGCCAAGATCTATCCTGTAAGCGACCAAGAGCTTTTGGCTCTAATCCCACACGACGCCGTCTCCGCCCACCGGGCGCGCGCCCTGACCCCCGACCGGCCCGTCTTGCGCGGTTCCTCGCACAATCCGGACACTTATTTCCAAGCTCGCGAGGCGGTCAATCCGTTTTACGATGCCTTGCCCCGCATCCTTCGAAACATAATGGCACGTTTTGCCACAGTCACAGGCCGCAAATACAACCTCTTCCAATACGACGGACATCCAGCCGCAGAACGGGTGATCGTAGCGATGGGCTCGGCATGCGAGACCGCCGCCGAGGTCGTGGAGGAGCTGGCAGCCCGCGGGGAGCGCGTTGGGCTTGTGCGCGTACGACTCTTCCGCCCATTTTCGGCGGCGGACTTTCTCGACACGCTGCCCGAGACCGTCGAGGCAATGGCTATCTTGGATCGGACGAAAGAGCCGGGATCGAGCGGAGAGCCGCTGTACCAAGAAATTGCCGCCGCACTCATTCACTCGTGGACGGAACGGTTTCCGGAGCGACCTTTGCCCCGGATCATCGGCGGCCGCTACGGTCTGGCTTCAAAGGAGTTTTCGCCGGCCATGGTCCGGGCCATCGTTGACGAATTGGCGCGCCCCCGGCCCCGGCACCGCTTTACAGTCGGAATCGTTGACGATGTCACCCACCTCTCTTTGCCCGTGTCCGAACCAGCCGCACCGGAGCCCGACGACGTATGGCGGGGCATCTTTTTCGGACTCGGTTCCGACGGCACCGTGGGCGCAAACAAAAATTCCGTGAAAATTATCGGCGAGCGCACTCCACTGTGGGCGCAGGCGTACTTTGTGTACGACTCCAAAAAGTCCGGCTCGGTCACAGTATCCCACTTACGCTTTTCTCCGCGACCCATCCGCTCGGCGTACCTGATTCGCAGCGCCAATTTCGTCGCCTGCCATCGTTTCTCTCTTCTCGAGCGGCAGAATCTTCTCGAAGTAGCCGCCCCCGGGGCAACCGTGTTATTCAACGCGCCGTTTGCACCGGAAGCGCTATGGAGCCAACTCCCCTTCGAGGCCCAATCCATTGCTCTCGAACGTGGCCTAAAGCTCTTCACGATCGATGCACACCAACTGGCCCAACGGTTTGACTTGGGCGGTCGCATCAATACCATCATGCAAATTTGTTTTTTCAAACTCGCGGCGCTGTTACCCCTCGCCGAGGCCTACGAAGCCGTAAAGGAAGCCATTGTGGACACCTACGGTCGCTCCGGTGAAAAAACCGTGGCGCGCAACATTGCTGCAGTCGATGCTGCGCTGGACCACCTTGACCCCGTGCCGTTGGGAGAAGTCTCTGCAACTCGCCGCTGTACGCCACCTGCCGTTCTCGACCCGCGCCCGTTTGTGCGAGAAGTCACCGCGGCACTTTTGAGCGGCCTCGGCGACCAACTTCCTGTGAGCGTGTTTCCCGTTGACGGAACGTGGCCAACGGGCACGTCGAAATGGGAGAAGCGGAACATCGCCCTGGAAATTCCCGTTTGGGATTCGGCCGTGTGCATCCAGTGCAACAAATGTGCGCTGGTCTGCCCGCACGCGGCAATCCGCGCAAAGGTTTTTCCCACCGAGGCGTTACACGCAGCCCCCGAATCCTTTGTCGCGGTTCCCTACAAAGGGCACGAATTTCCCCAGCATTCTTACACCATCCAAGTAGCCCCAGAAGACTGCACCGGATGCCGCCTCTGTTACGCCATTTGCCCGGCAAAGGACCGCAGCAATCCACGCCACAAAGCCTTGGAAATGGCCGCACAGCCGCCGCTAGTCGAACGGGAGAGGCGCAATTACGAATTCTTCCTTTCCCTGCCGGAACCGGATCGCCGCCAGCTTCACCTGGACGTGAAGACTTCACAGTTCCTGGATCCGTTGTTCGAGTACTCCGGAGCATGTGCCGGCTGCGGGGAAACACCATACATTAAGCTACTCACCCAGCTCTTTGGCGATCGGTTACTCATCGCCAACGCTACGGGCTGCTCCTCTATCTACGGGGGCAACCTTCCCACGACTCCGTACACCACGAACTCGTCGGGCCGAGGCCCGGCGTGGTCCAACTCCCTGTTCGAGGATAACGCGGAATTTGCGCTTGGCATGCGCCTGGCGGTGGACCACCTCGGCGACCTTGCCCGCATGCTTCTTTGTCGACTCCGCACGGAACTCGGTGGAGAGCTGGTTCGCGCCTTGCTCGAAGCCGAGCAACACACCGAGGCCGAAATCGCCGCACAACGCGAGCGAGTCGCCGAGCTGCGCTCGCGATTAGAGCGACTGCAACACCGCCCGGAAGCACGTGTTCTGGCCGAGATCGCCGACTACCTCGTCAAGAAAAGCGTCTGGGCCATCGGCGGAGACGGCTGGGCGTACGACATCGGTTTTGGAGGCTTGGATCATGTGCTGGCCTCTGGCGCTAACGTCAACATTCTCGTGCTCGATACCGAGGTGTACTCGAACACGGGAGGACAGCAATCGAAGGCCACACCTTTAGGGGCGGCCGCCAAATTCGCCACTGCCGGTAAAGCAACACCCAAAAAAGACCTAGGGTTGATCGCCATGGCCTATGGCAATGTTTACGTTGCGCGAATCGCCTTCGCGGCCCGCGACCAGCACACACTGCGTACATTCCTCGAAGCCGAAGCGTACCCCGGCCCTTCCTTGCTCATCGCCTACAGCCACTGCATCGCACATGGGTACGATCTTGCTTTTGGCGCGGACCAACAACGACGGGCCGTACAATCTGGTTACTGGCCGATTTATCGGTTCGACCCTCGCCTCATTGCAAAGGGCGAGAACCCTTTACAAATTGATATGCCCGAGCCGCGCCTGCCCCTGAAGGAATTTGCTTACCAAGAAGCGCGGTTTCGCATGGTAGAGCAAACCAACCGCGAACGCTTTCGCTCCCTCATGGAACAAGAGCAAAACGAAATTTTGCGGCGCTTTCGCCTGTATGAACAAATCGCCCGCCTCAAACTCCCACTCTCGTCCGATACGCACGGTGACGGAGGATTGCCATGATCGATCTCCGCACAAATTATCTGGGCTTGCCGTTGGAACACCCACTCATGCCTGGAGCATCGCCTCTAGTCGGCGACCTCGATACGGTCCGGCGCCTCGAAGATGCTGGGGCGGCAGCGATCGTCATGCACTCGCTCTTCGAAGAACAAATCGAACTCGAACAACAAAGCGCCATTTGGAGCATGGACGTTCACGCCGAAACGTACGCCGAGGCGCTTTCTTACTTTCCACGACCGGACCTGTTTGCATTGGGGCCGGAGCAGTACTTGGAACAAATCCGCCGCATCAAGGGCGCGGTTGACATTCCGGTTATTGCGTCGCTGAACGGGGTAACCCCTGCAGGTTGGTTGCGCTACAGCGAGCTCATCGAGCAAGCAGGGGCCGACGCCTTGGAACTGAACATTTATCACGTGCCGGCAGATCCCCACGAGACGGCGGAGGCGGTGGAGGGCCGCGTCCTCAATATTCTCACCGCAGTGCGCGAGCGGGTAAAAATCCCCATTGCTGTCAAACTGTCGCCGTTCTACTCCGCACTCCCGTGTTTTGCTTCCGCCTTGGTCCAACGCGGCGCACAAGGACTGGTACTGTTCAATCGCTTCTACGAACCAGACTTCGATATCGAGGCCCTGGAAGTCGCACCGCGCTTACAATTGTCCGACTCCAGTGAACTCCTCCTGCGCTTGCACTGGCTAGCCATCTTGCGCCCACAACTGGAGGCCTCGTTGGCGGCCACCGGCGGCATCCACACCGTCCCCGATGTCATCAAGGCGCTCATGGCAGGGGCAGATGCTGTGCAAATGGTCTCTGCGCTTCTGCAGTTTGGGCCCGAGCACCTCTCGAAGGTTTTGCGCAACTTGAAGCTTTGGATGGAAGAACACGGTTACGGCTCGATCCAGGAGCTGCGAGGGTGTTTGAGTCTCGCCCGTTGCCCAAATCCGGCAGCTTTCGAGCGTGGAAACTACATGCGCGTACTGCAAACGTGGAGCGCTTGACCCGGTGGCAGTGTGCGGGAATACACGTGCAACTTACTTTTCGTCCAGACTCGTCACCGCGTCCCACGTCGCCGGCGGATCTTCGAGGAACGCCCGGCATCGAGCCAGGAAAAACTGGGCCACTCGGTCCTGAACGGGTCCGTTCGCGAGCGCTGCGAAGCCTCGCAACGCTGCAGCAAAATCTCCGCGCCGGTATCGTTCCAAAGCTTCCGCGAACTGCGCCAGCATCCGGTGGGTCTCCTCGCTGACGTGGGCGCGATGCTCTGCGATCAGCTCGAACACCCGCACAGCCTGCTCTCGACCCTTCACCCGCACCGTATCCACTTCGCGCACCAAAAACTCCGGGGGCAGGGCCCGAGCGGTGGTTTCAGCGATGAGGATTCCAGTTCCATAGAGCTTATTGAGCCCCTCCAAGCGCGCCGCCAGGTTGACGTTATCGCCCACGACCGTAAGGCTGAGATGGTCTGCAGAGCCCATATTGCCGAACACAACTGGCCCGGAGTTGATTCCAATCCGAACGTGTAAATGCGGCCAGCCTTTTTCCTGCCACCCCGGCAAACGATCCAACTGCTTCTGCATCGCTAAGGCAGCGCGGCAAGCGGCGGCTGCATGATCTTCCCTCGCCAGGGGCACGCCCCACACGGCCATGATCCCGTCGCCAATGTACTTGTCGAGCATGCCTTCGTACCGAAACACGACCTTGGTCATGGCGCCGAGGTAAGAGTTCAACAGCTCCACGAGGGTTTCCGGCGGCAACTGTTCCGCCAAACTGGTGAAATCTTTCACATCCGAGAACAGCACCGTGCATTCAACCTTCTCTCCGCCGAGGCTCAGTCGCTCCGGGTGTTCACTCACCAGCGCTGCCGCTGCCGGGCTCAAATACAGTTCCAGCGCGCGTCGCATTTTGCGCCGCTCCCTTTCTTCCCAAAGGTAACGCCGTACGCTCTCGCCCGTGAGCGTCAGCAGCGCGGCGGATGTCGGCGCGAGCATCCCCAATACGAGCCCGTGGGATCGCAGCAACCACTCGCACAGCCCCAGGTACCCAACGATGACACTCAAGGCTCCGAGTGCACCCATGACTCCGCGGGCGCGTGCAACCAGCCAACCGGTAGCGAATGAGATCCCCAACAGCGCCAGGACTTCAGCCAACCCGGCCCAAACCGGCTCGACCAGGAAGCGACGCTGCAACACGTTGGCAATCACATTGGCGTGGATTTCCACCCCCGGGAAAGTCGGATCGAGAGGCGTGACACGCTGGTCGTACACGGCTGTCGCCGTCACCCCGACCAAAACGATTTTGCCGCGCAGCCTTTCCGGATCCACGTGCTGCCGCAAGACGTCCACCGCGGAAATGTGAGCAAAGCTGCGACCTGGTCCGTAAAAATCGACCCTGAGAGAACCAGTCCGATCCGCTGGAATCGGCACATCGCCCAGCGCGATTTCCTCCACGCCGGTATCGCCCAGCGTGATTGCCGCGGGCTTCCCGGTGGCCTGCCGCAGCACGGCCAGCGAAAGGGGAGGCAAGAGTTCCTCTCCGTAACGCAGCACCAGCGGAACTCTCCGGATGGTACCGTCGGCGTCCGGCAGGAAGTTGAAATAACCGAGATCACGCGCAGCGCGACTGAACTCGGGGAGATTGGCGGTCATGGCGGGCACGACACGACCGCGCGGCGGTATCCACTGCAACGCGCGGCGCGAGCGCATCCGCACAACGTCGTATGTTCGCAACAGCTCCGCGGGCGGTACTGTCGAAGCGGGCCGCTCGAAATCCAGAAAGTACCCGAGGACGAATACAGGCGCCTGCGCGAGGGCGGCGGCCAGCTCCCGATCCTCCTCTGCTCCCCGCGCTCCTTGGCTGGCCTCCGACTGCACGATGTCTACGCCCACCACCCGAGGTTCCGCTTGTGCGACCCGGCGCAGCAAGTTGGCCATGGTGCTGCGTGGCCATGGCCAGCGGCCCACTTGCTCGATGCTCACGTCGTCGACGGCGACGATGACGATGCTGGGATCAGCGACCGATACGGCAGCACGTGTTTTCAGGCGGTAATCCAGCACCCGTTCTTCGAGCAAGTGCAGTTGGGCGCAGCCCGCGATGCGGAGCCCTCCGAAAATCGCCGCGGCGAGCAAACTCGTCCAAGCGGCTGCGAACCGTTTCCGCGCCATGCCGCCAGCTTAAACTCGGCCGCCCCGAGTCATGCGTTCCAAATCCAACAGTTCCTCGATTTCTGCTGGACTCAGCTTCCCCTCCGCGCGCAAGACCTCTCGAATCGAGAGATCGCGTTCCAGCGCCAGCTTGTAAATGCGCGCCGCTTCGTCGTAGCCAATCCGCGGCGCCACGGCGGTGACGAGAGCCAACGATCTCTCGGCATGTTGCCGGCAACGCTCTGCATCCGCCCGAATTCCACGAACGCACTTTTCCGCGAGCAAGCGGGCGGCGTTACCCAGAAGCTCCAAACTATCCAACAGCGTATACGCCAAGATCGGCATCATGGTGTTCAACTCCAAGTTGCCGTTGAGGCCCGCAATGGCGATCGTGGCGTCGTTTCCGATCAAGCGGGCACACACCATATTTACGGCCTCGGGAACCACGGGGTTGACCTTGCCCGGCATGATGCTCGAACCGGGTTGAGTCGCCGGCAACTCGATCTCGGCGAAACCCGTCCGCGGTCCAGAGCTGAGCAGCCGTAAATCGTTGGCGATTTTCATCAAGCCCACGGCGACCGTGCGAACGGCACCCGAGAGCTCGACCGCCGCATCCCGCTGCTGCAAGGCTTCAAAAGCATTTTTCGCACGCGTAAACATGAGCCCGGTTAGCCGGCGGAGTTCCGCAATCACCCGCGGCGCGAATTCCGGATGCGCGTTTAAACCCGTCCCCACTGCGGTGCCCCCGAGGGGCAGCTCGGCCACGTGCAAGCGCGTATTTTCCAAGCGCACGATTCCATGTCGAATCACGCTCGCGTAGCCAGAAAATTCCTGACCCAAGGTCATGGGCACTGCATCCTGCAAATGCGTGCGCCCGGCTTTGACAATGGCCGAAAACTCGGTGGCTTTTTGCTCGAAGGCATCCGCCAATTCCGCCATGGCGGGAAGGGTGTGGCGCTCCAGTTCCGCCAGCGCGGCAACATGAATAGCGGTCGGGAACACGTCGTTGGTACTCTGACCCAGATTCACGTGATCGTTCGGATGAACAGCAGCCCGATCGGCTCGGTCGCGTCCCAGCAGCTCACGAGCACGGGTTGCAATCACTTCGTTTGCATTCATGTTC
The DNA here is from genome assembly GCA_026004215.1 of Candidatus Binatia bacterium. Lineage (GTDB taxonomy): Bacteria > Desulfobacterota > Binatia > HRBIN30 > HRBIN30 > HRBIN30. Next base: position 827,555 of record BPIR01000001.1, read on the forward strand.
GTGGACGTTCCCGAACCAGTTTGAAACACGTCCACGACGAACTCCGCATCGAACTTGCCTCCGGCAACTTCGAGTGCGGCTTTCTCGATGGCCTCACCCACTTCCGCTGGCAGCAACCCCAGGCTCGTGTTTACGCGCGCTGCAGCCGCCTTGACCAAACCCAAGGCCCACAAGAAACGACGGCTAAAACGCAGTGAAGAAACCTGAAATGTGCGGCGCGCCCGCTCGGTCGAGGCCCCGTAGTAAGCTTCCGCGGGCACGTCGATCTCGCCCATCGAATCGCGCTCGGTCCGCGTCTTGGCCATGACCTTGCCCCAATCTTCAATACTGGATCAACGACAACACCTGTCGGGGAGCCAGCCGCTGGCGTCCGCCGAGCGCCGTGAGCTCGATGACAAACGCGCACGCCACCACTTCGCCACCCAGTCGCTCGACGAGCTCACAGGCGGCGCTGGCTGTTCCACCCGTGGCTAACAGGTCGTCCACGATCAGTACGCGCGTGGCACCTTCGAAGGCATCGCGGTGGATCTCCAAAGCGTCTGTGCCGTACTCCAGCTCGTATGCAGCGCGGATCTTTTCAGCGGGTAGTTTTCCTGGCTTGCGTACCACGACGAGCCCGGCACCGAGAGCATACGCGACGGCAGCGCCGAAGATGAACCCTCTGGACTCGATCCCCAGCACCACGTCCACACCCCCTTTGTAGGGGCTGGCCAGCAGATCCACCGCACTGCGAAACGCTGGCCCATGCGCCAACAGTGGAGTGACGTCGCGAAAAACAATTCCGGGCTTGGGAAAGTTCGGAATGTCGCGGATCCAACGACGAAGCTCGGGCGCCCTGACGGCTTGTTCCATACGGCGCTGCCTCTATCAGAACCAGTCGCGAGCCAACAAGGGCAACCTTATCCGCCCCATGGACTCTGGCGGCGTGGTTCGGCCAGTGTCCGCACCGGAAGAACTAAAGCCGGATCAAAGGCGAGTTTGTTGTAGCGCACCTCGAAATGCAAGTTCGGGCCGGTGGTGCGCCCGCTCGTTCCAACCCGCGCAATGCTTTGACCGCGTTTGACGCGCTGCCCTTCTCGCACGAGGTTGCGCTGGTTGTGGGCGTAAAGCGTTGTCAAGCCCCCTTCATGCAGCAGGATCACTGTGAGTCCGTATCCCCGCAATTCTCCTGCAAAGACGACCTCGCCATCTGCCGCAGCTTCCACGCGGCTTCCCACCGGAGCGTGAATATCCACTCCGGTGTGGAGGGAGCCGAACCTTACGCCATACACCGAAGAAATCTCGCCGTCTGGTACGGGCCAATGAAGCCGCCCTTGCCAACGGGATAGAAACTTTCGGCTCAGCGAGGGGACGTTGCCGCCCCGCGGCCTCATGCCGCGTGCCGCCGAAGAGCTCACATCTCTTTTGCGTTTTGGGATACGCAGTTCTTGACCCTCAAGAATGCAATTGGGATCGCTCAGACGGTTTGTCCGAGCCAGTTCCGCAATGGACACTCCGTGGCGTGCCGCAATGGCAGCGAGGGTATCCCCCCGACGTACGCGATAAATCGCGCTTCCACCACACCCGCTGGCCATCGCTACGGCCGCCAACAAGAACACCATGCCCGCTGCCCTGGCAGGCGACCCTCTCCACCCATTCCGACTCGCACCCATAGTCGCCACCTGTTGCTTTCCCCTCGCGTGCACCCAAATCATACCGCTTTTGGGCGCCACTGTCGCGCGCGATTTTTTACCTGTTGCGGCGGAGTCGAGTAGCCCGCTCCAGGGCGTTGACTTGGTTATCGGGTACGCGCCCACAGCATGGGGCTTTGCGTGTGCCGTACCAGGCAATATTGCCACGAAGGGCCCCTCTCTTGCGCCCGCTTAAGCCCTTTCAGAACATTTCGCCAACATCAGGGAGCAGGGAAGTCCAATGTTCTGTCAGCCCGACCCAACTCGCTAGCGAAAGGAAGGGGGAAACAGACATGGCCAAGCACACGAAGATGCGAACACGCTGCGTGTACTGCGGAAGCCAGAGCGAGCTCACCGTGGATCATGTGATCCCTATCTCGCGCTGGCGTGACTTTCGCCTTCCGCGACGCGTTCTCGACAACAAGTCGAACAAGGTCGTCGCCTGCAAGCGTTGTAACCACGAAAAAGGCAATCTTGCGCCGCGGGAGTGGTTTCAGTTGCACCCGGATTTTTATGAACGCTTTCGGCGCGAGGCCAAGTATCTATCCAATGCGGTCAAGTCTGCGTGTGGCCTGGATTGATGGCATCGGCCGCTCTGAGCCGCCCGATGCAGAGGCTCGGTAGCGCTCGGGAAAACGCACCCATCAAGGCCACTCGATGTGGAGGTTGGCCAGCCGCTGGAGCGAGGCGTAGTTCGTTAAATCCAAGTGCAAGGGAGTAATCGAAATGTAGCCGGAATGGACCGCGGCAAAGTCCGTTCCTTCCGCGGCCACGAAGTTCATCTCCCCACCGCCGATCCAGTAGTATTTTTTTCCGCGGGGATCGACTTTCTCCACAATCACGTCGCTGTAGCGGCGCTTGCCCTGTCGGGTAAGTAAGTATCCCTTGATACCCTCGCGCGGCCCAGGCGGAATGTTCACGTTGAGCAACGTGTCGGGAGGAAGTCCTTCCGCCATCACCGTCGCGGCCAACGCACGGCTAAACTCGGCCGCAGCCCTAAAGTCGAACTCTTCGGTTCCCATCAAGGATACGGCAATGGCAGGCACACCCAGCAAAGTCGCTTCCATGGCGGCGGAAACCGTCCCGGAGTAAGTCACGTCCTCCCCGAGATTGGCGCCGTGATTGATGCCGGAAACGACGAGCCGTGGCCGCTCCGGCAGCACCGCGTTCAGCGCAAGGTTAATACAATCCGTGGGTGTTCCATCCACACTGAAACGCCGCTCGGCCACCGGCTCGATCCGCAGCGGACGGTGCAATGTGAGTGCGTGGCTCACGGCACTCTGGTTGCGATCCGGAGCCACGACCCACACCTCGTCCAGCGACTCTAGCGCCGCCACCAACGCCTGCAGCCCCGCGGCCGCGATTCCGTCGTCGTTGCTCACCAAAATAGCCACGCGCGCAAGGTAACAAGGTCAGGGAGTTTCAGCAAACAAAGTACGGGCCCCGCGGCCGAACATCGGGGCGGCGGGATTTGAACCCACGACCACTCGCACCCCAAGCGAGTGCGCTACCAGGCTGCGCTACGCCCCGATCTCCTCTAAACACCTCGCCCCGTTATGGAGGCGAGCCCGCATATAGCGAGCATGGTCGCGGGTGAAAAGTGGCGACAAGGAACTAACGGGCACATCCCAGGTCGAGCAACTCCTTAGGAACGCCCGTTTGCCCTGCCAACTCGGCCGCACCACCTTCGGTGAGGCCGACCAGTCCTCGGTCGTTGTCGTACCAAATCCACTTCCGGCGATAAAATACGTAGAGCACACGGCGCAACGTGGTTTCGGCTACCGCAACCATTTCACTGAGGTCTTTCACCGGGACCTTTGACTGGGTGCCCCAAAAGACTCGAGCCAACAGCAGCGCGCGGGCAACCTCACCGACGACAGAAGCAGCACAGGAATCGTGAATCATACCGGTCACTCCGCCCGACGATCCAGCAATGGCTGTGCCGCACGTAGGAGCTTGGAACCCGACGGGCATCCGCGAGGCATCGCGCCTGGCGTACGAATTTGTCGGCTCCGAGCCATCTCTTTGACGCCCCCGAAGACCTGTTACGCCCCCTCCACGGCTCGTGCCGTGCGATTCCGCGTAAGCCGGTGATTTACGGCTCGTTTGAACACGTGGCTTGGTTTGAAGGAGAGCACCCGCCGCCCGCGAATGATGATTTCCTCACCGGTTTGCGGATTGCGCCCCCGCCGAGGCCGTTTTTCCCGAACCGTGAAGTTCCCAAAGCCAGAGATCTTGACTTTCTCGCCTTGTTCCAGGCGATGTTTGATAATCTCGAAAACCGCTTCTACGAGTTCGGCCCCCTCACCGCGCGAACAATGAAGCCGAGCACAAACGCGCTCAATAATGTCGCCTTTTGTTACAGTCACTCGGCCTCCCCGCTCGTCGACCTAGTTGTGGTCACCGCGGGCGAACACCCAACCGATCCACCAATGCCTCCATCAACCGAGTGTGCACATCGTTGACTTCTGGATCGGTCAAGGTGCGCCCAGGCGAACGGTACCAAACCGAATAGGTCAAACTTTTGTGTCCAGCCGGAATCGGAGGACCGATGTACTCGTCCACAAGCTCCACAGCTTCGACGATACACGTCCCTGCCTCCCATTGCCGGATCAAATCGAGCACTGCGCCCGCTGGAAACCCCTCTTCGACAACGATCGCCAAATCGCGCTTTACGGCCGGAAATCGCGGTAGCTCACTGGCTGAAAAGCGCGCGCGACGATACTGGAGGCAGGTTTCCAAGTCAAGCTCGAACACCCAGCAAGGCGAGGCGAGTTCGTACCGGCGCTCGATTTTCGGGTGCAATGCGCCCAAAACGGCCAGCCGCTCTCCCTCGACATTCACATAAGCGACCTTGCCAGGGTGAAAGCTCGAAAGCCCCTCGGCTCTCTCGTACCGTGGCAAAGGTGCCGCAGCAAACTCGAGCAGCGTGTCCATCACACCCTTGATGTCCGCAAACTCCGTGACTTTCCTGCGCCACCCAATGCCGTGCTCCGGAAACCGCGGGCACACGAGCCCTCCTATATGCAGGCGCTCTCGGTATGGACCTTGTTCGTCTCGCCAAAACACCTTGCCCACAACGAATAGCGCAACCGCTTCGGCTCCCTGCGCCAGATTGTGCCGTGCCGCCCGCACTAAACCCGACACTAGGCTCAATCGCATTTCCGCATCTTCGCGTGACAGCGGGTTACGGAGCCGCACGGGCAGCCGTCCGGAAACAATGCCTGCAAAATCCTGATTCTCTTGCGCAGAGGCAAAAGCCAAAGGAATGGCCTCATGCAAACCTAAGCCCACCAGCAACCGGCGGACATTCCGCGCCGCGCGTTCGAGCGGACCAAGGCCCTTGCCCCCCAGGGTACTGCGCGGCATGGTTGCAGGGAGGCGGTCGTAGCCCAGGAGTCGAGCGACCTCTTCGACAACGTCAATTTCCCGCTCCACATCCTGCCGATAACTCGGGGGCGTCACCGTCACGGTTCCGCGGGGCGCAGGCGACGTGTCGAATCCCAAGGACCGCAATGCGCCCACCATCTCCTGGCGACCCACGGAAACCCCGAGCAGCTCTTCGACTTTGGCCAGCCGCACCGCCAGCGGCGCGGGCACATGAGGGCGCGGGTATTCGTCCACCCTCCCGGAGCTGGCGCGGGCGCCGCACAGTTCCCCCAACAACGCGCCTGCCCGATCGGCAGCGACCGAAACCCCTTCGATGTCCACGCCGCGCTCGAAGCGGTACGAGGCTTCGGTTTTCAAACCCAGCCTCTTTGCTGTGCGCCGCACCGTGCGCGGCGAAAACCAGGCGCTTTCCAGCAACACCCGCCGGGTTGCCTCACTGACCTCGGTATTCGCCCCTCCGATAATTCCGGCCAGAGCAACCGGTTTCTCTCCGCTCGTGATCAAAAGATCCCCGGGTTCCACGACACGGGTTTCGCCATCTAAGGTGACGAATTCCTCGCGCTGCGATGCGTGCCGCACGGTGATTTCGCGCGCCGGGAGGCGATCGTAGTCGAAGGCATGCAGTGGTTGTCCTCGCTCCCACATCACATAGTTGGTCACATCCACGATGTTGTTCACCGGCCGAAGCCCCACCGCCTTGAGGCGGTACTGCATCCACAAGGGCGAAGCGCCTACATGCACGTCGGTAAACACCCGCGCCACGTAGCGGTGGCAGGCCGCATCCGGAGCGATGTTCACACGAACAAACTCTGCAGTGGGCCCGAGTCGCTCCGCCACTCGGATCCTGGGCCGACGCAGCCGCTGCCCGGTTAACGCGGCCACTTCCCGGGCAATGCCCAAGATGCTCAAACAATCGCCCCGGTTGGGCGTGACGGCCACCTCCAGAATTGTGTCCTTCAGGCCCAAAGCCACGGATATGGGGGTGCCGGTCGATACCTCGACGGGAAGCCAAAACGGCTCGTTGCTGTTCGACCCTAAACGGAGATCCGCTTCGGTACAAATCCTTGCTTCCGAGCGCCGGCCGCTGACCTCCACCAGTCGCACCTCGTCTCCGCTCGGCAACTTGGCGCCGAGGAGAGCCACCGCCACGCGTTGTCCGGCGCGGACCGGGAATGGCGTGATCACCGCAACGGGAGGGAGGTCGCCACCTGCCAGCACCTCACAGGCCACGAAGCCCGGCGTATCCGGGAGGTGGGTCACCGAAACCACCTCCCCGGCAACGACATGCTCCAATCCCTGTCCGAACACTTCGATACTTTCGACTTCGAGTCCCGCTTGCGTCAGCCGCTCGGCTACCGCTTCCACGGGCTCGCTCACCTCGACAAACTCTTGCAACCAGTTCCAGCTCACCCGCATGTCCGGTTGCCTCAAACGAACTGCCGGAGGAAACGGACGTCGTTGGTCGTAAATGTGCGGATGTCCGGAATCTCGTATTTGAGCATGGCAACGCGCTCCACACCCAAACCGAAGGCAAATCCGGATACCTTTTCCGGGTCGTATCCCACGTGAGCGAACACATTAGGGTCGATCAGACCTGCACCGAGGATTTCTAGCCAGCCACTGCCTTTGCAGACTCGGCAACTGCGATCTCTTCCGCCGCACATGACACACGCAATATCCACTTCCGCGCTAGGTTCCGTAAACGGAAAGAAGCTGGCCCGGAAACGCAAGCGGGTTTCCGGACCAAACAACTCGCGCATGGCGTAAGTCAGCACGCCCTTGAGATCAGCCATCGACACGCGTTCGTCCACCAGGAAACCCTCGATCTGATGGAACATCGGGGAGTGTGTCAGGTCATCGTCGTGCCGATACGTGGCGCCGGGCACCACGACGCGCAGCGGCGGTTGCCTACTTTCCATCACCCGGATCTGCACGGGCGAGGTGTGAGTTCTCAGCAGGTAGTCCTCGTCCACGAAAAAGGTATCTTGCATATCGCGCGCTGGGTGATCCGGTGGAAAGTTCAGTGCGGTGAAATTGTGATAATCGTCCTCGATGTCCGGGCCGGTGGCGACCTCGAACCCGAGCGCCACGAAAATATCAACAATCTCTTCGATCGTTTGCGTGATCGGGTGCAAGGCCCCCAAAACACGCCGCCGCCCTGGAACGGTGACGTCGACCCGCTCTCGCGCCAGTCTCTCTTCTTCTTCCTCCGATTGCAGCCGCGTCAATTGCGCGCCGATCTCCGCCTCCAGAGCATCCTTGATCGCATTGAGCCGCGCTCCGACTCGCGGCCGGTCCTCGGGGGGCACGTCCCGCAAGGAGCGGACGAGCTGCGTCAACTCGCCGTTGCGGCCTAAGTAACGCACTCGCAACTGCTCGACCTCGGAGCTCGAGCGCGCCTGCCGCAGCGCGGCCAAAGCCTCTTGATATAAGCTCTCTAGACGCTCCATCATCACGGGGCACACCCCGCCGTAGCGCAACCCCAGCGGACGGCCGTGTGGGACTATCGTCCCAAACGGCAAACGCTTCAGACTCCTGCCCTATATCTCACGCTGCCGCAAGAGCACTCTTCGCCAGGGAAGCAAAATGACCGAAAGCTTGTGGGTCCGTCACCGCGATGTCCGCCAGTACCTTGCGGTCCACTTGCACGCCACTCTTGCCTAGGCCGTGGACGAACTGGCTGTAGTTTAACCCGTGCAAGCGGGCGGCCGCGTTGATTCGAGCGATCCAAAGGCTGCGGAATTCGCGCTTGCGTACCTTGCGGTCCCGATACGCGTAACAGAGCCCCCTTTCCACCGTTTCTCGAGCTTGCCGATACTGCCGGCGACGGCCCCCAACGTAGCCCTTAGCCAGCTTCATGATTTTCTTGCGGCGGCGCCGAGCCTTAAAACCTCGCTTTGCTCGCGGCATGATCCTTCTCCTTTGACAAGGTGCGGCTTGCTAACACCGTGGTCGGGTACACACAAGGGCGCGGTCTCAGCACCCGTAAGGCAATAAACGGCGGATCGCTTTCGCGTTCGAGGAGTCCACCAGGGTTGCCTGCCGCAAATTGCGCTTTCGCTTGGGGCTTTTGCTCGACAAGATGTGCCGATGGTATGCCTTGCGGCGCTTGATCTTGCCTTTGGCTGTTACTTTGAATCTTTTGGCTGCGCCTCGGTTGGTTTTCAACTTCATCGTAGGACCACTCCTTTCTCACGAATGCTCACAGCGGCACCGGCGGTTGTGCTTCGCGGCGCAAACGCTCGATAAATGTTTCTAGCGGTACCGGCGATTCGTTTCCGCCCGCACGTGTGCGGGGCGCGACGGTGCCCTGTTGCGCTTCTCGGTCACCGACCACCAGCAGGTACGGAATCTTCGCCATTTGCCCTTCGCGAATTTTGTAACCGAGTTTTTCGTTTCGGTCGTCTAGCTCCGCGCGCCACCCTTGCGTTCTCAACTGCTCCGTAATCTCGCGCCCGTAGGCCTCTTGGCGGTCCGTCAACGTCAGCACGCGCACTTGTACCGGAGCCAACCATGCCGGCAAGTTGCCGCCGGTGTGCTCCAGCAGCATCGCGATGAAACGCTCGATCGAGCCGAGAACAGCTCGGTGCAACATGACCGGCGTTGCCGGAGTGCCTGCAGAGGTCGTGTACTCGAGGCCAAAACGTTCCGGCATCGCGCAGTCAATCTGAACCGTGGCCAACGTCCACGAACGCTGCAACACATCGTGCACGTCAAAACCAATCTTGGGGCCGTAAAACGCGCCTTCTCCCGGAAGGGTCACCACCGGGTATCCGGTGCGTTCCGCAACCCGTTGGAGTGCTGCCTCGGCGCGGTCCCATAACTCGGGGTGACCCAAGAATTTTTCCGGTCGCGTTTGGACACTCACACGCACATCGGCGAACCCGAAAGCCTCGTACACTTCGCGGGTCATGGCCACAAAACGATCGAGCTCCTCGTCCATTTGCTCGGGCGTGCAAAAGATGTGGGCATCGTCTTGAGCCATGGACCGTACCCGTGTCAGACCAGTGAGCGTGCCGGATGGCTCCAACCGGTGCAAACGACTGAAGTCTGCGAAGCGCACCGGCAGGTCTCGATACGAGTACTTGCGTGTTGCATAGAGGTAACAGTGCCCGGGACAATTCATGGGCTTGATGCCGTACTCCTCTTCCTCCACTTTCATGAGAAACATGTCGTCCCGAAACGCGTCGTAGTGGCCGGAGGTTTTCCAAAGTTCGGTTTTAAAGATCAGGGGCGTAATGACCTCTGTGTAACCGTAGCGGCGGTATAGGGCGCGAATGAATTGCACCAGCAAGTTGTACACTATGGTGCCTTTTGGGTGGAAGAACGGCGACCCGGGCGAAATCGGGTGCAAAGAAAATAGGTCGAGCTGCTGGCCCAACCGCCGGTGATCGCGCTGCCGGGCTTCCTCCAGTCGCTGGAGATAAGCCTCCAGGTCCTGCGCCGATGCCCAGGCGGTGCCGTAAATCCGCTGCAACATTTCGTTGCGCGCATCGCCGCGCCAGTATGCCCCCGCCACACCCGTGAGCTTCACGGCGGGTATGCGACCAGTGGACGGCACATGCGGTCCGCGGCACAGGTCGGTGAACTCGCCCTGCCTATATACGGACACCACCGGGTCCGGAATGCCTTCAATGATTTCTACCTTGTAATGCTCACCCTGGTTGCGAAAAAATTCGATCGCTCGCTCTTTTGGCCATTCTTCCCGCTCGATGGGATAATCGGCGCGAATGATTTCGCGCATCACGGTCTCGATGCGTTCGAGATCCTGCGGGGTGAAAGGCTCCTGGCGGCTGAAATCATAGTAGAAGCCATTCTCGATCACCGGCCCGATGGTGACTTGAGTTTCCGGGAATAGCCGCTTGACCGCTTGCGCCATTAAGTGCGCGGAGGAGTGCCGAATCACCTCCAAACCTTCCGGGCTACCTGCAAACACCGGCGCGACATCGCAGTCGTGCTCTAGGCGCCGACTCAGGTCCACGACCTGCCCGTCGACCCGGGCTGCGACCACATCCGGTCCGAGCAGACCCTTAGCCTCGAGCGCTTCGCGCGCAGTGATGCCTCTTTCCATCTCCAACGTGGTTCCGTCCGGGAAGCTCACTTTCATGCCGATCCGCGTAATCCGCAAAAAAGACAACAGCAGTAGGCACGGGCGGGATCGAACCGCCGACCTCTTCCGCGTCAAGGAAGCGCTCTCCCACTGAGCTACGTGCCTTCGAGCCAATCCGGCTGCGGGCCAGGGCACGCCTCGAAGTGTCCCAGGCCGCACAATCCGCGGGTGCGACTGCTACCAACCCCCGTGCCGGACGTCAAGGAACACTCTCGCAGGCAACCGTAGGATCGCAATCCCGCTGTGGCTCGATGGTGACACGCCTCCGCCCCCCACGCCGCAACAAGCCAAGCCGCAAGATCTGCTCCTGGGGGACCCACTCCCAGCTCACCAACCCGCGAGGCATATCCACTTGATACGTGTAGCCGCTCGGGTACACCCGCCGCGGCACGACCAACTCCGTCGGAAACCCAATCTGGGGATTGTCCGAGAACTCCAGACTGAACCGCCGGGTCGCGTGGTCAAACTGCCACTGGAGCGGGATGCCCGCCACCCGCTGCGGGTAGGGCTGAACGACAACGTCCAGCAGCGGGCTTTCCGCTCTCTCCGGACCGTAGATTGGCCCCCAGTTTCCCGGGTCGTACGACCAGTAAAACCAGCCGCTGGCAACGTCGTCGGTAAGCGCGAGTGCCTTGCGCAAGTAACCGAGCGGATCGCCGTTGGCCGTCCAGGGTAAGCCAAGCTCGCCGACAACGATCGGCACACGCAACTGTTCCAGCTCCCGCCGCCGCTGTTCATACCAAGCGTCGAGCTCTGGCGTTACGTTCGGATCGAAAAAGCCGTTCAACTCTGGCTGGATCGCGTACTGATGTGGGGCGTAGACCAAGCGGGGCTCACCTGGACGCGGGTCGTCCAGCTTTCCCAAAAACGACGGCCCACCGTTGTTGACCGGCAAGGCGAGCGGCTCGTATAAAATCCATTTCTCGCGATCCACCGCTCGAATCGCCGAGATCAAGCGCTCGTAGAAACGGCGGAATCGTGTCTGCTCGAACGTCCGAGACCGCTCGGCATCTCCCACCCTAAGGGGACCCCACTGGGCCCAGGCCGCACTGCCAGCGAACGGCTCGTTCATGAGGTCGTACCCGAGCACGGCCGGGTGGTTCCGGAAGTACTGGGCGACAAACTGCCACATGGCAATGTAGTGGGCCTGCACGTCCGCGTGCGGACCTGTTTCCTGCCAAAAATTGTCGAAGGCTCGCCGCACGCCAGGCTGCAAATACGTAAGCGCCCACGGATCGATCAGCCGATGCGGAAGCCCGTCTGTGCGAGCCGCCCAGGGTGGGGCTCCATCGAAGCCGAGCGGGGTACCGTCGCTGGCGTACTTCCCGTAGACATCCTGGTGCATGTCCAGCACCACCCACAACCCTGCTTCCATGCACCAATCCACACGCTCCCGAACCCGCGCCAGGTATCCCTCGTCGTAGGTTCCCGGGTGAGGTTCGATCGCGTCCCAAAAAATCAGCAACCGTACGGCGTTGAAGCCCCATTGTTTCAGGCGAACTAGGTCCTCCGCCCGCACCCACGGCATGCGAAATGGGTCATCTTTTGCAGAACCGCTCACGTTCATCCCCCGCAACACAAGCGCCCGCCCCTGCGCATCGGTGAGGAACGCCGCATGCCGGCCGCCTTGGGGGATTGCGCCGAACCCGGTCGGCTCGCCATCGTCGCCACACCCGGTGGCCAGCAACAACACTACCCACAGGAGTCGCAAAGCTGCCCGTAATGCCGCTACGCTTCGTCGGAGCCGTTCTTTCATCACCAGCCTCCCGTGACTGGATCCTGCCGAGTCCGAGTCGGTACCGCGGCAAGGACCTCCACCAGTTCCTCGGCGACCTGTGCGGGATCGCCTGCACGCGCGTCAATGGTGAGATCGGCAAACTTCTCGTAAAGGGGGGCACGCTCGGCCAGTAAGCTGCCCAAGCTCTGGCCCGCAGCCCGAACGACCCCTCGGCTCACGAGGTCCAAACCCCTGCGTTCCAAGGCCGGGAAGTCCGCGGACAAGTACACGACCATCCCGAGCTTCCGCAAGTGCTCCATGGCGCGCACGCTGTACACTACACTGCCCCCGGTAGCCACAACGCACGACTTGGCAGCGACCCCCAAAACCAGTGCTTCTTCCTCTTGGCGAAATCTCTCTGCTCCAAAACTAGTGAGAAAGTCGCCGAGGGGCTGGCCGACACGCTCGGCCAACAGCACGTCGGTATCCAAGAAAGAGCGCCGCAACTTGTGCGCCAGCAACCGGCCGACAGCGCTCTTACCCGCTCCCGGCATGCCGATCAAAATGATGTTGCTGCGCAACTGCCCGGCTGAGGCCATCGTTGGATCTTGCGCCCTCGCGAAGTGCTGCGGCGATTTGCCAGTCCAGCGTATCGCTGGTACCCTCGGCGACAATGACGCGGTCGCAGCTCTTCGCAGCGTTTTTTTTTAGCGTCTTTCTCTTCCTCCTTTACCAGCTTTACCGCATGTTCGCGGGCTTTTTGGCACCGCTTGCATGGGCCGCCTTGCTGGCACTGATTTTCCACCCGGTCCAGCGCCGCCTGGTTCGTTGGTTGCGGGGACGGGATGGTCTTGCCGCTTTTACGCTTACCACGCTGGTCATTGGGGGAGTCATTGTACCTGGGCTCGTTCTGCTCGCGTTGGTGGCTAACGAGTCGGTGCTGCTCTACCAGCGGATCGCCGCGCTGGTGGCCGAAGGCAAGCTCAGCGAATGGCTCGGGTCTCTGGAAAACTCGCGGCTCGGTCATGTTTGGCTCCACGTGCAGCCGTTGCTTGCGCGGTGGAACGTGGATTTGGGCAGCATTGGTGTAAAGGTGACCAACGCCATTAGCGGCTTTCTGGTCACCCAGGCGACCGCGATTGCCAAAAACGTCGTGGGCTTTCTGGTGGACTTTTTCCTCTGCACCGTGGCGCTGTTTTTTCTTTTGCGGGATGGCGAGCGCATGATCCAGGCGGTGCGCGATCTCCTCCCTATGGAGCCACACCATCGCGACCTCGTGCTGGCGCGGTTCGCCGACGCTCTAACCGCGGTCGTGCAAGGCTCGCTCTTGACCGCGCTGGCCCAGGGTACTCTTGCCGGGATCGGTTACCTGGTTCTTGGCGTTCCCTTCGCCGTGTTCCTCGGTTGTGCGACGGCGCTGATCGCGCTGGTCCCCATGGGCACTCCGCTCGCCTGGGGTGGAGTGGCGGTGTACCTCGTCGCCACGGGGCACCCCATCAAAGCCGTGATCCAGGTGCTGTGGGGAATTCTCGTCGTGAGCACGATCGACAATGTCATTCGCCCGTGGGTGATCGGCGGCAGAACGAGGATTCCAACCATTCTCCTTTTTTTCGGGATTCTCGGCGGGCTACAGGCGTACGGCTTTTTGGGGGTGTTTCTTGCTCCTGCGGTGATCGCACTCCTGGTTGCTTTCGTGCGCATCTACCGGGAGGAATACAACATTGCCCGCCAAGTCGCCGCCGTGGATTAGGCGGCACTGTCCGCCCGGGCTGCTCGGGGCACCCGGGCGGCCAAACGGGTTAGGACGTCCTCCGCTTCGCGCACGACGTCCCGCACCACTTCCGCCGCGGGTTTGATTTCCCGAATCAGCCCGAGGCCTTGCCCCGCAGGCATGAACGTGCGCTCCGGGTCCGCCCCGCGGCCAACGCCCATGTAATCCATCACTCCCTCCTGAACGGACCGCGCCACCTGCGCAGGGAAAGGCAAAATCTCATCGCGCCGTCGCTCCCAGCTCTCGTTGTACGGGTTCCGGATCGCGCGGGCGGGCTTGCCGGTATAGCAACGGGTGCGAATGGTGTCCGACTCGCCGCTCCGCAAGATCGCTTCCCGATACTCGGGGGCCGCCTGCGCTTCCGGCGTCGCGATGAACCGGGTACCCATGATGACCCCCTGGGCTCCCAGCGCCAGCGCGGCCACCAGGCCCCTTCCGTCGGCAATACCTCCGGCTGCAATCACGGGAATGCGAACGGCATCCACGGTTTGCGGCACCAACGCCAAGGTACCCACCTCGCCGGTGTGGCCGCCGGCCTCGGTCCCCTGCGCTGCCACCATGTCGGCTCCCGCTCGCTCTGCCTTGATTGCATGCTCGACCTTACCGGTCATGACGATGACGATCATCCCGCGATCGTGCATTTCGGCAATGAAGTCGCGAGGGACGGCCAGCCCCGCAACAAAAATCTTCACCCCCTCTTCAAAGACGACTTTCATCTGGGGCCGAATCATATCGGGGATCGGTGCCAGCAAATCGACGGCGAAGGGCTTATCTGTGAGCTCCCGCACCTTGCGGATTTCCTGCCGCAAGCCCTCGGCATCGAGGGTCGCCGCGCCCAAAACGCCCAGCCCGCCGGCGTTAGAGACTGCCGCCACCAGGCGATGCATCGAAACGCCGCCCATACCCGCCAAGATAATGGGGTAGTCGATGCCCAAACGATCACATAGCTCGGTCCGGAGTATTGTACTCATGGTAACTAGCAGTACCGAAAGGCACCTTGTAAAAGAAGCACCCCCCTGGCTCCCGTCTTCACCGAGGCACAGGCACGCGACGCAACGTGGCCGCTCTCCACGGACTTTGCTGAAGGCCGACGATGGGAGACGCGCTGCGCCGCGTGCAGGAACGACCGTCCGACAACCGTAAAAGCACACGGGGCAAGCACCGTGCGAACGATGCTTGCCCCGTTCTCGACACCATTGGACGGGAACCGATCGCTCCCTTACTTCGCGCGAGCCAACTCGTCGTCAATGATGGCCTTGAACTGCTCGAAGGGATATGCGCCCTTCAATGGCCGGCCGTTGATAATGAATCCCGGCGTGCCCTGGATTCCCAGTGATTGAGCCTCGGCCGCTTGCGCCTTCACTTTATCCAGCGTCTTCTTGTTGTCGTAGCAGTCGGTAAATTTTGCGACGTCGATCCCTGTATCCTTCAGCGCTTCGAGTGTTTTGTCCTTCAAGTTCTGCGGGTTGATGTCCTTTTGGTTCTCGAAGTAGTAGGCGTACAGCTTCCAGTACGCCTTTTCGCTTTGCTCCAAAGCGCATTCCACGGCCACCGCGGAAGGCTCAGCCCATGGGTGGAAGTTCAGTGGCAGGTTCTTGTAATAGAACTTCACCTTGTCCCCGTATTCCTTGAGCACTTGGTTTTCGATGGTGTCAAAGCCGCGCTTGCAGAACGGGCACTGGAAGTCCGAATACTCGACAATCACGACCTTGGCGTTCTTGTTACCCTTGAATGGCCGACCTTTGAGGTCGATCTTCTGCATGACCGCCGCAAACGGATCTACGGTCAGGTCCTCGAGTTCACCAAAAACCACGTAACGCCCGTCGTCGGAAATGAGAAACGAAACCTTTTGGTTGCCTACTTGGATAGTGCCCGTCTTGGCGCCCTTGATTTTCGAGGGGGCCAGCTCGCTCACCGTCACCTGCGCGTTGGGCGGTACGTTTGCCTTGCGCTTGTAGTACTCGACCAACTTCGAAGTGTCCTGCGCCGTGGCGCCTACCGCCCATAACAGCGCCATCCCGCTCACGATCCACAGTCTCATGCTCTTCTCCTCCCAAAGGATAGTTTGCCGCCGGTTAGCACGGGCATAGCGGGCACACAACCGGTGCAAATTGGAAGCGCCCCAGGGACCAGGGAGAATGACCGGCACCGCGCCGAGGGGCTTTTCACTGACTTTTCACGCGCAAAACCCGCCCCCGCGCTAAGAAGTTCCCGAATATGAAGGAGGCACACACGATGCCGACGATTTGGATGGAGCCGAGCAAGCGGATTGCGCTGATTGCGCATGACCACTGCAAAGCCGACCTTCTCGACTGGGCGCGATTCCATCGCGACACGCTCGCCCAACACCACTTGTACGCCACCGGCACAACCGGGGCCGTTCTGCAAAAGGAACTCGGGCTCCCAATCCATTGCTTCCTCAGCGGACCTTTGGGGGGCGACCAGCAGGTCGGAGCCGCGATTGCGGAAGGACGACTCGACTTTGTGATCTTCTTCTGGGATCCACTCGAGCCACAGCCTCACGACGTCGATGTTAAAGCACTGCTGCGGATCGCGGTTGTTTACAACGTGCCGATCGCGTGCAATCGGGCGAGCGCCGACTTTTTACTTTCAAGTCCATTGATGTCGAGCCCGTACCCCCGGCTCGTGCGCGTCGAGCCACCGCGGAAGCGTAGTTTGGGCGACTAGCAGAATTGACTATGAGGTCCCGCGTCTGTCATATTCTCAACACCCACGAGCCGGGCTCAAACCCGGTTATCGTGGCTCTAGGGACTCACAATCCACTCTGAAAAGGAGGTCGTGTTTATGGAACCACAACGCTCTTTACCCCGTCTCAACGAACCCGCGCCCGACTTCGAGGCGTTGTCCACGTTCGGCCCAATCAAGCTCTCGGATTTTCGGGGCAAGTGGGTGATTTTGTTCTCCCATCCTGCGGACTTCACGCCGGTGTGCACAACCGAGCTCACCGAGTTCGCCCGCAGGCAGGAGGAATTCAAAAAGCTCAATACACAACTGATCGGTCTCAGCATCGACAGTGTCTATTCGCACCTCGCTTGGATCCGCAACATGGAGCAACACTTCGGAGTGAAAATTGATTATCCGCTGATCGCCGACCTCGATATGAAGGTGGCGCAGCTATACGGCATGATTCACCCGGGTGCCAGCTCCACGGCGACGGTACGTTGCGTGTTTTTCATCGACGATGAGGGCATTTTGCGCGCAATGATCTACTACCCGCTAACCAATGGGCGCAGCGTGGATGAAATCCTGCGCGTACTTCAGGGCCTGCAACTCAACAAGGCGAAGGGGGTGGCCACTCCCGAGGGCTGGCGCCCTGGAGACAAGGTCATCGTTCCCGCACCCACGACCTTGAAAGCAGCGGAAGAGCGCGTGAAAGATTCGTCCATGGAAGTCGTGGACTGGTACTTCGCCAAGAAACAACTGTAACTCGCTCTACCGGGGGAACTCGGGGAATGCTCCCGAGCTTCCCCCATCCGCCACCATCGCGCCGGCAATTACACAGCTCGGTAGCGGGTAACCTCGTACCCATCTTCACGAACCACTTTCCCTTCGGCCCGCAAATACTCCAGGTGGGCCAACGCCTCGAACGTCGCTGGAAACTGGATCTGCAAAGGGGCGTGCTCGTCAAACCCCCACGCCAAGGCCGCCACCTCGTATGCGGTCCGGGCCTGGCCGTGCACTGCCGCCAGCATTTCTCGTAACCGGTACTCATGATGCTGGATGATCTGTTGGATTCGGCGCTTGAGATCTGGGAACGCGCGACCGTGAGCCGGCAATACAAGGTCAACCGCTAAATTCTCGATCCGTTGCAACGAACGCAAATAGTCGCCCAAAGGATTCTCTGGTCCTCCCGGGAAGCGTCCGATATGAGGGGTGATTTTCGGCAGCACGTGGTCTCCGACAATGACCAGCCGCTCACGCGGCAGGTAAAACACACAATGGCCCGATGTATGGCCCGGCGTGGCAATGACCTCGACCCGACGATCGGCAAACTCGAACACTTGGCCGTCAGTCAGAGGTGTGGTCTCGCGAGCGGGGCGGTAAAACTGGGCCCAAAACGCGCCCACCGGCGGTACTGGACCGAGACGGTCGAGGGGGATCCCGTGCCGGCGAAAAAATGCAACGGCCTCGGGGCTATGTTCTCGCCGAAGGTAATGCTGCGCGGCCAAGGCTTCGGCTGGGTGCAAGAACACGGATGCCCCGGTATGCTCCGAGATGAGCCCAGAAGCACCAAAATGGTCCGGGTGGTGGTGGGTCACCAACAGAGCTCGGAGGTCACCTAACCCCAAGCCCAACTCTCGCCAAACTCGTTGAAGGAGCGCCCAACTTTCTTCGGTGTACATTCCCGAGTCGAGCTGGACCCATCCCTCCTCCGTGCGCACCAGCGTCACGTGCACGTGGCTGGGCTTCATCGGCAGCGGGAGCGTGAGAAAAAACACTCCCGGCGCAACTTCTTGCGTTACCTGCTCCGGCATCGCCATTCACAAGATCCAAAACAGGCTCGATCACTCGTGGACGCGTTCCGTAACGACGAATGAAAGATCGATCGTCACGTGCCATTGAGCCACGACGCC
This sequence comes from Candidatus Binatia bacterium, assembly GCA_026004215.1. Taxonomy (GTDB): domain Bacteria; phylum Desulfobacterota; class Binatia; order HRBIN30; family HRBIN30; genus HRBIN30. The sequence continues at coordinate 845,808 of BPIR01000001.1, forward strand.
GTTTTCCACGACACCGCGGATCTCTTTGATCTTGAACCGCCGCAAATTTTGGATGGTCACAGCGGCCCGACCAATGGCAACGTTCACCGCTTCTTCGATGCTTGCCGTTGAGGTTCCCGTCAGCTCGATCGTTTTCTCGACCATGGCAGCTCCCTATCTTCGGCGTGCACGCTAGGAGACCTGGGGTCGTTCAGCAACCGGTTGCCAACATCTTGCAACCCGCTGGATGAATCCCCACCGCGGACTCGAAGCCGCGCTCCCGCAAATTCGGGCAACCGTTGTCGGTTCGCTAGTCCCAACGTGCTCCGTCGTAATGGTCAGATGCCCGGCAAGCGGTTGACTCTCGGGACCGCAAACTCAGAGCTGGTCGCGCGCTCCATCCTGGCGCGAGATTTTGTTTCAAACGAGCGACTCCATGGAGCGGCGGGCAAGCTCGAACCAAGGCGTGGGAAACAGCCCCACCACTATCGTGCCCGCCACGGTCGCCAGTAGAGCGGCGAACAGATACGGTCGTGCCATTGGGGCTTCCACCTCCGCACCACCCTCCGTCATGTACATCTTCACGAGCACACCGACGTAGTAGTACACGGACACGAGGCTATTCAGCACGGCAATCACGGTAAGCCAGACATAGCCTGCATCCAGCGCCGCGCTGAACAGATAAAACTTTCCCATGAAGCCGGCCAACGGTGGCACCCCGGCAAGGGAAAGCATGAACACCGTCATCGCGAAGCCCAGAAACGGATTTCGCAAACCGACGCCCGCCCAATCGTCGAGGTCTTCGTTCGGCTGCCCGCGCCGGCCCAAAGCAATCACCACCGCGAAGGCACCAACGGTCATCAGCGTGTACACGGCGAGATAGAACAACACCGCAGCCCCGCCCCCCTCGCCGCCAGCCACCATCCCCACTAGCAGATACCCGGCATGCGCGATGCTGGAGTAAGCCAAAAGCCGCTTGATATTTCGTTGTACCAAAGCACTGAAGTTGCCGACGCTCATGGTCAGCACTGCCAAGACCCACAGTGCGTCGCGCCAATCAGCCGCCAATGGGCTCAAGGTGTCCACAAAAATACGAACGAATGCGGCAAATGCCGCGGCCTTGATCCCTGCGGCCATGAAAGCGGTGACTGCGGTTGGTGCCCCTTCGTAAACATCCGGCGCCCAACTGTGGAACGGAGCTGCCGCCACTTTGAATCCGAACCCGACGAGCAGCAATGCCGCCCCCGCAACCAACAGCATGCGCTGGTCGGCCGAGCCCGGTGCTGCAGACTCCGCGATGCGGGGGAGCAAGGTCTCACCCGATGCCCCGAACAACAACGCAATCCCCAAAAGCAAGAACCCCGAGGCAAAGGCTCCCAACACAAAGTACTTGAGCGCTGCCTCGTTCGAGCGAACTTGGGTCCGCCAAATTCCGGCGAGGGCATACGCCGCGATGGACATCACCTCCAAGCCGAGAAAAATGACGATCAAGTCCACCGACATCGCCATCAAGATCATGCCTACCGTGGAAAACAAAATCAGTGTGTAGTAGTCCCCGCAGCGGATGTCCGTAGTCTCCAAGTAATTCATCGAAAGCAGCAACGTCAGCCCAGAGCCCAAACAAAAAAGGACCGTAAAAAATAACCCGTAGCGATCTAGAGCCAGCACTCCGGCCATGGTCGTACCGCTTTGGTTCCACAGCGGTACGGCGATCCCCACTGCAAGCACGAGCCCGATCAATCCGATCCAGCCCAGCGCGTCGTAATCCGGCCCCTCGCTGAATAGGTCTGCAATTAACACCAAAACCGCCGTGCCCGTAACGACGAGCAGCGGCAATAGTGGAATCCAAGAAACGTCCGGGAATGCCAGAGACGTCATTCGGCCGATCCTCCACCCGCCACGTGCAGCGCTTGGTCGCTACGCGGTAGGCCCGCCCTTTCCAAATATGGCTCCAACCGATCGAGTGTCACTCGCACTGCGGGTTCCATGCGCTGCAATACCGGTTTCGGGTACAAACCCAAAAGAAAAAACAAAGCAATTAGAGGAACGAACATCGCGACCTCGCGCGCGGACAGGTCTCGTAACGCAGCATTTTCCGGATGAGTCAGCGGCCCGAACATGACTCGCTGGAACATCCACAAGAGATACACCGCTCCTAAAATCACCCCCGTTGTACCCAAAATCGCTCCCAGCGGGTAACGCCCGAAGGCTCCCAACAAAATCAGAAACTCGCCTACGAAGCCGTTCAGCCCGGGCAATCCGACCGACGAGAGCATGACGACCAGGAACAAAGCTCCAAACACCGGCAACCGTGCCCACAGTCCTCCAAACTCAGCGATCAACCGTGTATGCCGCCGCTCGTAAATTGCCCCTACCGCTAAAAATAGCCCGCCAGTGGAGAGCCCATGGTTCAGCATCTGCATGAGACTCCCTTGCACGCCTTGTAGTGTGAGGGCGGCCATGCCGAGCATCACAAACCCGAGGTGGCTCACCGAAGAGTACGCCACCAGCCTCTTGAGATCTGGCTGCACCATACAGACGAGCGCGCCGTAGATGATTCCGATCACAGCCAGTGCGGCGATCACCGGCATGGCTTCGACGGCCGCCTGAGGAAACAGTGGTATTGCGAAGCGAAGAAAGCCGTACGTGCCCATCTTCAACAAGATTGCCGCCAGAATGACAGACCCCCCAGTGGGCGCCTCGGTATGCGCGTCCGGCAACCAGGTGTGCAGCGGAAACATGGGAACCTTGATGGCAAAGGCCAGCGCAAAGGCGGCAAACAACAACCGCTGCACGTCGAGCGACAAATGCAATTGCAGCAAATGCTCCCAGGCAAAGCTGTACTGCCCGACCTGCTGGTGGTGCGCCAGCGCGAGGTAAATGATCGCCACCAGCATCAGTAAGCTACCGGCCATGGTGTACAGCACCAACTTGATTGCCGCGTAGATCCGCCTCTCTCCGCCCCAAATCCCGATCAGAAAATACATCGGGATCAGCATGAGCTCCCAAAACACGTAAAAGAGAAACAAATCGGTGGCCACCAAAGCCCCGAGCATGGCACTTTCCATGACCAGGAGGAGCACCAAATACTCCTTCAAGCGGTGGTGCACGTCCCAGGCCTGCACACACACGATGGGCATGAGGAAGGTCGTCAGCAACACGAGGAATAAGCTGATGCCGTCCACCCCGAGCATGTAATGAATCCCAAAGCGTGGAATCCATGCAGCACGCTCGACCCACTGCAGCCCGCCGTGCACCCCATCGAACTCGGCAACGAGCCACAGGGAAAAAGCGAAGGGCACAAGTGAAAACACCAGTGCTGCCCGTCGCAATGCCTGCGTTTGCTCTCGGGCGACGAACAAGAGCACTAAAGCGCCCAGTAGTGGCGTGAACACTATTGCCGACAGCAATGGCATCGTCTCCGCTCCGTCCTACCGCTCTTCACCCGCGCCCCAGGAAGTACCCGACCAAGAGCAAGGCGCCCACTAACAACGACAGCGCATAATGTTGGACATTCCCAGTCTGCCAACGTCTCAGCCAGCGCCCCCCTTCTTCGGCTGCATCTCCTGCGCCGTTCACGGCTCCATCGATCACAGCAACATCGAACTGGCGCCACAATGCATGAGCCAACTGCACCACTGGGCGCACAAACACAGCCTCGTAGAGCTCATCTACGTAGTACTTGTTCCACAGTAGCCGATAGACTGCGCGGAACTGACGGGCGACTTGCTCAGGGAGTTCGGGAACTTGGACATAAAACCGATAAGCCACGCCAATACCGACGACGGCGGCCAGAACGGAGACCGCCATGAGCATCAACTCGAGCCCAAGCTCGCCGTGGTGTTCGCCATGCGCGGCTGCGGAAAGCACCGGGGCCAGAAAAGCCCCAAACCGATCGCCCCAAGCCAAAAAGTCAGGCAAACCCACGTAGCCGCCAACCACAGACAGGACCGCCAGCGCCAGCAGCGGTACCGTCATGGAACGCGGCGACTCGTGGATGTGCGCCCGCGTGTGCGCGTCGGCCCGACACTCCCCCCAGAAAACCAAGAAGAACAACCGGAACATGTAAAACGCCGTGAGTGTGGCCCCTAGAACGCCCAACCCCCAAAGGGCGGGCGAATGCGCAAACGCCCGAGCCAAAATCATATCCTTACTGAAAAAGCCGGCCAGTCCCGGAACACCCGCGATCGCCAGCGTCCCCACCAGAAAGGTACCATAGGTGACCGGCATCCAACTCCGCAGCCCCCCCATCTTCCGAATGTCCTGCTCGCCACCCATCCCGTGAATCACACTGCCGGCACCCAGAAACAACAGCGCCTTGAAAAACGCATGAGTCACCAGGTGGAAAATCCCCGCCGAAAATGCACTCACACCTACCGCCAAGAACATGTAACCGAGCTGGCTAATCGTAGAGTACGCCAACACCTTCTTGATGTCCGTTTGCACCAGCCCAATCGTGGCAGCGAACACCGCCGTGAGCGCGCCCACTATGGCGACCACCTCCAATGCCAGCGGCGCCAGTTCGTAAAGCCCGTGTAGTCGAGCAATCATATAAACGCCCGCAGTCACCATTGTGGCCGCGTGAATGAGTGCACTGACCGGCGTGGGCCCCGCCATGGCATCCGGCAACCAAACATAGAGAGGCAATTGCGCAGACTTGCCCGTAGCCCCCACAAACAACAGCAACGCCACTGCTGTGACGACGCCAGGGGGCAACTCTGGGGCACGCCCGGCGATTTCGCTGAACGACAAGGAATGGCTGCCCGGTCCGAGGTTCCACAGCAACAAGAAGATCCCGACCAAGAAAGCCGCGTCACCCACACGGTTGACAATGAAAGCCTTCTTGCCGGCGCTCGCATTGGCGTCGTTGTCGTACCAAAAGCCGATGAGCAAATACGAGCACAACCCAACGCCCTCCCAGCCGACAAAAAGCAGGACGAGGTTGTCCGCCATGACCAACACGAGCATCGCCACGGTAAACAAGTTCAGGTAGGCGAAATACCGCGCGTAACTCGGGTCGTCGTGCATGTAGCCGACCGAGTACACGTGAATGAGGAAGCCGACCCCGGTGACCACCAGGATCATCACCGCGCTCAAGGCATCCACCCGCAGCGCGAACGGAACATCCAAGCTACCCACCGGCAGCCACTGCCACAGCACCTGCTGCAACACCAAACCCGGTGGGCCGGACCAAATCTGGAAGAAGGCAAAAAGAGATACACAGAAAGCCGCCCCGACCACCGCAGGACCAACGACGCTGACCGCTCGTTTGCCCAAACGGTTGCCCAAGAAAATGTGGAACAATACCCCCAATGCCGGAAACGCAGGAATCCACCACAAGAAGCGCACAGTTTGCAGCGTGAGCGCAGAGCCGACCTCGTGCATCGTTTCACCACCGGAGCAAGTTGATTTCGTCTGCGTTGACGGTCTCCCGATTGCGAAACACCGCCAAAATAATGGCCAAGCCCACTGCTGCCTCTGCGGCCGCCACTGTCATGACGAAAAACACCATCACTTGCCCATCCATTGCTTGTTGCTGCCGCGACAGCGCTACAAACACCAAGTTGACCGCATTCAACATGAGCTCGATGGACATGAACATGATGATGAGGTTCCGCCGCACCAGGACGCCCAGAGCCCCGATCGTGAACAGCAACACACCGAGAATGAGGTACCAAGACGCTGGAACTGCTGTCATCGCTGGATCTTCCTCGCCAAAACCACAGCTCCCACAATGGCCACGAGCAGCAGCACCGAGGTGACCTCGAATGCCAATGCATGGCGGGTAAACAGCCTCTCCGCCAGCGCCTGAATCGATCCAAAGCTCGGGCCCACAGCAGCTTCTACCCCCGGGCCGGGCATCGCGGGCAAGCCCCGCAAGGCCACCGCCCCCATCAAGACCACAAACACCAAGGAGAAGACCACAGCGATGGTCCGTTGGCCCGGGCGCGCGCTTTCCACCGGCTCATGCTGCAAGTTGAGCAGCATGATCACAAACAGGAACAACACCATAATCGCGCCCGCGTACACGATCACCTGGAGGGCAGCGAGCATGCGGGCATCGAGCAAGAAAAACATCACCGCCAAGAAAAACAACGCAACCACGAGAGACAACGCCGAACGCACCGGGCTTCGGGCCAGCACGACGCCCAGGCTAAACAGCACCAAGGGTATGGACAAACAAAAAAACAGTATTGGACTCAACGCCTCACCCTCGCACCCACAACAGCACGGCGGCGGTCAACACAAGATTCGCCAACCCTATGGGAAGCATGACCTTCCAGCCGAACCACATGAGCTGGTCATAACGCAACCGCGGCATGGTCCAGCGCACCAAAACTTGCAGGCAGCAAAACACAAACACCTTGACCATGTACGAGAGCACCTGCAGCAGCACGACAACAATGTGGGGAAGTGCCAAACTCCAGCCCCACGGGAACACAAACCCTTCCGCGGTCAAGAACGGCACTTGCCACCCGCCAAAGAAGAACGTCGTGACTACGGCAGACACGACCGCGATTTCTACAAAGTCGGTCATGAAGAACATGAGGTACTTAATTCCAGAGTACTCCGTGAAGTACCCGCTCACGATTTCCGATTCGCCCTCCGGCAAATCGAATGGCGCGCGCTTGGTCTCGGCGATCCCCGCGATCAAAAGCAACACAAACGCCACGGGCTGGTACCAGATGCCCCAAGCCGGGATCCAGCCGCCAATCATCCGACCCTGGCTGCGCACAATTTCCTGGAAGTCCAGCGATCCAAAAGTCAAAACCACCGCCGCCACCGATAGCCCCATCGCCAACTCGTACGAGATCATTTGGGCAGAGCCACGGATCCCGCCAAGCAAGGACAAACGGTTATTGGACGCCCACCCTCCGAGAACCACTCCGTACACGCCCAGCGATGTCATCGCCAGCAAGAACAGCACACCGACATCCACCTCCACGGCCTGCAAGTTCACCACCAGGTCGCCGATTTCGAGTCGGTCCCCAAACGGAATCACGGCAAAGGCAACGATGGCGGGAAACAAACTGACGCAAGGCGCTAACGTGTGCAGCAAGCGATCCACACCGCGCGGAATCACATCCTCCTTGGTTAAGAATTTGATCGGATCCGCGAGCAACGTGTTCACCAACCCTGCGCCCGCGAAGCCAAAAATCGCGGCTCGGTTCGCTCCAATGCGGTCCTGGATCAACGCGCTGCCCTTGCGCTCCACCCACCCGAGAATTCCGGCCAGGTTGAGCACCATGCCGATAACGATCAGCGCCTTGATGGCCGAGACGACAATCAACGTGACCATGAGAGCTTCCGCAGACCTAAGACGCCCACGGCCCGATCAAAGCGCACTGTCCGAGGGCATGGTTCGGTCTCAGTCCCATTCCAACGCCCCCTTCTGCCACACGTAAATCAAGCCCACACCGAGAACGAATAGGAAAACCAACATTTCCGCAAAGCCAAACCAACCGAGCCGGTCGAACAACACCGCCCACGGATACAAGAACACTACTTCGATGTCGAAGATGATAAAGATGATGGCGGTCATGTAGAACTTGACGGGAAAGCGGCCCCAGGCGCTGCCGCTGGGGGGGTTGCCGCATTCGAACGCCTCACCTTTGGCGGGCGTTTCCACACGGGGGCCGAGCAATCGTCCCAAACTCACCATCACGGCAACGAGGCCGCCGACCAACACGAACGTGACCAGCACGGAAATCGACTGCTCCATCGCCACACCTACCCTAGAATCCCCGACGCAAACACTCCTGACCGATAGAGATGACCTTGCGCGCGGACCAACGCGCGCGCATGCACTAGGGGAAGCCCCAATTCCAGTCAAGCCAACTCGCTCGCCTCCCGCTTGCAAAAATCTAACGCCCCCTTGCATCGCGGCTAATCGGCCAGTGACGCGCTCGACAATGCGCACACACCTCTAGCCCCCGCCACTGAAGCCGAAGCTTCTCGCAGAACGATCGCGCAGGCAAACAGTTCGTGCCCCCAGTTGGGCCGACCCCTTCCGCTCGCGCCATACGATCAGCACGGGTCAGCCGTCAAACCCGGGGAGCCATCTCCCCGGGTGCCTCCCGCGGTCTGCTCTCGCCGACACACCTTTCTGACGGGACCGGCCGCAGCGGCACGCGTGCGACCATCCGCTTGCGTTTGACTAGAAAGCTGCAAACATGCTCTGGGTTCGAAGGATTGACAGGTTAAAAGGTGAATCTATCGAGGAACAAGGGCGTCCAAGCGCGCCCCGGAGGTAGCGTTATGGCAAATGCGATGAAGACGACACTGCTTCTTGGACTCCTCACCGGACTCATTTTGTGGTTTGGGCAGTTTTTCGGCGGCTCGCACGGCATGGCCGTGGCTTTCGTGCTGGCTGTGTTGATGAATTTCGGCAGTTATTGGTTTTCGGACAAAATCGTTCTGGCCATGTACCGGGCCCGCCCTGTCACCGAACACGAGGCTCCGGAGCTTTACAACATGGTTCACAATCTCGCCACCAAAGCCGGGATCCCTATGCCGCGCGTCTACGTGATTCCGTCCGATGCGGCCAACGCTTTTGCGACAGGGCGCAGCCCGAACCACGCCGCAGTCGCCGTTACCGAAGGTATCTTGCGCATCATGACGATGGAGGAATTGGAAGGGGTGCTGGCTCACGAGCTCAGCCACGTCAAAAACCGCGATATTTTGATCAGCTCCATCGCCGCAACCTTGGCGGGCGTGCTCGTACTCCTGGCCGACATGTTGCGCTGGGGAGCCATGTTCGGCATGGCGCGCGATCGGGAGGACAACGCCGGCGGCGTCGTCGGCTTGATTGCTCTTTCGATCTTGGCGCCGATTGCGGCGATGCTCATCCAGCTTGCCATCTCGCGCACGCGGGAATTCGAGGCTGACGCCAGCGCAGCTCGGATCTTGGGAACTGGCGAACCGCTGGCGCGGGCTCTCGAAAAACTCGAATTCGCTGCACAGCGCTATCCCCTGCCGGCTTCGGCGCAGACGGCGCACATGTTTATCGTCAACCCGCTGCGCGGTGACTTTCTGGCCCGTCTGTTTAGCACGCACCCACCCGTAGAGGAGCGAATCCGCCGGCTGCGCTCGATGGAGTGGCGGCGCTAGCAGACAACGCTTGGTAGCGTCTTCGAACGCACATCACTGGGACCATGGCCACCGAGCACAACGAACAACAACCGCAACGGGCATTCAAAGTGGAGGATCGGCGCCGCTTTACCGCAAGCGGGGATCCACGTCCCGATCTCCAGGACCAACCTGCAACCGAACGCGAGAACAAGCCGGAGCAAACTTCCAAAGACCCCGGCTTTCGTATGGAGCCGCCGCCACCGCCACCAGCCATCAACTTTGCGACCTTCGTTCTCAGCTTGAGTACGCAAGCATTGGCCCATCTGGGAGAAATCCCCGACCCAGTCACCCGGGAGATCCGACGCGATCTCGCCGCCGCGTCTCAGATGATCGACATTTTGGCCATGATCGAGCAAAAGACCCGCGGCAATCTGGAGCCCGACGAGGCGCAGCTTTTGAGCGACATCCTCTACGACTTACGCCTGCGGTACGTGGAAAAGTCGAAGTCTTGAGTTCCTGGTCCTAGCTTACAGCTATCCCCTGGTGTTCACTTCGAGCAATCTCTTTTGAGGAAGGAGGCCACGCATTCATGGTTGGCAACGGCCGCCGCGCTATGGCGGCACTTATTCTAAGTTGGCTTGGCTGGCTTGTACCTGTCCGAGCAACGTTTGCGATAAGCTTTTGGGGCGAAGCTGCTTCACCCACACCCACGCCGTTGGCGCACCCTGCACCACAAGCCAGCACCGGGGCGGAATCAGAGGCGCGTCCTTGCTTGCCCGATTTTGCGTCCTTGGTCGACCGTCTCAGCCCTGCTGTGGTGAACATCTCCACATCCTCGACCGCGTCTCTCGAAACCCCCGGGCAAATGCTGCCCGGACCGTTCGGGCGCGGTCCGGAGGAATTCTTCGAACCCTTCGAACGTTTTTGGGGCAGGCCCCGCCAATACCGGCAACGGAGTCTCGGCTCCGGCTTTATCATCAACCACGAGGGCTACATCCTCACGAACAACCACGTGATCGAGAACGCGGACCAAATTACGGTGCGCTTGGAAAACGAGCAGGAATTCAAAGCTCGGGTTATCGGCCGCGATCCCAAGACAGATATTGCCGTCATCAAGATCGATAACGCCTCGAACCTCGCCGTGGTCACTTTGGGCGATTCCGACAAACTGCGAGTGGGGGACTGGGTGCTCGCCATCGGCAACCCCTTTGGGCTCGATCACACAGTCACCGCCGGCATTGTCTCGGCCAAGGGCCGTTACCTGGGACAAGGTAGCTACGACCAGTTCATTCAAACGGATGCGGCCATCAACCCGGGGAATTCGGGAGGGCCTTTGATCAACACCCGCGGCGAAGTCATCGGCATCAACACAGCGATTTTTTCTCGCGGTGCGGGGAACATCGGAATCGGCTTTGCCATCCCGATCAATCTTGCCAAAGAGCTGCTTCCGGAACTCGAGGCCAAAGGCAAGGTCACTCGCGGGTGGCTCGGGGTGCTTATTCAGAGAGTCACGCCGGACATCGCGGAGTCCCTCGGCTTGAGCAAACCCGAGGGGGCGTTGGTGGCAGACGTCGTGGCCGACGGCCCGGCAGCCGAAGCGGGAATCAAAGTGGGTGACGTCATCGTGGAATTCGACGGGCACGCGATCAAAGAGTCCAACGAGCTTCCCCTGTTGGTCGCCCGTACTCCTGTCGGCAAGGTGGTCAAGGTAAAGGTGCTTCGCAACAACAACCCCGTAGTCGTCGAGGTGAAGGTTGGGGAACTCAAGGATGAAGAGCCCGCGACGGGTCCGTCGGGCGGCGAGGCGGAAGAACTCGGCATCACCGTGCAACCTCTCACACCCGACATTGCCGAATCGCTCGGCTTGAGTCGCGACCTCAAAGGCATGGTGGTGGCTCGTGTGGAGCCGGGAAGCCCGGCTGAGGAAGCGGGACTGCGACGCGGGGACGTGATCCTGGAAGTCAACCGCGAGCCGGTCAAAGATCTGGCATCGTACCGCAAGGCCCTCAAGGCCGCGGCGGGCAAGAAAACCGTGTTGCTTCTGGTTCGCCGAGGCGAGAACACCATCTTCATCCCCATCAAACGCGGGAGCTAAGCTCCCCCATCACCCCCGGCGCCCGCAGGGAAACAGGCGGGCGCCGGGTACACGAACATGTGGCGCCGCATTGCTGGGATCGTCGTTGCCGTTCTTGCCCTCGCCACCGTTGTCGCCACCATCCTCGCATGGCGCCAAATTCAGGCGCTTCGGGCCGACATCTGCGAGCGCTTCCGCAACCACACCTGGCAGATCGCCTCGCGCGTGTATGGGGATGCGTATTTGATTTACCCAGGCCTGGACGCAACTGCGTCGGGCCTCCGCGATCGCTTGATCGAGCTTGGCTACGAGGAACAACCCCACGAACCCGACCGCCCCGGGGCTTTTTGTTCCCAATGCGCCAACGGATGGGTGCTGTTTGTACGATCTTTCCCGCCTTGGCGCGAGGCGCCTGAGCGAGTTCGGCTCGAAGTCGCAGGGGCTACGATCGAGCGTATCGTCGTCGAGGACACCCATGAAGAGCTGCCCGCGTTCGAGCTCGAGCCTCCTCTTCTCTCCGGCTTGTATGCGGAGTCCTGGGAAGACCGCCGGCTGGTCAGCCTCGATGATGTTCCTCCCCTCCTGGTGCAGGCGATCTTGGACACCGAGGACCGCCGTTTTTTCGAACACCGGGGAATTGACGTCTACGGAATCGTGCGCGCGTTGTGGACCAACCTGCGGGCTCGTCGCGTCGTCGAGGGAGGCAGTACGCTCACGCAGCAGCTCATGAAGAATTTCTTCCTGACGGACGAACGCACCTTCCGCCGCAAAATTCAAGAAGCAGTCATGGCCTTTTTCGTCGAGCGAGAGTTTTCGAAGGAAGAGATTCTCGAAAATTACCTGAACGAGATTTACCTCGGCCAACGTGGTGCTCAGGCGATCCACGGGGTCTGGGAAGCCAGCCACTTTTACTTTGGCAAGCCACCTCAAGAGCTGACGGTCGGCGAAATCGCGATGATCGCGGGGCTCATTCGGGGCCCGAATTTGTACTCACCCCACCGCGACCTGACGCGCGCCACGCGACGCCGTAACCACGTTCTCCGGCGCATGTTACAAGCCGGCCACATTGACCAAGACACCTTCGAACGAGCCATCGCCGAGCCGTTACGCCCGGCCCCCTACGTTTTGCGAACGCGCGACGCACCGTACTTTACCGATTTCGTCCGCCAGCAGCTCGGCGAACTGTACCCGCCGGAACTCTTGTTCAACGAAGGGCTGCGCGTGTTTACCACTCTCGATCTCCATTTGCAGCGGCTCGCCGAGGAATCCGTTTCGCGGGGGCTCGAGCACCTCGAGCAAACGGTCGCCGCAATCGGCAAAGCCAAACAAGAGGGAGAGCCCGTGCAAGCCTGTTTGCTCGCCATGCAGCCGCAAACCGGATTCATCCGGGCGATGGTTGGCGGGCGCGACTACCGCACAAGCCAATTCAATCGCTGTACGCAGGCGCTGCGGCAACCGGGATCGGTGTTCAAGCCCATCGTGTATGCTGCTGCCCTGGAAGCCACGCGGCACAGCCCGGCACCGCTGCAGCCCACCACGTTTATCGAAGATGCCCCATTTTCTTGGCCTTACGACGGGAAGACCTGGAATCCCTCGAATTACGACCAGCGCTACCTCGGCCAGGTTACCCTGCGCACTGCGCTGGAGCTTTCCCTCAATGCGGCCACGGCGCGATTGGCGTTTCAGGTCGGGTTGCCCGAAATCATTTCTACGGCTCGCGCTCTTGGAATTACCTCGCCGCTACCCCCCGTTCCCGCTGTCGTTCTGGGGGCCGCCGAACTCACTCCCCTCGAGGTGGCCCAGGCGTACGCTGTGTTCGCCAACGGCGGAGTCCGGACCCGTCCTCTCGCCTTGCGCCGTGTTGCCGACCGCAGTGGGGTGTCACTGGAGCGCCAGCCCGTGGAAGTCGAAGCCGTGCTGCCGGCGGACACCGCTTTCCTCATCACCCACATGCTGACAGGGGTGCTCGAACGCGGAACCGCGGCTTCTGCACGACGCCTGGGCTTCAAACGCGTCGCAGCCGGAAAGACTGGCACGACCAACGATTACCAGGATGCGTGGTTTGTTGGCTACACCCCAGAGTTGCTGGCGGTCGTCTGGGTGGGCTTCGACAGCAAACAACCGCTGGGTCTACCCGGAGCCCGCGGCGCACTGCCCATCTGGGTGGACTTCATGAAACGGGCCACGGCGTCATTTCCGCCCCACGACTTCACTGCACCACCCAACATCCGTTTCGCTCGGATCGACCCCGAGTCGGGCGCACTGGCAACCGAAAATTGCCCCGAAACTCTGGTGGAAGCATTTTACGCCGACCGAGTGCCGCTAAATTTGTGCCCCCTCCACTCTTCCCCGCCCGACGATCTCCCCACCGGCGAGCCGCACTGACGCCTCAGCGCATCGCGGGCCCGTCAGACCGTCCCTGCGGCAGACTGCTCCGCAACCGGTCGATCGCCGCCCTGGCGCCCACGCACATCCTCCACCGTGGCCACAATGTCCTCCACGATTTGGGTCAGGGTTGCTTGGCCCGGGGTGTAAATTCTCGCCACCCCGGCTCGCCGCAGGGCGTCGTGATCCTGCTCCGGAATGATCCCGCCGACAAACACGGGCACATCCGTCAATCCTCTCTCTCGCAGCAGTTCGATCACCCGGGGCACGAGGGTCAAGTGCGAACCCGAATGGATGGACAGCCCGACCGCATCCACGTCTTCTTGCAGGGCCGACTCGGCAATTTGCTCCGGCGTCAGCCGGATGCCGTCGTAAATCACCTCGATTCCAGCTTCTTTCGCCCGCACCGCAATTTGCTCGGCGCCGTTCGAGTGACCATCGAGTCCGGGTTTCGCCACCAGGAGTCGAAGCGGGTGCCCGAGCTTTTGCGCGACACGTTGCGTGTGGGAGCGCAGGGCAGCGATGCGTTCGCCGTCCGTGGCAAAGGTTACGCCTTGCAGTCCTGTCGGCGCACGGTATTCCCCAAACACTTTGCGCAAGGTTCCCGCCCATTCACCCGTGGTCACTCCGGCGTGAGCCGCACGAATGGAGGCGGGCATAATGTTGCTTCCGTTCCGAGCCGCCTCTTCCAACGCGCGTAGTGCGGCCTCGACTTCTGCCGCGTTGCGTTTTGCGCGGAAAGCCCGCAAGCGTTCCACCTGACGGCGTTCTGCCTCCGGATCCACGACCAGGATCGCAGTCGCTCCGTTGCCCTCGAGCAGGGGGGATGGCTCGTGTTCCGTGAACTTGTTCACTCCCACGACCACGATCTCGCCGGATTCGATCTTGCGCTGTCGCTCGGCGTGGCTTGCAACCAACGCGCGCTTCATCGTTTCGATGGCCACATTCGGGTCGCCAATCGCCAAGATACGGTCGAGCTCCGCCTGCGCCGCATCCATCAGCTCCTGCACCTTGGCCTCGATCACCTTCGAACCCGCAAAAATGTCCTCGGGATATTCGAGCAAGTCCGTTTCGTAGGCGAGCACTTGCTGAATCCGGAGCGACCACTGTTGGTCCCACGGCCGCGGCAACCCGAGCGCTTCATTCCAAGCCGGCAGTTGGATCGAACGCGCCCGCGCTTCCTTGGACAGGGTGACGGCGAGCATCTCCAGGACGATGCGCTGTACGTTGTTCTCGGGCTGCTGTGCGGTAAGACCGAGCGAATTCACCTGCACGCCGTAGCGGAAGCGGCGCTTGCTCGGGTCTTCCACTCCGTAGCGCTCGCGGGTCAGGCGATCCCACAAGCGCGTGAAGGCTTTGAGCTTGCACATTTCCTCGATGAAGCGGATGCCCGCGTTTACAAAGAACGACATGGCACCAATCACATCGGGCATGGAAACGCCCGGCCGCTGGCGCACCCGATCCAAAACGGCACAGGCGTTGGCGAGCGCGAAGGCAATTTCCTGCACCGGTGTCGCCCCGGCCTCCTGCAAATGGTAGCTGCAGACGTTCATCGGGTTCCATTTGGGGATGTGCCGGACGGTGTACTCGATCACATCCACAGTTAGGCGCAGCGACGGCTCGGGAGGGAACGCGTACGTGCCGCGGGCCAGGAACTCCTTGAGAATGTCGTTCTGCGTCGTGCCGCGAAGCGTGCGTGGATCCGCACCCTGGCGTTCCGCCACCGCCACGTACAGGGCGAGGAGCCAGGCGGCCGTGGCGTTGATCGTCATCGAGGTATTCATCTTGCCGACGGGGATCTGATCGAAGAGCAGCTCCATGTCCTCGATGTGACAAATCGGCACGCCCACTTTCCCCACTTCCCCCGCGGCCATGGGGTGATCGGAATCGTAACCCGTCTGCGTGGGCAGGTCGAAGGCAATGCTTAGGCCGGTTTGCCCTTTTGCTAAGTTGCGCCGAAACAACTCGTTAGCGGCGCGGGGATCCGTGTGGCCTGCATAGGTTCGCATCAACCACGGCTCGTCACGTTGGGTCATGAATTCGAACATACCAGCGCCCCAGACGATCAAGCAAGCCAGCGTGGCGCGGCCCAGGGTAGAGGCCGCTATCGGGCTTCGATTATCGTGTTCTCTCGAGAGAACTGCTCGCACCTTTTTCCGGGCTTCATCTCACCGAGGTCGGTCTCGACGCTGAAAGCAGGCGACAATCACATCCTCCATCCGTTCGGCTCGGCGGCGTTATCGCGGGGACCCCCACCCCAGGCGCAAGACGCCATAGACCAGCAGACTCATCAACACGACGAACCAGGCGCCTCTTGCGCCGACGGGAACTGAAGCGGCACAGCGCACACTCCCCGAACAATCAGGGTCGGCGCAGTCCACCGCCCCGTCGCCATCGTTGTCGAAATCATCGCTGCACGCGAAATCCCCCGCTGCGCGTTCGAACTGAGAGCGCGTGGGGGTCACCGTTGGCGAGCCCGTCGGGCTCCGCGTCTGGGTGGGGGAGGCGCTCGGCGTCGGGGTGGGAGAGGGAGTCGCACTGGCCGTCGCGGTGGGAGAGGGAGTAGCACTGCCTGTCGCGGAAGGAGACGGTGTCACGGTGGGAGTGGGGCTCATTGGGCCGGCCGAGGATGAAGTTGGCGTTACCGTCGGACTCGGTGTGTCGGTCGGTGTCGCAGTGGGCGTGGACGGGTTAGAGGTTGGGGAGCCGGAACTCGTTTGCTGGAATTCGAAAACGTACGCCGACCCTTGGTCCGTGGGGTTGATATCGTCCTGATACGCCCCCACAACGACCGTTCCTCCCGTAACAGAAGGGTAAAATCCCACCGCAGCCCCGAAGAGATCGGATATCTCCCCGTCGGAGGCGACCAGCTTTGCGGCCTCCGAGATGCTTCCGGACCATCCCGCTGGGGGCTTCGCATACACGTACGCTTTGCCGGGGCCTCCTGGCTGCTGGGCCCCTGCGATCACCGTGTCGCCGGAAATCGCCACGCTGTATCCAAGCTGGTCCCCTGAGCTCGCGTCCGAGGCCGTGAGGGTGGCGCTCTCCGACATGTTGACCCAACCGCTAATTGGCTTGACAAAAACAAAGCCCCGCCCTGCCCCGCTTGCCATGTTTGGCGCTCCCGCTACCGCGACGTCGCCATCGATAGCCACGGAAAGGCCGAGCCAACCGTCCGAAACGCAGCTTGCCGTCTGAAGAAACGCGGTTTCGTTCAGCGTGCCAGACCAGCCACCCGCAGGCTTCGTGAAGACGTAAACTCGACCCGCGTTCGTGCAGAACATGCCCAGGTCGAAAAACGGTGCGCCTGCGAGAACTGTGTCTCCGTCAATGTCAACCTCGACGCCGAGCTCAGCGTCATCTTGGTTGTTCGAAGCGACGAGCTTGGCGTTGTGCGTCAACGTACCGGACCATCCGCCGGCGGGTTTGACGAATACATAAGCGGCCCCGGGATCGTCGGCTCCGCTGAACGGAGCGCCCGCGACAATCGCATTTCCCGAAATCCGCACCGCATCCCCGAACCAATCGCCAGGCATTCCGTCGCCCGCAACCAACTTCGCGCTCTGCGTGAGGTTTCCGGACCATCCCCCTGCCGGCTTTACGAACACGTACGCGGCCCCACGGTTCATGTTCCCATTTGTATCGTGAGTCGGCGCGCCGACGACAACGACATCGCCATCGATGGCTACCGAGTCCCCGAATCGGTCCCCGGCGTCACCGTCGCTGGGAGCGAGTTTCGCGTCCCAAGATGATGTCGTGGCCCAGCCACCGCTCGGCTTCAAGAAAACATAGGCGGCACCCGGAGTAACCCCAAACGGTGCAGGTGACCCCACAACGACGGTGTCGCCAAAAATGGCCACCGAGAAACCGAAAAAGTCACTTCCCCCCCCGGAGAAGCGGTCAACTTCGCCACCTCCACCCAAGGGTCGATCGTGACGGGGTAGAGGGTGCCGGGGGTCTCGACGACTTCGATACCGATCGTGCTCGCGTCCAAAGTCAACCGCGCGGGCAGCTCGCGACCACGCGCGTCCCACGCCAGCAATCCGCGATACGACAGCACCGTCACGCCGCGGCCATCCCGCCATGAAATGGCGCGCCCTTCCCGGTCGAGTTCCGGCCGCAACGTGCCCGCATAGCCGATCTCGATGCGCACGAGGTTTTTGGCCTTTGGACCGGGTGGACGCGTTGCAACCGTGAAGCCCTGCTGCAAACCCAGCGGACCATTGACGTACCACTCCGTGAGGACGTCGCGCCGGTATTCCACCTGATTTGCCTGACTGCGCGGCACCACAGGTCGGATCGGGGCGCCGGGCTTCACTCCCGCGATTCCGAAGTAATGAAGTGCCAGATGCTCTTTTCCCCAACGCACCCGCACGCCATCCTTGCGGAATTCCGCATCGAAACGGTGCTGCCGGTTCTCCGCGCGCAGGAGCTCAGAGGATGAATCCCGCCGAGCCCAGTACTGCCGTTCCTCTCTGCCCAGCGACCGAGAGATCGCAGCCCGCTGTAGCAGGCTCAGGTTGGTTGCTCGTTCCTGCGTTGCAGCCCAGGCGGCATCGCTTCTCGAGCACACAATCCAGCATCCCACGAAAAGAGCGATAACCCGCCCATGGAACCACTGCGGAACCTGGTGACCTTGCATGGCATTGCCTCCTTGCCTCGACGTTCGAAGACGGCAAAGCCGATGCAGCTCCCACTAGCCCACAGGGGCTGGCCGCCTAGCACGTGGATTGTCGCGCGCTACACTGTCTACCCCGATTGCGTAATTGTGGATTGGTTACCAGCCGCGTGCCCGAAAATCGCAACGGAGTCAAGCGGGCGGGTCTTACGATCGCACGGAACGGGAGCGACCCTGGCGATTCTCCGGGCACCCTAACTGGTTGCTCCCGCCACATAAGAGAATTGCCACGGCGGGAGGTGGAGCATCGCTCTTGTCACGAGCCCGCAAAAATGCGACTAGGGGCAAGTTTTCGAACTCAAGCCTCTCGGGGGATTCTTTACATGATTCCAATTCAAAAGGTTGTGGTTCTCGGTGCCAACGGCACGATGGGTGCCGGCAGCGGTGAGGTCTTTGCTGCCGGGGGGTGCGATGTGGTGTTTCTGGCTCGCACCATCGAAAAGGCCCACGAGGGTCTGGTGGCTGCGCAAAACATGGCCAAGTCGGTCCGCATCGCAGATCGGATTTCGCTCGGCACCTACGACCAAGACATGGAGGAAGCCGTGGCCAAGGCGGACCTGATTTTCGAAGCCTTGGCCGAGGACATGGAGCTCAAGAAGTCTTTCTTTGCGAAAGTGGACAAGTTCCGGCGGCCGGACTCGATCGTGGCCACGGTGTCGTCCGGCTTGTCGATTGCCGAAATGGCACTCGGCAGGAGCGAAAGCTTTCGGCGCAATTTCCTCGGCATTCACCTGTTTAATCCGCCCAGCGTGATCGTGGGAACAGAGGTCATCCCGCATGCCGAAACCGATCCGCAGCTCGTGCGCGATATCGTCGAGCTGTTGGAACGCCGCTTCGGGCGCATCGCCATCGTCGCGGCAGACAAGCCGGCATTTGCGGGAAATCGCGTGGGCTTCAAAGTGCTCAATGAAGTGGCGCAATTGGCCGAAGAGCACGGCGTCGCCTTTATGGACTATCTGATTGGCCCGTACACCGGGCGTGCCATGGCTCCCCTGGCCACGATCGACCTGGTGGGCTGGGACGTGCACAAGGCAATCGTGGATAACGTGTACGCCCACACCAACGACGAAGCACACGAGGCATTCCGCTTGCCCGGGTACATGGAGGAGCTGATCGACCGGGGACACCTGGGTAACAAAACGCCCCAGTTCGGCGGTTTTTATCGGCGGGTCAAAGAAGGCAACCAAACCGTTCAGCTCGTGCTCGACCCGAAAACCGGCGCCTACAAAGACGTCCGCGATACGGCAGTTCGCAAACTGTCGTGGCTAGAAAAAATCCGCGACCTCCATCATGTGGGTCGCTACCGCCAAGCCTTGCACGAGTTCGTGCAGGCGGAAGGACCCGAGGCCGACCTCGCCCGCAAGGTCGTCTTTGGGTACGTCAGCTATGCCCTCAACCGCGTGGGCCCGGATGAGGTCGTGCGCGAGGTCCGCGATATCGACCGCATCATGGGCTTTGGCTTTAACTGGGCACCACCGTCCGTGCTGGTGGATATTATCGGGCGTGACGAGGTGATCCGCCAACTGGAACGTTACAAACTACCCGTACCCGCCGTGCTGCGCCGGGTGAAAGCCGGCGAAAAGATGTTCCGCGAGCCGCACGTCAACATCGGCCGCTTTTTCGCCGCTTGATTTGCCTGCGGTTGCGCAACGACTGACGAGAATGGTAGTTTCGATTCGCTACGAAACGTTCTTTTAGGAGGCAGCCATGTCAGCTCCTGTTTTCATCTTGGGCGGATACCAAACCGATTTTGCGCGCAATTGGAAAAAAGAAAACAAGCATATTGTCGCCATGATTCGCGAAGCCGTCGAAGGCGGCTTGGAGGCAACGGGAATCGATCCGAAAGAAATCCAGGTAGGCCACGTGGGAAACTTCGCCGCTGAGCTTTACGCCATGCAGGGCCACCTGGGCGCGTTTCTGGTGGATGTGGATCCAGCTTTTTCCGGATTACCCACCGCCCGGCACGAAGCCGCCTGCGCCTCCGGAAGCATTGCGATTTTGGCTGCCTCCGCAGAGATCGAAGCGGGCCGTTATGACCTCGCCTTGGTGGTGGGTGTGGAACAAATGAAAACGGTCGATCCGGCCAAGGGCGGCGAGTTTCTCGGCACCGCTGCCTGGTACGAGCGCGAGGCAAAAGGCATCGAGTTTCCATTCCCCAAGCTTTTTGGTCGCCTCGGGGACGAGTACGATCGCCGCTACGGCCTCAAAGACGAACATCTCGCCCACATCTCCGCAATCAACTACTCCAACGCCAAGCGCAACCCTCTGGCTCAAACCCGCAACTGGTACATGACGGAAGATCAGGCCCGCTCGGTAGACAAGTTCAACACCGTCATCGGCGGGCGGATCAAGATTTCCGACTGCTCGCAGGTCACCGATGGCGCGGTGTCGCTTTTCCTCGCATCGGAAAAGGCGGCTGCAGCGTATGCCAAAAAGCGGGGGATTTCCTTGGACAGCATTCCTCGCTTGCTCGGGTGGGGCCACCGGACTGCGCCTATCGAATTCGATGCCAAAATTGCCGAAAGCAAGAACCAACCCTATGTGCTCCCCCACACCCGCCAGGCAATCTTGGACGCGTTCCGCCGCGCCGGTATTCCAGACGTGTGGGCCGTGCAAGCCATCGAAACACATGATTGCTTTACAACTTCAGAGTATATGGCCATCGATCACTTTGGCATCACGAAACCGGGAGAATCTTGGAAAGCCATCGAAGACGGGACCATCGAAATGGGTGGCAAATTGCCGATCAATCCGAGCGGTGGCCTGATTGGTTGCGGTCACCCGGTGGGGGCCACGGGTGTACGGCAAGTGCTCGACGCATTCAAACAAGTCACCGGTCAGTGCGGTGACTACCAGGTCGAAAATGCCAAGCGGGTGGCCACGCTGAACATCGGGGGGAGCGGAACGACGAGCGTCTCCTTCGTGGTTGGATTCGCTTGATCCACTGGATTCCGAATTTAGCAACTGCATTGTACCGGACAGTATCGTCGCCTCTTCTCTTGGCGCACCCGTTGGGATTTGCAGCGCCCGGCGCCGGCTCCGGGGTGTGATCGCCGAATTTTCGAGAGTCGCTATGAACGAGGATTTTGGGTCTCAATCCGTTTCACTCCACGGCAAACTCCACGGCAAGGTAGAGGTGCGAAGCAAGGTTCCTCTCCAAAACCGCCTCGACCTGAGCCTCGCCTATACTCCCGGGGTAGCCGAGGTTTGCCTAGAAATCGCGCGCAATCCGGAACGTGTCCACGAACTCACCGTCAAGCACAATACTGTTGCCGTCGTGTCGGACGGCTCCGCCATTCTGGGCTTGGGTAACCTTGGCGCCGCGGCGGCCATTCCAGTCATGGAAGGCAAAGCCGTACTGTTCAAGGAATTTGCCAATGTGGATGCCTTCCCTATTTGCCTAGACACGCAGGACACAGACGAGATCGTGCGAACCGTGCGCGCGCTTGCGCCCGTGTTTGGCGGCATCAACCTCGAAGACATTGCCGCACCACGGTGCTTCGAGGTGGAAGCGCGACTCCAGGATCTCGGCATTCCCGTGTTTCACGACGACCAGCACGGCACCGCCATTGTCGTGCTTGCTGCCCTCATGAACGCTCTCAAGGTGACCCGCAAGGATCTCGCGCAATGCACGATTGTGTTCAGCGGCAGCGGGGCGTCGGCCATTGCTTGCGCCAAACTCATTCGCAGCTTCGGCTTGCTCGGCGTGCTCCCGCTCCCGCGCGAGGTGTTGTTGTGCGACTCCAAAGGCATCGTGCACCGCGGCCGCACGGACTTGAACCCGTACAAACAAGAATTGCTGGAATGGACCAACCGCAGTGACCGCAGCGGAGGACTCGCCGATGCTCTAAAAGGTGCGGACGTGTTCATCGGACTGTCTCAAGCCGGCCTCGTCAGCCCGGAAATGGTTCAGTCCATGAACAAGGATCCTATTATCTTCGCGATGGCCAACCCGGTGCCCGAGATCATGCCTGATGTGGCCCGCGCTGCCGGCGCCGTCGTCGTCGGCACGGGGCGAAGCGACTTCCCCAATCAAATCAACAACGTCCTAGCCTTTCCCGGGGTGTTCCGCGGCGCGCTCGACGCCAAGGCGAAAGTCATCAACGAGGAGATGAAAGTCGCTGCGGCACAAGCCCTCGCGGCCATCGTGCTCGAACCGACGCCCGAGCGCATTCTGCCGGACCCATTGGACAAGTCTGTCGCTTTCCGCGTCGGCGAAGCCGTGGCCGAGGCGGCACGGCGTTCGGGCGTGTGCCGTTCGTGATCCGGCCGCATACTTTTCCCTTCCACCGAGAATACTTTTGCCCTCCCACGACGTCCATGAACCAGGCCGAAGCATGCGTGGCCGGACGGTGCGATCCTAACCTAGGGTACCAGCAGCGGGCAAAGCACTGGACCGTGCCCTTGTAAAAAGGGCGGCCACTCACGTTGCACATTGCAAAGCCCTGGTCCGCCACACGTCGGCCTCTCGCATGCTTCCGTGACCAACTCGTTGCCCTCCGTCCGGTTCGGGCAGCGTCGCTTGCAGCGCGTCCGCCGGCACAGTAGCCTCCGTGCGTGCTGTCCGTCCGCTTGCGAATCTCCCTGGCTATCTTCTCTCTCGCTGGGTTGGCGGCCGCCACAGCGGCCCAGGCACCAATTACCACCGGAGGGACCGTGCGCGACACTGGTGGCCCACTTCGTACTGGTGGCGTGCCGCTCGCGGAAACCTCGGGTTCGGTCCGCGAATCTGGTGGTCCGTTGCGCTCCGCGATTCCCGGCTCGATTGGCGGCGTGCCGGTCAGTGCCGGAAGTCGAGGCGTGTACGGAGACGGTTCGGTCCGCGACAGCAGCGCGGGGTGCGTGCGGGACATGAGTGCGGTGCCTGTTCTCCCCAGCCTGCCCGTCGAAATCCTGCCCCTCTCTTCTCCCGAAGAAACCACCTTACCGGATATCGAGGCCTCCATTCGCAACCTGCGCCCCAGCGAACCGGAGCACGTTTCTCCGCCCGCGGAAGGCCTCGCACACAGCGAGGAAACTAAAGATGTTTCCGCGCCAGAGGTGGCACCGCCCGAAAACGACGACCTCCTGCGCCAACTACCGACGAGAACGACTCCGCACAACACGACGAGCCCGCAAGCATCGCCGCTGCAAGTGAAAGCGGGCCCCATGAATTACGAGCCGATGAGGACGAGCGCGCGTTGAGGGATGAACCAGCGCAGTAACCCGGGTGCGCGCGGTGGGATCGACTCCACTTCGATCGCCGCAACTTGGCCCGGCTGGAACGGCAGCGGCATGTGCCGCGCATCTCCTGAGAGCAGGAGCGAGGCGAGTCGGCCCAGGTCTGGTTCGTGCCCGACGAGCGCCACAGACGTTAACGAGCTGTAACCACTCAGCGATTGGAGGATCTCTTCGGCGCCACGCCCGGGTGCGAGCGGCGCATGTTCTTCGATTCGAGCGGAAAGGCTCCCCGCGAGCAGTCGTGCTGTTTCTTGGGCGCGCCGCAACGGACTGACTAAAAACAACTCCAATCGCACACCGAGACGACGCAGACCGCGGCCCGCCAATACCGTGTCTTCTCGGCCCTCGCGCGACAGCACCCGATGGGCGTCCTCCATCCCTGGTCTTCCGGGCTCGGCCTGAGCATGCCGAACCAAATACAGCATCTTCCCGTTTACCATGGCTCTTCTCGATCCACCTCAGCGCGGCACGGGAACGTCTTTCCCGTATACCGCGCGCTCGAGCGCAATCAGCGCTCGCATATAGGCCGAGTTTCCCAGCGCCCTGCGCACTACTCGTCGTGCCTGTGCTCGCAACGCGGCCAGCTTGTCCGGGGACAGCTTGCTCTTCGGATCCTCGGCAGCAGCAAGAAGGAGGTTTGCCCGTCCCAAGGCCCCAATGGCAGCAAAAAGACCATTTGCTGCCTCTTGTTCGCCGTGCTCGAGCAGCGCGAAGAAGGCGTCCTTCGTCGCCTGTTGCAGGCCGCAAAGGGTCACCGCGTCGAACTCTAACCGCAGAGCCGCATCGGCAGCCTGCCAACGCAGCAGAGACTGTCTGTGCTGCATGTGAATGGAGCAGAGTGCAGAGGGCTCTCCTCGCGCTTCATGACCGACTCCGCGGTACAGAGCTCGCAATCCGAGCTCGAACTTCGACGTGGGTTCCGGGGTGAGCGAGTATCGGGCTTGCAAGAGCGTGGCGAGCTCCTGCAGGGTGCTCGGCGGGCCAGAGCGGAGCTCCACCTCGATCTCCGCGTACTGCAGCGTGGGGCGCTTGTTCGCGCCGTGTGTGACGACCCGGTCCAGCGCGATCTCGGCGATTTCACTGTCGAGTCGCTCGCGGCGAAACAAGCTGAGTAAGGCGCGGTCCACACGAGTGACCAGAATCGGAGCCAGCGGGCGCTTTGCAACGGTTGCGGCTAAACGTGTCTCCAGGGGTGGTGGCAAACGGCGAATCGGCAAACGCGGAGGCCGGCGGAGAGCTACGGTCAGTTCCTCGCGTTGGTGAATGCTGCCGTTCACACTACCCGTCCATTTTGCGGTCAACTCGCATCCCGGAACGCCCGCCTTCCGGCGCAACCGTAGCGCCACACCGGCTCGAAAGAGCGACCAGTCCGGCGTGTCCAAGTAGGAGGAGACGAGTTTCTCCCGGCCCTTGGGCCGGACGACAAAGTCTCCGAGCTCCGTGCCGCTTCGGAGCTCGTGCCAAACACGTTCATCTTCGGGGTGAAACTTCGCTTCGATTTCCAACGCCATCACTTTGCTCGACCCCCTGGGCCTTTTTTTCCACCGGCGACCCTCGCCTCTCGGACTGCCGGCTTTTACCCCGGCACCGATGCCGCCTTGCGCTGCCGGTCCCAGGTCAGCGACCCGCCCTCCGTTCGCAAGGGAAGCTGGAACAGCGATGCCGGCAGGCCCACGTTGAATTGCACATGCTCGATCAACTGTTCCGCGGCCAGCCCGGCGACGGGAACTCCACCCGGATCGGCCGGGTAGAAGGACCTGACTCTCTCCTGGCGCACCCCGGCAACTTCCCGATATTCCCGCCACCGACCCAACCAGGTCGGATGCTGTAAAAATGGTGCCTCGACTTGGGCGTACACATGATCGAGGAGGCCGGAGTCCGCGTCGAAATAGAGGATCGCCCAGCGAATGGGCGACCGCAGTTCATCTGCATAGACGACGCGTAACTTTTCCCACCGCTGGTCTTCGTCCCCCTCTTGGCCTGCGTACGCGAGGGTCAGCCCCTCCATCTCCGCCAACACAAACGGCAAACCAAAGGACAACACCGAACTGATACCATGAAATTCCGTAAACATTTTTTCCTGCGGATGGTCCACCCAGCGGCCACCGCGAAACATCCAAGAGTGCCGCCCATCGTAACCGAACAACACTTCCTCCCGCAGCCCGATGGATTCCATCCGAATCAATGGTCCCCGGTGCAACGGCTGCTTGTGCAAGAAAATCGTTTCCGACGTGGCCTCACCGCGGCTGTCGAAAATGGTCAGCGTGGAAACAAAAGTCACATCTTTCAAAGCTTGCCACGCCCGCCAGCCGCCGGCAGCAGCAATCGCCTTCTCCAGCACCCGCCCGGCCTCACCTTCCGGGATGCGGGGGCGAGAACCGGAAGCGCTCGCCAGCGGCGGATTCTGCGGCACACTCTCTCGGCAACCCGCGCTCGCCCACAACCCGCCCACACATGCCAGGGCCCACGCAACTTGTCGAATTCGCACCATGTACCCTTACGGCTCCTGTTTGAGGTACTCGATGATCCCCTGCACAGTGCGGCGATCGAGAATCGCACCGAAATGCGGCATGACTGGTTCTTTCTCCTGCAGCATGTGCAAAATTTGCTCGCGCATTCTAGCCTCGGGGCGGCCGCGAAAATACCCGCGATCGAAGCGCACTTGCGGCAGTTTGGTCACTTCACCCGGAGCTGCACGCACTCCACGACCGTCGTCTCCGTGACAGGAGGCACACTTCGCCTGATACGCGCGAAATCCCGGCGACAAGAGTCGCACGAATGCCACAAGGGCGCGTGCCTCTTCCTCGCGGAGTTGCGGCACCAGTGCCGGCATGCCGGCTCGCCCGTGACGTACAGCCAAAAGCAAATCCGCATCGCTCACCGCCCGCTGCCACGAGCGATCGCTCAAATCCCGCGGCGGCCGGACCCCTGCAGGAAGCTTCGCAGGGGGCTCACCGTAAAACCCGTGGCACTCCACGCAGCGGCCGAGGTACAACGCCCAGCCGCGTTCCACCTGCGGCCATTGCGCCCGCGCCAACCGCCGCAAGTGTTCCAGAATTTCGCCGCCTTGTTTCTCGAGCGCGGCCCGGCGCTCAGGGTCGGACGCGAGCGGTAGCGGCTGGCCGCGCAGTACTCGATCCACCAGCTCCTCCACGCTGTACCGCTGCAGCACGCCCGCCCGCAAATCGCGCGGTGGCTGCGCCAACGTCGCCGCATCCGGACCGTCGCCACGACCCTCCGGTCCGTGACAATTCGCGCAATAGCGCAAGTACGCGACACGCCCGCTGTGGCTCTCAGCGCGAGTGCCCGCCGACGCCGCCATCACCCCCATCGCCACAACCACCCGCAATACCTTCCACCGAACCCGCATGACCCGCTTCTAGCTCGACTGGATTCCACCGACCACCACCTTGCGGCGAACGAAAGATGATGTCCGGATCTGTCTGGACAGATGTTGACAGCCATTGGCTTTCGGTTAATCTTTCCGGTGCCGGAGAGCTTCGGATGGTGACGGAAAAAAAGAAGGTCAGCGCCACAGCGCAGCCCCACGAACGCTATTCCCTCGCCACGGTCAGCCGCCTGACCGGCTTGACGCCGGACGTGATTCGCGTCTGGGAGCGGCGCTACGGGGTGGTGCAGCCGGAGCGCGGGCCGCGTGGCGCGCGGATCTACCGCGCTTCGGACATCGAACGCCTCCACTTGCTCGCTGCGGTTGTGGCGTCGGGACGCGCCATTGGCGACGTGGCCCGCTTGAGCAACCGGGAGCTTTCCGCACTGCTCCATGCTGGCGGCGGGCCTATTTCTGCGAAGGGCGAGGCGGGGTCCGGCGTCCTGCACCAACCTTCCGCGAGCCAACCGGCCGCTGGCGTTATCAACGAGCGCATCATGGCAGCCGTCCAAGTGTTCGACCAGGCACAGGTCGAGCAGATTCTTGGTGACGCACTGGTGGCGCTGGGGCCCATCGGGTTGGCGCAACGAGTTCTCGCCCCATTGTTGGATACCGTCGGCGAACAATGGATGAACGGAGCCCTTACCGTAGCGCACGAACACTTTCTCTCCGCCATCTTGCGCAACTTCGTGGCCGGCATCCTGCGCAACCGCATCAGAGCGTCGTCCCGGCCCACGGTGCTGCTGGCGACACCCGAGGGCGAACAACATGAATTTGGCCTCTTACTCGCCACTCTCGTGCTCGCAGACGCAGGGCAAAGCCTTTGCTACCTGGGCACTCAGGTGCCGACCGAAAACCTCCTCCAAGCGGCGCACGCCGTCGGTGCTGCAATCGTGGCTCTGAGCGCCGTGAATACGGCCAACCGTGCCCGCGCCGTGAAGGTCGTCGAGCAAATACTCGCGCTGCGATCTCCCAAAGTAAAGGTCTGGCTCGGGGGACGCGACGCGGCGACCGTGGCCCGCTTGGCAGGCGGCAATGGGCGCGTGACGGTCGTCTCCGACATCAGCGAGATCGAGAGCCTCTTACGGGAGTTGCCCGACTTGCGAAGGCAACCATCGAGCAAAACGGAAAAGGAGTAAAGTTATGTCGGTATTTCCCTCGGACGTCGAAGCACGCGATTTGGCCATCATCGAGCACATGATGGCGACCGGCGAAATTGTTGCCGCTCAGATGCCCTCTAAACACTTTTGGAGCCCCGAGAAAAAACTCGCCGCGGCTGTGTTCGTCAGCGGCCTGGTGGAAATTCGCAACCACGTTCACAACCCCGCAAAGCGTAAGCAGGTCGAAAAAGAGCTCGCCTGGGTCTTCTCCGATGACACCGACTGGCCGTATTCTTTCGTGCGACTGTGTGAACTCTTCCAACTCCACCCCGACTACGTGCGGCGGATCGTGAGCGAGTGGCTCAGCGCGCAGCCCTCTCGGCGGCGCATGTGCTCGACGCATCGCCATGCTGCTTGAACTCGCGTTTGGAGGACGTGCACGCATGCGCATCGCGATCGTGGGTTCCGGCATCTCGGGCTTGGCCGCTGCGTACTACCTCTACCGCAAGCACGAAGTCCTCGTTTTCGAAAAGGAATCGTGGGTCGGTGGCCATGCCTGCACCATCGAAGTGGAAGACGATCAAGGTCGGCCCACACCGGTCGACGTGGGCTTCCTCGTTTACAATGAAAAAACCTACCCATTGTTCACTCGACTCTTGAACGACATCGGTGCTCCCACGGCCCCGAGCAACATGTCTTTCAGCGTACGCTGCGAGCGCTGCTCGCGGGAGTATGCGAGCCACACATGGACCACGGCTCTCGGGGGTTCCCTCAAGCAATGGTTCCGTCCCGACCATCTGCACATGCTCTGGGAAATTCCTCGATTCAACCGGCTTGCTCGCCAATGGCTGCGCGGGTTTACTGGCCCAAAAACCCTCGGAGAGTTCGTTCGAGCACACCGGCTGTCCGATACGTTCGTGCGTCACTACTTGGCGCCCATGACGGCAGCGATCTGGTCCGCCCCGCCATCGAGGATTCACGATTTCCCACTCGCTTTGTATTTGCCCTTCATGGACAACCACGGCTTGTTGTCGGTGGCCGACCACCCACGGTGGCGGACGATCCGCGGCGGAAGCCGGGAATATGTGCGGCGTCTGATCGCCCCGTTCCAGCGCCAAGTGTATTGGAACACGCCCGTGCGACACATTTTGCGCAGGCCGCACGGCGTGGAGCTTCAACTCGATCACGACACCGTGCGCGTAGATGCCGTGATTCTCGCCGTGCACTCCGACCAAGCACTGGCCTTACTGGGCGACGCCACACCGGCCGAGCGTTCCGCCTTGTCCGCAATTCGCTACCAGAAGAATGAGATCGTTCTCCACAGTGACACCGGGCTCTTGCCGCGCCAACCTCGACTGTGGTCTTCCTGGAACTACCACGTAACCGACTGCGCCGACAACACCGCACCACTGACGATGACGTACTGGATCAATAAGCTGCAGAACCTGTCCACCCAATCTCCGTTCCTCGTGTCGTTGAACTCCACGATCTCGATCGATCCTAACAAGGTGCATTGGCGTGCGCGGTTCGACCACCCGCAATACGACCACTCGACCCCTCGCGCACAAGCCTTGCTGCGGAGCCTAAACGGTCAGCGCGCCACGTACTTTTGCGGCGCGTATCTGGGATGGGGGTTTCACGAGGATGGGATCCGGTCGGCACGTGAGGTCGCCTGGGCCATCGAGCAAGAGCGCGCTGCGGCATGAAGTCGGCGTTGTATTTCGGATGGGTCCAACACGTACGGCACCATCCCCAGCGTCATCGATTCCGATACCGCTCCGCTTTCTTTTATCTCGACCTTCACGAGCTGCCTATACTACGGCGACGACTTTGGCTTCTCGGCGTCAACCGGCCCGGCTTGTTTTCCCTTCGCGAGAGCGATTTTCTGGATGGGCGCGGCTTGTCGGTGGAACGGCTGAAGACTTTCGTAGCTCAGCAGGGTCTCCCCAGCGAAGCTATAGCCGCCACACGGCTGCTCACGCATGTCCGGCAATGGGGTTACGTATTCAATCCCATCTCCCTCTTCTTCTGTTTCAGCCGCGCAGACGAACTTCTTTACGTCGTTGCCGAGGTCAACAACACTTTCGGAGAGCGTTTTCACTACGTGCTATCCGACCTTTCCCACCACGGCGGCAACTCAGTGTTCTTCGCCAAGGTCGAAAAGCACATGCATGTGTCGCCGTTCGCTTCGCGCGACGGCTGTCACTACGAATTTCGTTTTCGGCCACCCGCGGATCGGTTTTCGCTAGCCATTCGGCTCCGGGAGCAAGATCGGCCCGTAATCGATGCCGCTCTCTGGGCCGAGCGGCATCCTCTGTCCGACCGCACGTTGCTGCGTCTTGCGGCCCGCCACCCCTGGCTGACGGCCAAGGTCACACTCGCAATCCACTGGGAGGCCCTGAAACTGTACCGAAAAGGCCTGCCATTTTTTTCCCAACCGCCCCCGAGCCCGGCGCAAGCAGCGCAGCAAGCGATTTGGCAGCGGTCGAATTTACACCACGAGCAGTCCAAGCTGCGGTTTCGCTCGTAGAAAGGAGTCAATCATGGAACGCGTCGCCTCGCTGGAACTGAACACCAAGGTGCCCAATTGGCTGGATCGTCGAGCAGTTGCTCTCGTGCTCCAGGCGCTCCGCAGGGTTTCCGGTGCGCAAATCTTGGTGCGGCTACCCGACGGCAGCACGCTGTGCGGTGGCGAACACGAAGCAGATCTCCAGGTCACCGTGAAGATCCATGAATGGCAAGTCTTTCGCCGTTTGCTCTGGGAGCAAGACATCGGTGCCGGCGAGACGTATGCCGAGGGGTGGTGGGATACTGACAATTTGCCTCTTCTCTGCCGCGTGTTCCTTCGCAGCAATGCCCTGTGGGAGCTCCCTTCCCTAGCACGGCGGATGTTTCGCATCGCCCAACGGGTCCACTGGAGACTTCAACGGAACACCCGCAGTGGCAGCCGGAGAAATATCGCCTATCACTATGACTTGGGCAACGACTTCTACCGGCTGTTTCTCGACGAGAGCCTCACATACAGTTGCGCCCTCTTCGAGCCGGCATCGCTCGGCCTGGCGGAGGCACAAGCCAAAAAACTCGACGAAGTTTGCCGGCAGATCGGCTTGCAAACTGGCCAAAGCATTCTCGAGATCGGCTGCGGTTGGGGATCCTTCGCGCTGCACGCCGCCACCCATTACGGGGCACGGGTGCACGGAATTTCGCTATCCCAGCGGCAATTAGACCTGGCCCGCCAGAGAGTCGCCGAGGCCGGCCTGCACGACCAGATCACCCTAGAATATCGCGATTATCGAACCGTGCATGGTACCTTCGACCACATTGTCTCCATCGAGATGTTCGAAGCCGTTGGCCACGAGTACTACTGCGATTTTTTCCGGGCCGTCCAGCGCTGTCTCCGGCCGGGCGGACGCTTTTTCCTCCAAACCATCACGGTTCCCGATCAACGCTACGACTCATACCGCCGCGACTTCGATTTCATCAAGAAACATATTTTCCCGGGTGGCTTGCTGGCCTCGCTCCACCGTATCCTCGAGACCACCAAGCAACATACCGACTTGCGACTCGTGTACTTGCGCGACATTGGGGAACATTACGCCCGCACTCTCCGAACATGGCGCGAGCGATTTTTAGCTGCTCTCCCCGAGGTGTTCTCCCTCGGCTTCGACCGGCGCTTTGCCCGCCTGTGGGAGTTTTATCTCGCCAGTTGCGAAGCCGCTTTTAGCGTGCGTCACATTGGGGACGCCCAAATGGTGTTCGAGCGCCCCGCTTGAGCCAGGCCCGCCCCGGCTGCGTCGCGGACGATCAAACCCGCAAACTCGAAGGCGCATCACCCAACCTCTGTTCCGATCGGATCACCAGTTCGACCAGAGCAACCAACGCGATCGCTTGGTATCATGGATGCTCTTCCCAAAGCTTGCGCCCCTGCCGTGTTTTAGTTTTCGCTGTATCCCATGGAAATTTTTGGCTATTGCGACCCGCGCTTCGAGCGTGTACGCGACGCGTTCCGCCACAACTTTGCCTCGCGCGGCGAGCTCGGGGCGGCCGTCCACGTCATTGTCCAGGGCAAGCCCGTGGTGGACTTGTGGGGCGGCATCGCCGATCACCACACCGGCACGGCGTGGAAAGAGGACACCCTCGTGCTGGTTTTCTCCTCGACCAAAGGGGCCACAGCCGCGTGCGCGCACCTGTTGCGTACGCGGGGACTGTTGGATTTCGAAGCTCCCGTGGCACGCTACTGGCCGGAATTTGCGCAACAGGGGAAAGAGTCTCTGCCGGTTTCTTTCCTGCTCACCCACCAGGCGGGACTGGCGGCCATCGAAGAACCCCTTCCTCCCGAGGCACTGTTCGACTGGTCGCGCATGACCACGGCCCTGGCGCGACAGCGCCCGCTGTGGAGGCCGGGCGAGGGGCACGGCTACCACGCTGTCACCTTCGGGTTTTTGGTGGGAGAGGTCATTCGGCGTGTGAGTGGGCGAAGCGCCGGGCACTTTCTGCGCGAGGAAATCGCCAAACCTTTGGGCCTGGAATTTTGGATCGGTTTGCCCGCCGAGTACGAACCCCGCGTCGCCAGAGTACGCCTGCCTCCGCTGCGCACGCGCCCGACCCCGTTTTTTCGCGCCCTCATGCAGCGTGGCTCGCTGACGTGGCAAGCCTTCATGAACCCGCCGAGCTTCACGAGCGGCAGCGCCGCCAACACGCGCGCGGTGCGTGCGGCCGAGCTCCCCGCCAGTAACGGAATCACCAGCGCCCGCGGGTTGGCTGGATTGTACGCCGCATTGATCGGAAGGGTAAACGGTGCCGCTACACCACTGCTCGACCCCGATACCCGCGCCCTCGCGGAACGTGTCGCTGTGGATGGTCCAGACCGCGTTCTGCTCGTGCGCACCCGCTTCAGCCACGGGTTCATGAAAAGCGTGGCCGACGATCCCAACGACTCTGTCCGCTTCGGCCCTAACGATGCAGCGTTCGGCCACGTCGGCGCGGGCGGGTCCTTCGGCATGGCGGATCCGGTGGCGGAGGTGGCCATGGGATACGTGATGAACCAGCTCGGCCCGGGTATTTTCCTGAACGAACGCGGCCAGAGCCTCATTGACGCCGTGTACGAATGCCTGGGGGCGTGAAGTGCCGGCAAGCCACTACCGAGGCCCTTCGCAGCCACTCGGCCGCGGTTCCCTCCCACGCCTCGCCCCGAGTGGGGCACGGTGCGGAGCGCCAATACTAGCACTGGCGCAGAGGTGGCAAGGGTCGTTCGAACCCGAAGACACGGAGGAACTAGCCTGCAAGCGGTTCTCTTCCACCGTTGGCTAGAACGCCCGCGGCTTACGTGCATCCCGACAGACGGAAGATCCGAAGGGCACACCAGGCTTCCACCTACGGGCACCACGACCCTTCCCGGGTCAAAGTCAGTGGACGGGTGCCACCCTCGGGTGCGGCGCGCGCTGCATCATCGAGAGCAGTGCCCAAGCGCACAACCATGCGTAAAAGACAACGTTCAACCACAACTTTACCGGGCGGAGGAGTTCGAGGCCTACAGCACCTCCAGAGTATACCGCGACGCTCAGGGCAAACGGGTTTCCCCGAGTCTGGCGGACGAGGACCCGAGCCGACGCAGCAGCGAAAAGGGCCAGCACTGCAAAGTACAGCGGCAGAGGCTCTACGGGCAACGTGTGCGCGGCCTCCGGGGGCAGCCAGCCCGCACGGGCCTGCTGCAAGAAGACGACGCTGTGCTTGCTCAACGAAACTGCCCACGGAGTCGTGCTGGGCAGACCAAAACAGCAACCATTGAGGAAACATCCCAGGTGAACGAACGCCACGCTCGCCCAAGCCGGCGCGGCCAGCGCATGCATGGACTCGCGCAGGCGAAGGAGATCCAGTCGCTGCCCGATAGAAAGTATCGCCACTGCGAGCGACAACCCTCCTGGAAGGCGAAACCCGGCGAGCCAATTCGGCGCCACGAAGGGAAAGTCGCTCGGACACAAAACGCGCTCCAGCACATACGTACCCTTCGCACCCAAGAAGACCGCAATGACCAACGCCATGGAGAACAGTGTCGCCGGGAAACGCCCAACTCCGGCGCGAACGAGGCAGCGCGGCGCCCACACCAGAAATGCCACGGCCGCTAACACCCAGGCGGCATAGTACGTCGGTATGCCAGCAACGTACGGCAGCATTGCCTACCCCGGTGTCGGCAGGCGCGACATTCGAGATATCGCTTGCCGAGAGGCGACTCGGTCCACCGTTGCGGCGAGGGCGCTCCTCATCAGTAAGCCTCGACTGCGCCCACTGCCTCGAGGTCTTCCACCGGTGGCCACTGCCACGTTCCCCACTCGCCACTCGTGAGTTCGTACTTGCCTGCCGCGCCCCCCACACGCCACGAGCCGGAAAAGTTCCCAACGACATTCCCCGCCTCGTCGAACAGCTTACCGTACACCACTCCCGGCTCGATCACGCCCTCGCAACCGAGCACCTCCCCGTCGGAACGCCCCGGCAGAACAACTTTTCCGCGTAGCTCCTTTCCCTCCCGCACCCCCACAAAGCTCCAAGCTGTGGCGGTGCGCTCCCCAGTCGAAGGAGACTGCCCAATTCCGGACTCGGCCAAATCTCCGCGCAACGCCAGCGACTCCGGCAACACAACTCCCAGCAGCAACGAATCCGGCGCCAGCAGCACCAGGCTCACGGCAATCGCTGCCCCCACCCAAAACCCGCACCACCGAGGGATCTTGGAAACCCCCACCCGCTGGCGCTCGCAGTCGCTCACGGCAGCACCTCCACGCTCACGGCCGGGCACCACACACAGGGCTCCTCCACCCACGGCCGACACGCCCACTGGTAGTGGCCGCGGCACTGAAGAGTGTCCAACCGGTACTCACCCGCTTCGACCCAGCTTTCCACTCGCACACGACAGCGAAACAACTGCGGCTCCCCCCGGGGCCGGCGGCGCAACTCCCCGTACAATGCAATCCCCCTGCATGGGACGTCTTCCCCGCACCCCATCGGGTAAGGCTCCGCCCTCAGCCCGGCATACGCCGGCGCGTCCACCGCGACGCAACTCGCCGTGTGCCCTCCGGCAACCCGGACAACCGGCCCCAGCAGAGTCGTGCCCGCAGTCGCCCA
Organism: Candidatus Binatia bacterium; assembly: GCA_026004215.1. GTDB lineage: Bacteria > Desulfobacterota > Binatia > HRBIN30 > HRBIN30 > HRBIN30. The sequence continues at coordinate 880,820 of BPIR01000001.1, forward strand.
CGGAAAGCTCACCAATGCCGCAACCTTCCAACCCTGCCACTCTTCATCGCGAGCAAACCACGGGGACACCAAGGTCACCACCAGCACCGCTTCTTGCCCCGCCCGCGCCCGCACGGGCTCCGTGGCTACCCGCACCGTGCGGCTGCAATCGATCCCCTGCGCCACGCACTCCCGCCTCAGCCCCTCCACCCCAACCACAGCAAGAACAAACCACAGCACTGCGAATGCACGACGCAACATCACTGGCTGCCTCCCGCAGGCTGGTTGTCTTCCTGCCACGTCGCCACGCAGCTCGACAGCACGTTGCGCACCCCACGCACCACCTCGTCCACCGTCACTGCCCCGTCCTCGTTGCCATCCGCCGCAGCACAGCTCTCGTACGGCCCCGCTCCCACCACGATGCCCACCGCCCGCACCAACTCCTCCACCGTGACCCGGGCGTCCCGATTGCAGTCGCCCACACACGGCACCACCTGCAACGTACCCCCTTGGCAGCCTCGCCCGCATTCCGCCGGCAGCACGAGAGCCTCGCGGTTCCCCGTGCACTCGATCGGATAGGCACGCGGCTTTGCCGTGGGAGGGATGGTGAACTCGCAGCAAATGGCTTCATCGTCAGGGGCAAACGGAAGACCGCTGGGAAGGGGCCACCCTAACTCGTCCGGCCAAGCAAATGGTTTCTCAGGCACCCAGGGCCCCCCGCGGTCGGCCAGGGAGCACACCAATCCGGACAGGATGTCCCCCTGGATTCCTTCGCACGGTGTCGACTCTCCGCAACCGGGGGGAAAAAAAATCCCCTCCCACACCTCGGTGGCGCTTTCGCTGGGATCAACCGCGCCGGCAACAACGAAGCCTTCCTCTCGCCCCAGCTTAGGCTATTCCGGAGAGCCAAGGACCAACGGTCTAGCTTCGGATTGTAAAGCCTACAGAAAACAGGCCCGGAAAACCCCCTCAAATCCCGGAACCGTAAAGAGAAGGTGGCATACCAGGTGCCGTACTGATCACAACAACGAAAGCGCGGCCGCACCGCCACACACACTCGTGTCCGCGCGCCCGGCGCTCCGATCGCATCCGATGCTTTCACAGGCTCCACGACATGCTGGGCAAAATAAGGCCAAGGTTGGTCTTCGTTTGCCGGAAAATCCATGACAAATTGTCCGGCGCAGCGCGGCGCGCAAGCAAAGAGCAACCCAAATCCACCTATTAGACTGGCTAACGTCCGTTGGTGTTCCGATGCTCGATGAAATCGTGCTTTCATGGCCCGCTCTCCTCAGCAGCAGCTCCCCGAACAGCCACCTACCCACAAGGTGGATCGCCCAGGAAACGGCCACAACGATGTGCCGCGAAGGTCCCCCGCCCGCGCCCGCTCCACCCGAGGGCACCGCGGGCAGGCACCAGGCCTGCCCCTACACACGTCGCCCGCAATCGCATCGTTTCCCCCGGCACCACGGGCGTGTAGGGGCGACCCTTGTGGTCGCCCGGGGTTCCCCCGGGCACCGCGGGGGGGCGCCGGCACCGCGGGCAGGCACAAGGCCTGCCCCTACACACGTCGGCCGCAATCGCATCGTTTCCCCCGGCACCATGGGCGCGTAGGGGCGACCCTTGTGGTCGCCCGGGACCGGTGTCCTCGCCGCCTGCTGAGCCCGGGCCAGGCCCAATCTGGACGGTGGCCGGGTGTGCCTGGCGGTGGCCAGCGATTTCCGGCAAGCACGGCACCGAGCAACGACGCCCAACTCGAGGCATCTACCACAGACCCCCTCCAACCAGCCGGATTCACCACTTCACGGCAGGAGAGCCGCCGGGCGGTGGCGCCTCGAATCAAGTCCTCGACGCCGTAGTCGCCATCACGATCGTAATCCACGTTCGGGCAACGCCGCGGTAGGCCACTCGCATCCGGCCACAACACATCGTCGCGGCCCTCGACCAACTCGGATGTGTCTACAACACCATCTTCGTTACAATCCACTGGGCAGGCTCCCAGCCCCCATGCCGACCCGATCACCCATTGGAGGCACAAAAGAGGCCCGCCAAGCCCGAGTCGCAGCCAACACCTGACCCCCCCCCCCCCCCAACGCAGAGAAACTCTCTTGCGTGCGATCGGCAGCATGGGGATCCTCCCCAAAGGCCATTTACGTTTACACCCACCGGCCGAATGGAGTCAAGCAGCGAGATAGGTCAGTGACCGCATCGCCGGGGCAAGGCCCCACCAAGGCTGGCCAACGATGCGCGTGCATGTCACGCACAGGCCGTTCCGTTACTCGGGCCATGATTGCCTAAACCTCGGCAGCGGGGACTTCCTATCGGTAACCGATGCGACACTCTACAAGGCGAGCCCGCGGGCGGCTCCCTCGGTATGGCGGATCCGGTGGCGGAGGGCCAGTGCCGCAAAGTACAGCGGCAGAGGCTCTACGGGCAACGTGTGCGCGGCCTCCGGGGGCACCCAGCCCGCACGGGCCTGCTGCAAGAAGACGACGCTGTGCTTGCTCAACGAAACTGCCCACGGCGTCGCGCTGGGCACACCAAAACAGCAGCCATTGAGGAAACATCCCAGGTGAACGAACGCCACGCTCACCCAGGCCGGAGTCGTGAGCGCAATCGCCCACGGAAAGCGGGCGCGGGCACCACGGGCAGGCACAAGGCCTCCCCCTACACACGTCGCCCGCGACCGCATCGTTTCGCCCGGTACCGTGGGCGTGTAGGGGCGACCCTTGTGGTCGCCCGGGGTTCCCCCGGGCACCGCGGGGGGGCGCGGGCACCGCGGGCAGGCACAAGGCCTGCCCCTACACACGTCGGCCGCAATCGCATCGTTTGCCCCCGGCACCACGGGCGCGCACACCCACACCTTCGGGCGACCGGCTCTATCCGAGACGGGAATGGGCAGGAAGACGACTCGTGCGCCCACCCGCTTGGCTCTCGCACGAACGTTGGGGTAAACAACGGCCATGCTCGACTGGCTCATTCGTGACGTGGAGATTTGCGACGGCACGGGGGGAAGACCACGTTTCCGCGGTGACATTGGCCTGCACGCTGGAGAGATCGTGGCCCTTGGCAAGGTGGACGAGAAGGCTCGCCGCACTCTCGATGCTTCCGGCCTTTTCGCGGCGCCCGGCTTTATTGACGTGCACACGCATTACGACTGCCAAATTTCGTGGGACCCGTATCTTACCCCCTCCGGGTGGCACGGCATCACGACGGTGGTGATGGGCAATTGTGGTTTCACCATTGCCCCCTGCCATCCCGACGATCGCGAAACGCTAATGCGGATGCTCCTGTACGTCGAAGGCATGCCCACCGCAGCCTTGGCCGCCGGCATCCGTTGGGAGTGGGAAAGTTTTCCCGACTACTTGGCTGCTCTCGAACGCTGGCAGCCGGCTCTCAACGTGGCCGCGTTCGTCGGGCATTCCGCGATCCGCTTCTTCGTCATGCGCGAGGCAGCCACGCAGCGCGCCGCTACAGACGAAGAATTGGAGGCGATGCGCTGCATCGTTCGCGAAGCCGTGCGCGCCGGGGCGTGGGGGCTTTCGAGTTCCGAATCGCCGACACACTTTTTCGGCGATGGCACGCCCGTGCCCAGTCGCGTGGCTCCGCGCGAGGAACTGCAGGCACTGGCCAGCGCTTTGCGCGCTTCGCCCCGCGGGGTGATCGAAATTGCCCCGCGCAATCTCCTGGGAACCGCGGAGGACAAAATCCACGACCAGCAATTTTACGCAGAGCTCGCCGAACAAAGTGGCAAGCTTGTGAGCTGGGCGCCGCTGCTGCACAACCCGTTCGAGCCGGAAGGGGCGCTTCGGGTCATCGAAGATGCGGCCCGGTGGCAAGCGCGGGGAGTGAAAGTCGTCCCACAAGTGGGCTGCCGTCCGCTCGAAGTGCGGATCACCTTTGGGAGCAGCAGCATCGCAACGGAGAACAATCCTTTTTGGCGCCCGATTCTTGCGAAACCCGAAGCGGAGCGAAAAGCACTGCTGGCTAGCCCACAATTCCGCGACGAGTTGCGTTCGATGTCGCGCGGGGGAGGCTGGGTGGCGGCACTCGGGCCCTCGTGGAAGCAAATTTTCCTGCGTTGGTCGCCCGCCCGCGAGCACGCGGCGTGGCTCGACCAAAGTGTGGCCGACATCGCTGCGGCACGCGGGCAGGACGAAGTGGATACTCTGCTCGACGTTTCCTTGGAAACCAATCTCGCTTGCCAGTGGGGAATCCCGATCATGAACACCGACGAGCACATTGTCGGTCAGCTTCTGCGCCACCCCGCAGGGCTACTCGCCCTGTCCGATGCGGGAGCGCACGTGGACACTCTGGCAGACCACAGTTTCTCGACCCACTTGCTCGGTCACTGGGTGCGAACGCTGGGCATGTTGAGCTGGGAAGAAGCGGTGCGCTTGCTCACCTCGGTGCCGGCACGGTTGTACGGCATCCCGCAACGCGGTGAACTCCGCCCTGGCTTCGCAGCCGACGTGGTGCTGTTCGATCCGCAGCGCGTCGGCCCGGCGAAAACAGAACTTTGGAACGATCTCCCCGGCGGGGCGCATCGCTTAGTACAGCCAGCACAGGGGGTCGAGTACGTCTTCGTGAACGGGGAGCCCATCGTGGAGCAAGGCCGGCCGACGGAAGCCCGGCCGGGAATCGTACTCGGTCGCAGCAATGGACGAGGTCACTGCTAGCCCTGCCGCAAGCGCACCGCTACTCACCGGCACCATCCCGGCCGCACTGCCGCGCGATTCCAACCTGCCCGCGTTGTTGACCGAGCAGGGCACCTACACGTTCTCTACGCTCTCCACCGAGAGCCGTATGATCGCGCTTGCGCTGGCTCGCCTGGGCGTGCGCAAGGGAACACATGTCGGCGTGCTTCTTCCCAACGGCCCGGAGTGGATCACGACGGCGTGGGCGGTGTGGCAACTCGGAGCCACGTTGGTTCCGTTGAACACCCTGTGGACCGCGCCCGAACTGGGCCACGCCCTCGATCTCGCCGACGTACAGTTGCTCGTGGCCACGCCCCATTTCCTCCGGCACGATTACGCCTCTGCGCTCGACTCCCTCGGCATCGAGCTCGATCGCCGCGACGCACAAAGGGCAAGGTTTCCGTGCCTGCACACGATTGCCTGGTTGTCTGCGGCTCCTGTCGCAAGCGCAGTTTCCTTAGCAGCAGAAATGCGGCCTCTAACCGAGCGCGAACTCGAGTGGCTCGGTGCCCTGCAGGACACCATCGCTGCAACCGATCCGGCAGCAATTTTCTTTACCTCGGGAAGCGAGGCGGAACCGAAAGGGGTAATTCATACGCACGCCAGCATCCTCGCCGCAGCGCGGGGGATCGCAGACCGACTCGGTTTGGAATCGTCGGACCGGGTGTGGGCTTACTTGCCCTGGTTTTTCGCGGGCGGATTGGTGGCGGGTGTTGTCGCCCCGTGGCTCGTTCATGCCGCCGTGATCAGCCATGCCGTGTTCGATGCGGGCAAGGCCATTTCCTTGATGGAACAATTCCAAGCGACCACGTTCTTTGCCTGGCCGCATCAAGCCCATGCCATCATCGCCCACCCCGACTTTTCCGCCGCTCGCCTGCGGCTGTGCAAAGGCCCCGGAGCACAAACCGATTGGGCCGAGATCCTTTACGGCCCGAATCATCGAGCAGTGAGCTCCTGGGGAATGACCGAGACTGGGCCGATGGCCTCCACCACCGCCTACTCGGATCCGTTGGAGAAACGCCGCACGACCCATGGCCGCCCGCTGGCGGGCGTAGAGCTGCGCGTGATGGATCCCGAAACCGGACGGATCTTGCCCCCGAACGAAGAGGGTGAGCTTCTAGTGCGCGGGCCGACTGTCATGCTGCGCTACTGCAAGCGGCGCTGGCAAGATTGTTTCGACCGGCAAGGCTTCTTTCACACCGGCGACCGTGGTTGGATCGATCGCGACGGATACCTGCACTTCACGGGACGCATTCGGGATGTCATCAAAACCGCGGGCGTCAGTGTCTCTCCCTCGGAAATCGAAGCTGTCCTGCGCGGTTACCCGCACGTGCGCGCGGCGGCTGTGGTTGGCGCCAACGACCCGCGACGAGGCCAGTGCATTGTGGCTTTCGTCGTTGCCGCACCCAACGCGAGCGTGGGCGCACTCGACATCATTGCCTGGTGCCGCGAGCGGCTGGCCGCATACAAGGTGCCGCAATACGTGTTCTTCGTGAACGATCTGCCGACCCTTGGCAGTGGCAAGGTTCACAAGGCCGCTCTCGCCGCCCGAGCCAACGAACTCCTGGCGCAAGCCTCTACCGGCTCCAAAAGCTGAGGACTCCCGAGCCGTCGCGCCGCGATTCTACGGGCGTCTCGTCAGGCACCGTAAGAGGGGTGGCCGCCACGCGGCGCGTGCCTGGGCGGTGCCGAACAGGCCCAGCCGTGCGCCACACCCGTCACCGCAGCCGTTGGCGCAAAAACTCCCCGATGCGGTCTATGGCTTGCTGCCCTTCCGGCAGCATAGCCGCAAAGGCTTGCCAGACGTGGATCATGTCGTCCCACGCTTCCAGCGTGACCTCCACGCCCGCAGCGCGCGCCTTTTCCGCGAGGCGAAGCGAGTCGTCCAACAACGTTTCCGCCGTGCCCACTTGAATCAACAGGGGAGGTAAGTTGCGCAGGTCGGCGTACAACGGCGCCGCCAAAGGGGTACGCGGGTCCTGGCCACCAAGATACATCGCAGCCATCCGCAACAGGGCGTCGCGCTGGACCATGGGGTCCACGTCAGCCTTGCTCGCCATGGACTCGCCCAGACCTTCCAGATCCACCCACGGCGACAAACACACCGCCGCTGCGGGCAGGGGAACCCCAGCCTCTCGCAGTGCGACCAATGTAGCGACCGTCAAGCCGCCACCGGCGGAGTCACCGGCAATGGCCAGAGAGGCTGGCGGCACCCCTTGCGCCAGCAGCCAGCGATACGCCCGCACCGAGTCTTCCACGGCGGCTGGATGCGGATGTTCCGGGGCCAGCCGGTAATCAATCAGCAGCACGCGGGCTCGCGCGGCACGCGCAATCCGCTGGGCAAGATCGCGGTGGGTACGAATGGAGCCAATGACGTAACCACCTCCGTGCAAGTACAACACCACGCGTCCGGAGCCGCTTTCTGGCACTTTCACCCAGGCTGCTGGCACGCCGTCCGCATCCACCGGCATCATCTCCACGTCCGGCGGCAGCGGGGCGATGCCAGCCATTGCTTCTAGGCCTGCCCGCATTTGTTCCACGGTGGGTTCTTCGAGCGGCCGCTGACTGCGCAGCATGTTCACGATCATGTTCAGAGCTTCACTCGCCATGGTACCTCCCCTTGGATGCAAAAGGGCCAGCGTTGCGGAGCTTGTCGGCCAAAATCGCCTTCCAGTCAATGGTGCATGCCGCTGGCGGACTGGCCGGATCCCCCGGGATCCATCGGATCCGAGAAATCCACCAAGGTCATTCCTGGAACAAAGGGTACGTGTGCCGGTAAAGCCAGGGAGGAACCGGGTCGGGATCGGCCCACAGCCCGCGTTTTTGCCGCTTGGCTTCCGCTTCCAGCGCCTCGAGGTGGCGATCGTTGGAGTAGCGACGGTACCACCACGCCAAACCATTGCGCAGCAGTTCCTCGCACAGGTTCTTGCCGTCGGCCGTGCGGACGCGGGCAACAATGCGGTCGTAACGGTCCACCGCCCGCGGCTCGATGTGGACAACTTTGTCGATCACCAAGCGCGCCGTAAACGCGCGTGCTTCCCGCCCGTAGGGTTGGCGCAACTCCGGAGCATCTACCTCGGCGAGGCGAATGCGAAGGTTGCGGCCGCCGTAGCGCACAACGAAGGTATCCCCGTCGCTCACCGCCACCACCGGTGCCTCGAACGACCGGTATGGTTGCCTGTGCCGTCTCGCCTCGGCTGGTGCACCGGCGAGCAGGAGCCAGAGAAACAACAGCGCCGCGGGCGTGCGGCAGAAGCGAGTCACCGGCGTTCGTCCTCCAAAGATGGGCGCACCCGCGAGTTGGCGATCAGCTCCTCGTACTCGTCGCGGTTCTTCAAGATTTCGATGAGGCCGCGCATGACGCACATCAAAGGATCGTCGGCAATGCGCACTTTGAGCCCCATGGCCTCACGCAGTCGTTCCGGCCAACCGCGTAACAACGCCCCGCCTCCCACCATGGCGGCACCGTCGGTGTATACGTCGGCGGCCAGTTCGGGCGGCAATCGCTCCACGCAACGCCGCACCGCATCCGTAATGTTGCGCGCAACGCCTTCCAGAGCCTCGCGCACCTCCGATACGCGCACCGATAGTCGCTGGGGCTTGCCGGTGCGGGAGTTGAGACCTTTGACTTCAAAGGTGGCGTCGCCCACCCCGTTCGGATACACGGCACCGTAGCGAATCTTGATTTGCTCCGCCGTGTTTTCCCCGATGGCAAAGTTGTACCGGTTGCGAAAAAATGCCTGAACGGCTTGATCCATGGCGTTCCCGGCCATGCGCAATGACTCGCAGTGCACGATGTCGTTGAGGGACAGGGTGGTCACCTCCGTCGTGCCGCCGCCGATGTCGATCACCAAGTTGCCCCGCGGTTCGCTAATCGGCAGGCCGGCCCCCAGAGCCGCCGCGAACGGTTCGCGCACCAGGTCTACACGGTGGCTCCCGGCCGCCTCCGCCTCGCGCACGAGCGCCTCCATCTCCACAGCAGTGGCGCCGTACGGCACGCACACGATGACGTGTTTGCGCTGAAACCAACGGCCGCGCGACGCCTGGCGAATGTAGTGTGCCAGCAAGGCACGGGCGGCGCCAAAATCTGCGATCACTCCGTCACGCAGCGGCCGAACGACTTCGATGAAATCGGGCGCACGACCTAGCATCGTACGCGCGCGCTCTCCAAAGGCCACTGCCTCTCCCGTAGCCTTTTTCAATGCCACCGCCGAAGGCTCACGCAAAACAATCCCTTTGTCCTGCGTGTACACCAGCGAATACGTGGTCCCTAAGTCGATGGCAATGCGATGCCAAAACATGGCGCCCTCCCTATCGCACTGCCCTGCGCGGTGAGCAACGGACCAGTAATCGTGTGTTTCTCGCCGCCTGCCCCTCATGCAACCGGCTTCCGCACTCTGCCTTTGCTCGTGAGCCGGCTTGACCTTTTACCTAACGAGCCGTTACGCTCGCGGGCCCATGTGGTGGGGTTGCCGCCTAGTAAGCGCTCTGCTGTTGCTCGCATCGCAGGCCCGAGCGCTCGACTTTGCCACGCGGGAAGAGATTCCGCTGGGCGCCGCCGGCCGCGCGGTGGTGCGCGGAGAACTCAACGGCGATGGAATTCCGGATTACGTCGCCGCCACCGATCAGGGCCTGGCCGTGCTGCTCGGTGCGCGCGAGGCAAAATTTGCCTCACCCACGCTCTTTCGACTTCCGGCTGCGCCGCAGGCCATCGTGGCCGCTGACTTCGATGGCGACCACCATACCGACATCGCGTTTGCGAGCTTCACAGAGCTCGGCGCGTACGTTCGCTACGGCAACGGCGACGGCAGTTTCAGCGACGAAATTCGCTTGGCGCCGACGGAACGAGTGCTCTTTCTGCACGCCGCCGATCTCGACGCTGACGGCCGCGCCGACTTGTTGCTCGGCCACGCCGAGGGAGTCGCGGTATTTTACGCCATCGGCCGCAAACAATTTCGGGAACCCGTCTTCGCGGACACACAGGGAGTGGAAGGGCGCTGGTTCACCACCGCTCCGCTCGACGCCAGCGGACGGCCCTACCTCGTGCTGCTGGAAGGCGGGGGGGAAGCAGCCGGAGTGTTCGAACTGCAAGAGGACGGGAAATTTCGCCCGAGGCAAGCCTCGCCAGTGGGACTCGACCCTCGCACGGGTGCGGTGGCTGATTTGGACGGCGACAAAACGGCCGATTTAGTAGTCGCCGACGCAGCCGGGATCTCCTGGCTCAAGGGAGACGGCAAACTCTCCTTTACCGACCCCGTACGATTGCTGCACAGCACCGACATCTCCGCACTCGGCACGGCAGACCTCAACGCCGACGGTGCCCTGGATATCCTTGCTACCGATCGCCGGCGGGGAGTGTTGGTCGTGCTGCTGAATTCGGGATCGGGTAAATTCGATCGCCGGTTTTCCTACGTCGTGGGACCTGCTCCAGAAAACTTGCTCGCCGCCGACGTCACTGGCGACGGTGTGGCGGATGTTCTCGTCGCCAGCAAAATGGCCTCCGGCCTGACCTTGTGTCGCGGCCGTGGCGACGGGACATTTCGCGGCCTGCCGGCGTTCGACCTCGGGCCAGATCCTTCGGTAGCCGTGGCCTATGATGCCAACCACGATGGCCACCTCGATGTGGCCATTGCGCATCGCGATGCGGGTTTGGTCACACTCAGCCTCGGAGACGGCCACGGTAACTTTCGACTGCAAAATTCGATGGCGGTGGGCACCGATCCCCGCGCGTTGGCGGTCGGTGATTTCGACAATGACGGCGCGCTCGACCTGGTGACCGCCAACTTTGGTTCGGACGACGTTGCCGTGCTCGCAGGCACCACCCGCGGGGAACTGACGGCACCGCTGCTGATCGCCACAGGGCTTGGCCCCAGCGCACTCGCAGTGGCAGATTTCGACCGAGACGGGCATAGCGACATCGCAGTTGCCAACGGCCTTTCCAACAGTGTGTCGGTCATCTTCGGAGACGGCGCTGGACGATTCCCCCGGACACGCAATTTCCCCGTGATTGCCAAGCCTGACTTCGTTCTCGCCGGCGACCTCGGGGCTACGGGTAACGTGGACCTCCTGGTGGGGAGCTCACGTAGCGAGCGTGTCTCCATTTTGCGCGGTGGTCCCGCCGGGCTCAAAGCCCCGCAGGAAGACAACCTCGGCAACCGTGTGCGGCCGGTGATCAGTGCCGATTTCGACGGTGATGAGATTCTCGACGTGGTTCGCCTCGAAGAAAGCGAGGACAAGGTTGGAATCTTGCGAGGCTTACCCGGGGGAGGGCTTGCCCCACCCGAGAAATTTGTGGTCGGGCGGCAGCCCAGCGCCGCTGTAGCCGCGGACTTCGACGAGGACGGACGCACGGATCTCCTCCTGCTGCACCGCCGCTCGCGAACTGTCGCCTTCCTCCGCAACACCACGAGCAGGCAGCCCGCCGGTTCCGCGACGGCACCGACGCCCGCTCCCACGCCCCCACCCGCTCCCGACCCTTGGCGGCAAGCGATAGGAACGTGGTGAGGTTGGAAAGATTTTGCCTTGTCGCACGACCTTTGGCATGATGGGGCGCGTCATGAGCATCAAGGGTGAGCAAGAGTTCTCGGTCGAGATCGCCGCACCTGTGGACACCTGTTTCGAGGTGATCACCACGTTCGAGCGCTACCCCGAATGGTTCTCGGGGATCAAATCCGCGGTCGTGTTGGAACGGTATGAGAATGGGCTCGGAAAAATCGTCGAGTTCCGTCTCGACATGGTGCTCAAGCGCATCCGCTACGTACTGGAGTACGCCTACAAGCCGCCCACACGCCTGGATTGGCATTCCGTGGACGGTGATATCGAATCCATCACCGGGCACTACGATCTCGAACCGCTGGGTAAAACGAAAACCCGCGCAACCTGCCGGCAGGCCATTTCCGTCGGGTTTTGGGTGCCCGGATCGATCAAGAAACTTCTCGAGCAAAATGCACTGCGCCAGTCGGTGCTGGAATTCAAAGCTGCTGCCGAAGCTGCCTGCGCAGCGAAGCCGGCACGTAAGTCCAAGCGCACGTGAGCTACGAGCAAATCCTTCTCTCCATCCGCGACGGCGTCGCCACCATCACCCTCAACCGGCCGGAGCGACTCAACGCTTACACTCCGCAAATGCGCCGCGAGCTGGCGCATGCATTTGCCGCGCTCGACGAAGACGATAGCGTGCGCGCCATCATCGTGACCGGAGCAGGGCGCGCTTTTTGTGCGGGAGCCGATGTCGGAAGCGGGGAGCGCGCATTCGACCGCAGCGACGATCCCGATTACCTCTCCCGCCTCGCCGCAGAGCGCGCGGCGGCCGTGCGGCCTTGGGAAATGCGCAAGCCGATTATCGCGGCGATCAACGGGCCCGCCGTCGGCGCCGGCATCACGATTGCGTTGCAATGGGACATTCGTATCGCTGCAGAGGGGGCCCGCATCGGGTTCGTATTTGTCCGCCGCGGCTTGTGCCCGGAAGCACTGAGTACATGGATCCTGCCGCGCCTGGTGGGGTTCAGCCGGGCCGCGGAACTGCTTTTGAGCGGCCGCATGCTCTCGGCAGCGGAAGCCCTGGAGTACGGTATCGTCAGCCGAACGGTACCGGACGCAGACCTTCTCCCTGCAGCCGACGCACTGGCTCGCGAGATTGCGGAACACACCGCACCCGTTGCCGTGGCTGTCACCAAGCGCTTGCTTTGGCGGCACCTCGCCGAGCCCAATTGGGAGAGTGCCGAACAGGTCGAACAAGAAGCCTTCACATGGTTAGGCTCGCAGCCCGATGCGCGTGAGGGTGTGCGCGCTTTTCTCGAAAAGCGACCGCCGCGATGGCACATGCGCCCGAGCACCGACATGCCCGGATTTTTGCCGGCGCGGCGCCGCAAGTGAGGTGCGCCGGGCATCGCGCAGCGCTAAGAGGGGCCCTCATGCCGCGCTGGGACGCAAACCCCGTATGGAATCGCTTGGAAAGCTGGTTTTTCCACAACTTTTTCCTTCTTCTTCTCTTGTGGGTCAGCGTCGCTCAGGCCATCGTGCTGTGGTGGATGGCGCGGCAATGGTGGCCCTGGGGAGGCGGGTCGTTTCTCGTGCTGGCGCTTCTCATCACGGCTTTCAATGTGTCGCTGGTGCGCCGGCGCCGCAGTACGCAGCGAAATTTGGTGGATCGACTCCCTCAACTGTATCATGCTGCCGCCTTCACCTGCCTGTTTTGCGCGGGCTTTCTCGCTGTGAATCATCTCGCTTGGGAAGGTGGCCGCTTTATCCACGGTTTTGTTACTGCGGAGGCACGGGGCTTGGCCGCCAAAAGACGCCCCCTGACGGCCGGTCCGCTCGAAGAACGAACGACCGGGTGGTTGGGCTTGCTGTGCATCTTTGGGCTGTTCGCCTACGGATACACCCGCGGCCAGCGCCAACTCCGCATCGTACACCAGCGGATTCCTTTGAAGCGCTGGCCGGACGGCGCCGCGCCTCTGCGACTGGTCCAGCTCAGCGATATTCACGTCGGCGCGAACTTACAGCCGGCCGAGCTGAAGTCTTTCGTGGCAGAAGTGAACGCACTCGAACCGGATCTCGTTTGCATTACCGGGGACATCGCGGACAACGCGCGTTCGGACCTGGATCTCTACTTCCCCATCCTCGCCCGCCTGCGCGCACGTTACGGGGTGGTGGCCATCCTGGGCAACCACGACCACTACGCCGGCGCCGATCGTGTGGCCGCAGCACTGGCGCACCACACCTCGTTCGTGGTTCTGCGCGACTCCACCTGGAGCCTGAGGATCGAGCCAGGGCAACTGCACATCATCGGGCTTGACGATCGTGGTCGCGACTGGGCTCGCGGCGTCGTGCGCATCCCTCAACTGGAAACTTTGTGGCGGGAACTCGCACTCGATGGCCCGCGCATTGTGCTGTGCCACCGGCCTGACGTTTTCCCCCACGCGGCAGAACTGGGAGCCGATCTCGTCTTGAGCGGCCACACCCACGGTGGCCAGATTGCACTACCCTGGTTCGGGGGGCGCCGATGGAGCCTGGCGCAATTCATCACGCGCTTCGACCGCGGGCTGTTTCGCCAAGGAGACTCCGTCCTCTACGTGAACTGTGGGCTGGGAGTGACGGGGCAGCGGATTCGCTTGTGGACGCCCCGCGAAATCACCGTTTTGGAGTTGGCCCCGAGCCGGGGCAGTTCTTCCACCGCCGGATGAAGAATCCCGTGCCGGCCGGCCCAGTAGAGCCAGGTTTGTGCGGATCTTGTCTCCACGCCCGGCGCATTCGAACCGCCCGTGGCTCGATATTTTACCGGTGCCAGCGTGCCGACACCGACCCGCGATTTCTTCGCTATCCGCCGTTGCCGGTGCGCGCTTGCCCCGGTTTTGAGCCCAGCTCCGCCCCAGGCGGCAAGGAACAGTGAAATGCGTAGCGATTCTCAACCGCGCGCATTCCGCTCGAGCACCTCGCTCGGGCACAAATACACGAACAAACGACCCGCACCGATGGCGACGAGGCTGTCATCGGCCCACGCCAACCACCACAACTCCTCGCCGCCCAACAAATCGGCAGGAAGGAGCCAGTACGCCCAGGCGGCCAAAACGACGAAGCGCGGCGCCAGGGGCAACGCTCGATCGAGCGATGCTTTCCACAGCACCCGCCCAGCGAGAAACAGCTCCTCGGTGCCCTTGCGCCAGTCGCGCCGCAAGTCCCGGAGTACTCGCGGGTCGGCGAGAGCGGCTGCGGTCGCCACACTCGCGAAAATACCGGTAGAAACCATCAACCAGAGCAGCACGACTCCGATTCCCTGTGCGGCATCCAGCAGCCGCGCGGAGAGGCGCTCCGTGCGCGTGACCCAACGGCGCACCTGCCGTTCCACCGATACATTCAGGGACTGTAGCCCGAATTCTTCCGGGGCCGCGCCTTGCCGAACTCCGATGGGTTCTGGGCGGATGCTCGCCGCGCCCGCGCCGGACGCAGCCAGACAAGCATCCATGAGCAGCACAATCAACAAGACCCGTCGCAATGCAAGCTCCGGCAAGTGCAGATGAAAGTACTCGAGCAACGCATCTACCACCAATGATCCGGCTTGCAAATCACCCTACGAATTCGCATCCTCTCCGCGTGTGGTCGCGGCTCGTTTGTCTCTTCCTGCTCGCCTGGCCGGCGGTGCTCCTGGCCCAAGTGCAAGTCGACGTCAATCGCCCGCGGTCGCCGTTCGATTGTCTCTTGCCGGTTGGCCGGCAATGGTACGGATCCGAGCAGCGTTGCCTCGCCTATTTGTGCGAGGGTTTCAACGTGTACAACGAATACGTGTTCGATAGCCACAACCGCCGTCGCAAGAATCCGTGTTATGGGCAAAGCCCAACGGAACTGCGCGACCCGGGCGAAGGGAAATAATGCGTAGAGCCCAGCCGCGAACGACTTGGCTACAGCTCCAAGAGCGGAGCAACCGGTTCGGAAGCATTCGTCTCCGGGTGACCCCGGCACTCCAAGCGGCGGTGAGCGAGCTCGCGCCCGCACTCGTCACGGCCGATCCGTCCAAAGTCGAGCCGATCGTGCAAGCCATTGCTGACGAGATTTGCCGCGGTCTTGGCGTTCCCCGCGTGGCCGTCACGGTGGAACTCGCACGCCCCCACAACCAGTTCGGAGAACTTCACGGCTTGTACACGGCGGACCGCCGCCACGGCGCCAGAATCCGGCTGTGGATGCTCACGGCCAAGCGCAAGCAAGTGGCGGCTTTCAAAACCTTCTTGCGGACGCTGCTGCACGAGCTTTGCCACCACCTCGATTACACCCTGCTCAAGCTAGGCGGCTCGGTTCATTGCGAGGGGTTCTATAAACGCGAGTCTAGCCTGTTCCACCAAATCACCGCCCACATGCCCTCGTAAGGGGCAACCCTTGTGGTTGCTCATTGGTGTGCAGCCCTCGTGGGTGCCCGTTCGTGTGCAACCGGTTTGGGTGCCCACTCTCCGGCCACTCTAGGGGTTACGCTGGCGGCGCCGGTAGCTCGAGCACCGCAGGCACACGCCCCTGCCTTACACCGCGCGGCGAACGGCCTGCACAAAGGCACGCATGCGCTCGAAATCGCGCCGCCCCTGCGGGTCCTCGACGCCCGTATGCGTGTCCACCGCCCACGGTTCCACTTTCCGGATCGCTTCGGCGACGTTCTCGGGTGTGAGGCCACCCGCAAGAATCACCGGCACCTTTACGCTGCGGACGATCTCCGCGCTGATCGCCCAATCATGGGTCTTCCCCGTGGCGCCACGCCGCCCGGTTGCCGGATCGTACGTGTCGAGGATGAGCGCATCCACGCGCCGCTCCCATGCGCGCGCCTGGGCAACGGCTTCCGGACCCGTGACCAGCACGGCTCGAATGATTTTCAAATGCGGCTGGGCCACCCGCACCATTTCGAGCTCCGCGACCGGGAAATCACCATGCAACTGGATGGCGCTGACACCGAGATACCGTGCCAGTTCGATGGCACTGCGAGCATCGCTGACGTACGTAATCGCGACCGAGGCGATGAACGGCGGCAGCGCTTGAATAATGGATCGCGCCTTGGCCTCGGTCAGATCGTCGTGCACGCCCTCGGGAAGGCGCACGGTGAAACCCAAAGCGTCCACTCCGAGGCGCTCGAGGAACAAGGCTTCTTCGAGGCTCGAAACACCCGCCACTTGGATGCGTACTGCCCGCGGTTCACCGGCCATGGTCACCGCCTAACAAAGGACATACGCGGGGAAAACCAACCGATCGCCCTCTTCTCACGCGAACGCGAGCGTGCAAGACAACCACCGACCCAGCACATGGCAACCGTGGAGCAGAATGGCAACCCGGCTGGTGCGGGGCGAATTTCTCCATTCCGGTGGGCAGAAGCGCCGCTGCACGAGGTCCTTCGCGCTTTGGCCAGCAGCACGACCGGCCTCTCCCACGAAGAGGCCCGGCGGCGCCTAGATCGTTTCGGCCCCAACGTGACACCGCGGGTTCCGCGCACTCCCTGGTACGTCCACCTCGCGCAAAACTTTGTTCACTTTTTCGCTGTGCTGCTGTGGTGCGCGGCTGCGCTCGCCTGGTTCTCCGGCACTCCACAACTCGCCGTGGCCATTGTCCTGGTCGTCTTGGTCAATGGCATCTTCGGCTTTTGGCAAGAATACCAAGCAGAGCGCGCCGCCGAGGCCCTGGAAGCGCTGCTTCCCAAGCAGGTTTTGGTCCGACGCAACGGACACGAATTCGTGGTTTCCGCGGCGGAAGTCGTGCCCGGAGACCTCTTAGTGCTGCGCCCTGGCGAGGCCGTTGCCGCCGACGCTCGGGTAATTTCGAGCCAAGGACTGCACATGGATCTCTCGCATCTCACCGGGGAGTCACGCCCCCTGCCTCGCACGGCGGAGCCGGCCACGCTCGGGCGCGACTCGCTCCTGGCTGCACCCAACCTCGTATTTGCCGGCTGCTTTGTCGCCAGTGGCACGGGCGAAGCCGTTGTTTTCGCCACCGGTGCGGCCACTCAATTTGGCCAACTGGCACGGTTGGCCCAGCAGCAACCGCAGCGGCCGAGCCCGCTGGAACGCGAGATGCAGCACATCGTTCGCGTGGTTACCGCGGTCGCTCTGACTCTAGGCGTTGCTTGCTTCTGGGCAGCGGAAACGTGGGGTGGGCTCGCACTGCGAGATGCCTTCGCCTTTGCGTTGGGGATGATTGTCGCCAACGTACCGGAAGGCCTGCTTCCCACCCTCACGCTGGCGCTTGCGGTCAGTGCGCGCACGCTCGCGCGGCGCAACGCCCTCGTCAAACGGCTCTCCACGATCGAAGCCCTGGGGGCAACCACGGTCATTTTGACGGACAAAACCGGCACTCTCACGCAAAACGACATGACCGTGTGCGAGGTCTGGCTTGCCGACAAGAGCATCGGGTTCCGCGATTTTCGCACGTCTCCACCGATTCCGGCCCCGCCTTGTCCGCCAAAGGACACGGAGTTCCACGAAGAGGGGCGGCTGTGGCACCTTCTCCGCTGTGCCGCTTTGTGCTCCAACGTGGAGCTCCGTTACCCTCGCAAGCCGGGCGAACAACCTCGCTATGTCGGCGACCCGACCGAAGTCGCACTCTTGGCCGCCGCGGAGCGGGTGGGCATTGACATGGATCAGCTCGAACGCTGGCCGCGGCTGGCCGAACTTCCCTTCGAATCCTCGCGCAAGCGGATGACGACGGTTCATCGCGTCGGCAACGTGCTCGTCGCCTGCACCAAAGGAGCGTGGAGCGAGGTCGGTCCCTGCTGCCGCTTCGTGGCTGGCCCCGAGGGCATTGCAGACCTGACACCGCTGGTACGCGAGGAACTCGCACGCCGACACGACGCTCTGGCGAGCCGCGGTTACCGCGTTCTTGCCATCGCAGAACGACAACTGCCTGCGGAGCTGCCCATCGAGGCACAACCCTCCGAGATCGAACGCGACCTCGTGTTCTTAGGATTCGTTGCTTTGGAGGACCCCCCGCGGCCCGAAGTTCCCGCGGCCATTGCGGCCTGCAAGCGAGCCGGAATCCGCGTGTGCATGGTCACGGGCGACGATCCCCTCACGGCAACGGCCATTGCCAAAGAGATCGGCCTCCACACGGAGACGCCGCTGGTGCTGACGGGGAAGGAGCTCGATCACTACCATGCAGCGGCACGGGAACAGTTGCTCTCCGCACACCGCGACATCCTGTTCGCGCGCGTGGCGCCCGAGCACAAGCTCCGGCTCGTAGAAGCATTCCAGCGGCTGGGCGAGATCGTGGCGGTCACGGGCGACGGCGTCAACGATGCTCCGGCGCTGCGCGGTGCCGAAATCGGCATTGCTATGGGAGCCACTGGTACGGACGTGGCTCGCGAGGCTGCCGACTTGATCTTGGCGGACGACAATTTTGCCACCATCGTCACCGCGATCGAGTACGGACGCGCCGTGTTCGACAATGTGCGCAAGTTCGTGACCTATATCTTCGCGAGCAACATCCCCGAGATCGTGCCGTTTCTCGTTTTTGTATTGGCTGGCGTTCCCCTCCCGTTAACTGTCGCGCAGATTCTGGCCGTGGATCTCGGGACAGACTTGCTCCCGGCACTGGCTCTGGGAC
This sequence comes from Candidatus Binatia bacterium, assembly GCA_026004215.1. Taxonomy (GTDB): domain Bacteria; phylum Desulfobacterota; class Binatia; order HRBIN30; family HRBIN30; genus HRBIN30. The sequence continues at coordinate 899,554 of BPIR01000001.1, forward strand.
GCGAACCCGCCGAGCCGGGCGTGATGGAGCGGCCCCCCAGGTCGCGCCGCGAACGCATTCTTTCCTGGCCCACGTTGCTGCGCGCATACGCTTGGCTCGGACCGATCCAAGCCGCCCTCTCCTTAGGGGCATTTTTCTATGCTTACTGGCTCGCCGGTTGGCGGCCCGGGACGGCGCTACCCGCAACCGGGTTCGTTTACGCCACCGCCACGACCATGACCTTCGTCGGCATCGTCGCTTGTCAAGTCGGCAATGCGTTCGCTTGCCGCAGCCCGAACCTATCGGTACGGGCTTTGGGCTGGAAGACCAACCCCGCACTTTGGGTCGCCATCGCCTGCGAACTCGCGCTTTGCTGCGCGTTCGTTTACGTGCGGCCGTTGGCGAAGGTGTTCGGGTTCGCTCCGTTGCGCTGGGAGCATTGGGAGCTGGTGGCGATGTATCCCTTCATCATGCTGGGGCTCGAGGAATTGCGCAAACGCCTGGCTCGATTTCTCGCTTCCCGCTCACACAGGCTCGAGGCCGGCTAGACGGACCACCAGCTTCTTGCGCCCTCCCCGTTGAAACAGCACCACGACTTTTTGATCCTGCCCCGCGCCTTCCACCTGCAGAACGGTACCCACACCGAACGTCGGGTGGCGAACCTGCTGGCCCCGGCGCAAGCCGTCGTCATAGACCACGCGCGGCTCCGCAGCGGCCGGGCGGGGGGCTGCACTGGCTTTCCGTGCCACCTCCCACGCAACTCGGTTGGTACCGAGAAACTCCACCACGTCGGTCGGGAGTTCGCGAATAAAGCGGCTCGGCTCGCTTTCCTGCACCTTACCGAACAACCGGCGCGCGGTGGCGTAGCTTAGATAGAGTTTTTCCCGCGCCCGGGTCATGCCGACGTAACACAGGCGGCGTTCTTCCTCGATGTCATCGCGATCGTCTTGCCGGCGTACCAAAGGGAACAGTCCTTCCTCCATCCCAACCAAAAATACGATGGGGAATTCCAATCCCTTGGCCGCGTGCAGGGTCATGAGCGTGAGCCGGTCCGCAGGACTCGTATAGGCATCGATGTCGGTCACCAGAGCTGCCTGCTCCAAAAAGTCAGCCAGCGATTGCTGCTGGGCCGCATGTTCTTCCAGAGCACGCAGCAACTCTTCTACGTTGCGCCAGCGCTCCTCTGCTTCCGCACTGCCCTGCCGTTCGAGCCAGGCGCGATAGCCGGATTCCTCCACCACCCGCGCCGCCAGTTCGGCGTACGAAGACGTCTCGCTGCCCTGCCGCCACCTCTCGATCTGCTCGACAAAACTGCGCACGCGTTCGCCCGCCTGATGTTTCACGATTCCCCGCCCCACGGCGAGCTTGCACGCCGCGAGAAAGCTGCCAGCTTCATCTTCTAACGCCGCGATACGGCTGACCGTTGCCTCGCCAATCCCGCGCGGTGGCGCGTGGATCACGCGCTTGGCCGCCAGGCTATCCTGCGGATTCACGAGGAGTCGAAGATAGGCCAAAATGTCCTTGACTTCGGCGCGCGCAAAAAATCGCACTCCGCCCACCACGGTATACGGAAAACGGGCGCGCACAAATGCCTCTTCGAACACGCGCGACTGAGCATTGGTGCGGTAGAGAACCACGATGTCTCCGAGATTGCGGCCGCGCTCGAGTAACCGGCGGATTTCCCCTGCCACCCACTCCGCTTCACGCGTGTCGTCGCTCCAAGCAGCCACGGTGACCTTCTCGCCCAGCGGGTTTTCCGTCCACAATGTTTTGCCCTTGCGCATGCAATTGTTGGCCACCACCTGCGAAGCGGCGCGCAAAATCGCACCGGTCGAGCGATAGTTTTGCTCCAAGTAAATCACGCGCGCCTCTGGGTAGTCGCGCTCGAAGTCCAAGATGTTGCGGATCTCCGCCCCCCGCCAACCGTAAATGGACTGATCTTCGTCGCCCACCACACACAAGTTTCGGTGTGGCTCCGCCAGGTACCGGACCAAACGATACTGCACAGCGTTCGTGTCTTGGTACTCGTCCACGAGAATATGGTCGAACCGGTTTTGCCACCGCTCCCGCGCGTCCGGAAATTCCTCGAACAGCCGCAACACGAGCAGCAAGAGATCGCCAAAATCCATCGCGCCGCTCGCATGCAAACGTCGTTGATACAAGCGGTACAGCTCGGCAAATTGCTCTTCGCGTGGCGACGAGGGATAAAACTTCTCCGCCGTAACGCCACGGTTTTTACATTGGTCCAGCATGCTCGTGGCGAGCGGCACCGGAAAGCGATCGGTCGCGATTTTGAGTTCCGCCAAGCAGTCGCGCACGAGCCGCTGCTGATCTTGATCGTCGTAAATCACGAAATCGCGCGGGTAGCCCAATACGGGAGCCTCGACCCGCAAGAGACGCGCACATGTCGAGTGAAACGTAGAAATCCAGGGAATCTGCTCTCCGACGAGCTGCTGGACGCGGGCACGCATTTCGCCCGCCGCTTTGTTCGTGAAGGTCACCGCCAAAATTCGCTCTGCCGCCACTCCCCGCGCACCAATGAGATGCGCCACCCGGCACGTGAGAGTGCGGGTTTTCCCCGATCCGGCGCCGGCCAAAATCAACAGGGGACCTTGCGGGTGCAGCACCGCCTCACGCTGCACAGGATTCAGCCGCTCTAACCAAGTGGCCATGCTGGGCATCCACCTCCAACCGGAAAGCTTTCCTCGCTAGCGCAAACCAAGCACGCGCACAAAAGCACGCTCAGCCAACGGCAATCAGGAAATCGTCGGGCCCTTGCGGCTCGCAGCGAACGGCACAGCCGAGAAAAGACTCGATCACGCGGCGGTTGGTCTCGGTATGACTCGACGGAGTCAGCGTACGAAAGCGCCCGCGAGCCACAGCCAGCGGAAGCAGAAGCTGATCCGCTAGGTGCACGCCCACGGGCACGTTGGCATTCAGGTAGCGCATGGCCTCCTGGCAAGCCTCGCGCGCCACCTGCTCGGCCCGCACTCCGCGTTGACCGAATCCCACTGCCATTTCCACGATCTCCGCGCTTTCCATACTGAGAAGCAACACGTTTCCCGGCCCTTGGCCCGGCGGCAACACCTCGGTAATCAGCGCGGCTTCGTCCCAACCCAAAACCTTGCGCACGACCTGTAGCTCGCGGTGCGCGATTTGGGTTGGAAGGTCCGCCACCAGGGCGCGCGCGAGCACCGCCTCCACAGCTCCCCGCTCGGTGAGCGCCAGCGGGCGCCATTCTCGGACAGGCTCGATGTCCACAGAAAAACGACCACCGCCGCGAGGGTAAAAGCCGTAGCGATGAAGCGTCGCGGTCACCGTTGCGCCCATGCGGCGCAAGATCGGTAGATACACCGTGGCCATGAAATCATACGGAGGCGCACCCGGATTGTGCGTACCCCCTTCGAACACGGCGTGGGATGGCTCGCCAGCACACAGAAGCGGAATGAGCACGGTCTGCAACACCAACGTGGCGCTTCCCGCCGAGCCGACCGCGAATTCATACGTGCCTCCCCGCACACGTTGCGGGCGAAACACGATCTCACCAGAGCCGATCACCGCACCGTCCACTTCGGCCGAACTGATGCGGGCCGCGGCTTGCACTGCAGCGAGGTGCTGGCGGAGCAGCCCCGGACGCGACCGCCGAGCCCGGATGTTGTACATGCGAAAGGGCTGCCCGGTAAGCACGGACAGAGCGAGCGCACTCCGCAAAATTTGCCCCCCACCCTCGCCGCTCGCACCGTCGAGAACGATCATCTCGGCCTGCCTCCCTGAGCCATCAGCCTTTTTACACGCTCGCAGCCGCGCGGGTCACCCCCTCGAGGGACGGACCGGATCGAATCCTTCGGGCGGCCTCCGCACCGGCTAACGCAGGCGCGTGTAGCGAAACGTCTGCTTCGAGTCCGGATCCTGTAAAACGAGCTTCTTGCCATCGAAACGCACTTCGCGAACCACACGCAGCGTTCGTGGAGTGGGAGTGGCTGCCGTGCCCTCATTACCGGGAACTGGGCTCACCACCTTGCGCGGCACCGGCAGCCCCAGATCGATCACCAACTTCCCTTCGGGAGTGACCTCGTACTTCGCGGTCATTTCGACTGTGTGGCTTTTGCCGACGAAAGACCCGTCAGGGCGAAACTCGAGCTCGTCTTCCCCGTCCTCGATTTTCCAGCGGCCAATCAACGCCTTTAGCACCTTGCGTTGCTTCGCCGTCAGTTTTGGGGTCGCCGCCGGACTCCCTTCGGCCGCAACGGCAACTGGAGGCTTCGGGGCCTTCTCCACCCGAGGCGCTTCCGCCCAAACACTGCTGGCCAAGATCGCCACCAATCCAACGATCGCGGGCCCAGGCAAGAACCACGGTTTCCCGGCGAGGCGCAAGCTTCCAAACATACGCATTGTTTCCCTTGCTCCTTCCTTCGCGCTGCGTGACCCCGGGGTGTTTACCGTCGCTGCCGGCACAATGCCACCGATCCTCGGAAGCCCGTCCCGTGGCTCCGTAACCGCCGCATCGGGCAACGAGAGTTTGTGGGGTTGACCAGCGTCGAGCATGCGGGTAGGAAGATGGCTCCCCGGGGGAGCTTGCCAATGAGACGCATTCTGAACGGAGTAATTTTCTTTGGGCTGGTCACCACATGGGTAGGGGTGCGCATTGCTCCAGCGTTCGCCGCTGTTCTCAATGTGACCGCTTTCGGTACTGGGCCAAATACCGCGCCGCTGGGGATCACTGTAGGACCCGACGGTAACCTGTGGTTCACGCTGCGCACCGCGCATCAGGTTTGGCGGGCGACTCCGGACGGAACGCTGACTAGCTTCGGAATTCCCACTGCCAATGCCGGCCCGTCGGCCATTACCGTGGGGCCAGACGGTGCTCTGTGGTTCGTAGAGCAAAGCGCGAACAAGATCGCTCGCATGACGACCAGCGGGGTGGTGACCAACGAGATCACCGTGCCCACCGCAGCCGCGGGGGTTCTCGACATCACGAGCGATGGCGTGAGCCGCGTGTGGTTCACGGAGTTCTCCAAGAACAAAATCGGCTATATCGACACCAGCGCCACACCGCTCACTGCCGTGGAAATTGCGGTGCCCGTGGATCCGGGGCTGGGAGAGCCCCGCCCTCACTCGATCACCCTCGGGCCGGACGGGGCCGTCTGGTTTACACAATACAACGATAGCCGCATCGGCCGCGTGGATCTCGACACCCTCACGATCCAGCAGTTCCCGCTACCCGCGCCGTTTAGTTTTCCGCGGGGAATCACCACGGGGCCTGACGGCATGCTTTGGGTTGTCGAGTCCGGCGTCGGCACGCGCGTTGCGCGCATCGATCCGGCAAATCCGAGCAACGTTACCGAGCTTCCCGTCACGGCAAACAGCGGCCCATTCAACATCACCGTCGGGCCGGACGGCAACCTGTGGTTCACGATGCAAAGCGCCGGCGCGCTCGGACGGGTTCTCCCGCTACCCACCCCGTCGTTCCAGCAGTTTTCTTTCCCAGCATTACCGACGCCCGTGCAAGGTCCAGTCGGCCTGGCCACCGGCCCCGACGATAATCTCTGGGTAACCGCACAATTTTCCAATCAACTTCTCCGCGTCGAATTTCCGGTCGAAACCCCCACGCCCACACGCACAGCAACGCCCACCCCCACGGCCACCGCCACAGCAACGGACACTCCGAGCCCCACCGCAACCGCCACCGCAACGGCAACCGCGACCCACACAGCCACCGCAACGGCGACCGATACGCCCTCGCCTTCCCCGACGAGCACGGAGACTGCTACCCCCACTCATACCGACACTGCGACGCCAACCGCGACCGCGACTCCGACCGCGTCCGAAACGCCGACCGCTACAGTGACGGCAACCGACTCTCCGTCTCCCACGGCAACCGAAACCCCAACAGAGTCTCCTTCTCCCACGGCGACAGCAACGGAAACCGCAACACCGAGCGCGACTCCAACCAGCACAGACACGCCGACACCCACCGAAACTCCGACCGAGACGGCCACTCCGTCGCCCACCGAAACCGCCACGGACACGCCAACGCCAACACTCACCGCGACGGCGACCGAAACACCTACGGAGACCCCGACTCCGGAGCCGACCGCAACGCCGACAGAAACTCAAACTCCGACGGAAACGGCCACCCCCACCGAAACCCACACTCCAACAGAAACTGCGACGCCGACGGAAACAACCACACCGACCCCAACCTTCACGCCCACAGATACCGCAACGCCGAGCGTGACGCCCACAGACACTCCCAGTCCAACCGCAACCGAGTCACCCACACCGACGGAGACTGCCACGGAGACGCCGCCCGCTACGGCCACCGAAACCGCAACGCAGACGCCTACGGAGACCGAAACTCCAACGCCCACAACTACGCCCACGGAAACGGCCGAACCGACCGCTACCGACACTGCTCCGCCTACGGCCACTCCGACGAACACCGCCGAGCCCACGGCGACAGCAACGGATACTCATACGCCCGAGCCGACCGACACGCCGACACCGGAACCCACGCTGACGCCAAGTGCGACCCACACCGAAACCCCCACAGAAACCGCCACCGCAACGGCAACCGATACGCCGACTCCCACTCCCACGGAAACACCTACCCCCACAGCAACAGCCACCGAGTCGCCTACTGCTACATCCACCCATACGGAAACTCCCACAGCGACGGAAACCCCGACGGTAACCCCGTCCCCGACGCCCAACCTCTGCCCCGGCGATTGCAACGGAAATGGGGAGGTGACCATTGACGAACTGATCCGCCTGGTGAACCTGGCCCTCGACAGACTTCCAGTGAGCGCTTGTGGTGCCGGCGACTTGTCGGGCGATCAGCGCATTACGGTGGACGAGATTATGGTGGCCGTGAACGCTGCACTGGCAGGTTGTCCATTCCAACCCAACGGCGCAGCTACACGGTAAACATCCGGCGAGACTTCTTCGCCAACTGCGTTATCGCGCCGGGCGCACTCTCCTGCCAACGCCCGGCGAAGCGCAGACATAGCGTAGTCAGCGGGCTCGCCGCCGTTCCATGCCGCGTCTACATGGCCCGGGAGAACCTATTTCACGCTACACCCTACCTGAGGCGCGACCGAGCCGCGGTCGCGTTGTACCGCAATCACCACCCCACCGCGGCACCTCTGCGGTGAGGCCGGCGGCCAAGAGCAGGCCGATACACCTGCCCGGCAGGCAACTGCCATTGTACCTTCACGCGGCCGTTTCTCGCGGCTCCAGTTGGAACACGAAACTACGCGCGCCGCTGTCCGGATGCATCGGCCACGACCAACCAAACCGTTCGCGCAATGCATGGAGATCTTCCGCCAACAGAGTTTCGAGCATCCGCCGAAATTTTTCCGGCACCGCACTGGTTCCCGTCGGATTCACGGCGGCACGAACGTCCGGCCGTATATACTTCCGGTCGGCCCGCACGCCCAAAAAGCGCATCACCTCCAAAAGCAGCTCCTCCGGTCGCCAGGCGACATCCTCGAACAGGCCAACGAACACGTGGCCCGGGCGAACACAGCGTGCCCAGCGCTCGATGTTTTGCACGTACTGCGCACATTTACGCTGATACGGGTCGTTGAAAAACGCCACGAACTCGTCTTCCGACACTTCCTTCAGGGAGCGACCCCGGTTCCGCGCAAGGTCCTTCTTGGCGTGCGACCACGCCCGCTCCACGGGATCGCGGACCATGGTGACGACCTTGATCTCCGGGTTCAAGCTCACGATTTCGGCGATCACATCCTCGTCCAACGTGGCGTAACTGGCTGTGGCCTCGCCGCGCACCACTGGCATGTAGCGTTCCCCGTAGTGCCACAAGCAAAACCACTGCTTGTACAGCCACCACGGCCACGAATCGCGGAATCGCTCCAGGTACCACGCTAGAGAGTCGGACTGGAACTTCGGATGCCGCGGAGGCTTGATACGGCTGAAGAAAAACAACTCTTTTGGCTGCGACAGAAGCACCTGGGGGTGAAAGCGCAGGTGATCGTGTAACCACGTGGTGCCGGTGCGCTGCGGGCCGACAATGAGAAAGTCGGGAAACCACTCGAGTGGGGGCAGCTTGTCGGGGACCTTGACGTAACGAAGCCGCGTCCTGAGTTCTGCTGGCAGTGGTTTCAACGCGCAACTCCTTCCACTGCAGTGCCCGTTTACCAAGCGAGCCCGCCCCGCGCGAGCCCGCTCCGCGCGGGGCTACAGCGTTCGTGCGTGTGGCTGGCGAGCAACCTGAGCGCGGCGAACGCGCCCAATCCACGTCGCGAAGAACACAAACGCACTGCCCGCCAATCCCAACGCGGCAAACGCCAACAAGTACCGGTGCCACCAGGCCACGCCCCCGGCACGCGCTCGGTTCACCGCCGCCACGAGGTCCTCACCACTCAAGGAAAGGCCTGGAAGCACGTCGGTAACGACCCCTTCGGGCGAAATCACGTAGACAACGTTTGGATGGTCGAACTGCCCCTCGCCGCGCTCGACCGCCACAAAGCGAAGTTGTTGCAAGATTTCTCGCAACTGCCCGACATCCTGCGCGCGCAACAAAGCCCAGTGGTCGGGAAGACCGACTCGTTCGCGGAAACGGCGCAGGTTTTCCGCGGTCTCCCGCGGATCGAATGACAAGATCGCCACCCGACAGTTCCCGAGGCGCGCGCCGGCATCCCCGATCGCTCGCAGGAGGTTCGCTGCCAGCGGCGAGCAAGTATGAGGGCAACGCGCGTAAATCGGAGCGAGCAACAAGGGGCCAGCGTCCGCCGATTCCGGCGTCGCAATAAACACCTCTCCCTTCTCATCCACCAGCCCATCGAGGCGCACCGGACGGCCAACTAACGGCGCCGGATCGAAGCCAGCCAGTTGCGCCGGTGCCGGCGGAGCGAGCCCAACCATCGCCGCCAGCAAACCAAGAGCGCCCCACCGGCACAAATGCTTCGACCACATCATCGCGATGCCGGCACCGGACTGAATGGCTCGTACGGCAACGACGGCACCGTGCTCCCACCCAGCACCTCGATCAAGGGCGGGGCATACGCAATGACCAGAAAGATCAACGCTACGATCACCCACGGGGTAAAGTTCCTCGTGACCCCGAGGCTCTCGTGCCGCAGCGGCTCGGCAGTCGGAAAGCGGATTTCCGCCCGTGGGCGCGCCGGCGCGAACAGCGTGGAAAAGAACACCGCAAAGTACATGACCATCGCGGCCGTCATCATGACGCCTCCGACCGCTCCCACGCGGGTCCACAACTCCCATGCAGCTTGGTACAGCGGAGAGTCCGGATTCGAGTAGCTCAGTGCCATGTTGGTTCGCCGCGGTTCGCCGAGAATCCCGGCCACGGAAAGGCCCAAGGAGAACAGGGCGACGCCGCCGGTCCAAACGTAGGGAACCAGCACGTTCCATCGCGGAAGGCGCAACTCCTTACCGCCGAGCTCCGTGAGCATCCAAACCGACAGTCCGAGGAACGCCAGGAATACGGGACCACCGAGCGTGGTATGGAAATGACCCGGAATCCAAGCGGTGTTGTGCACCACGTTGTTCATGGTCACGGAAGCATTCACGATACCGGTAATCCCTCCGAAGAGAAACAACACGAGACCCATGATCGCATACGCAAACAAGTAGCGGTTCCGGTCGAAATACGGCAGCTTGGCCCACCAGCCGAACAAACCCGTTCCCCCGTTGCGCCGTGCCCCATGTTCGAGGGAGGCCGCAACCGTAAAGGCCGTGATAAAACTCGGGATCGCCACACAAAAGGTGAACAGACCGTGGAGCCATTTGTAACTGCTACTCACCCCTGGGTCGGCATACTGATGGTGCAAACCCACTGGGGCCGAAAATACGATGAAGAGAAGGAACGCCAGACGCGCCGCCTTGTCCGAAAACAGCTTGCCACCGACCAGTGGCGGCAGCATCACGTAGTACATCACATAGGCAGGCAAGAGCCAAAAATACACGAGCGGGTGACCAAAGAACCAAAACAACGTGCGGGCGAGCACCACGTCCACCGCTGACGTCCAGCCTAACGACCAGGGCAGCAACAAGACGAGGACTTCCACCGCGAGTGGAACCGTCGCAATCAACCACACCGTGAACGTCGCCAGCATCCCCACTACGGCCAGCGGCGTCGTCTGCTCCGGGTGGATGCGGCGCCACTGCAAGTAGGCGGCAATCCACTGGAAAAAAGGTATCCACGAGCCCACGACGAGCAGCGAGGCACCCAGATAAAACCACGGACTCGCTTTGAGCGGAGGATAAAACGTGTACAGCACCGAGGCCTTTCCGGCCAAGATCGGAATCGCCGCCATGACCGTTCCGACGAGCATCATGCCGGCGGCAAGCAGGGTGATGCGGCGATCCAACGCTGCACGCAAAAAGTGGCTCACGACCACGTACCCGAACGCCACCTCGAAAAACGTCGTGTACACAATGGCATTCACCACGCCGTGCAGCGTGAGCCCCTGGTAATAGTCGAGCCCGAGGAACGACGCGGCACGGATCCAACCGGCCCGATACAGCACTTGCAGCAACCCGTGATATATGCCGAGCACGAGCAACGTCGTGCCGACCACCACCAGAACCAATGCAGCCAAGCGATGGGTGCGATCCACGCTCCACTTCTCTTCTTCCATGCGCCCTCCTCCCTGCAGTTATCGGTAGAGCTTGCCCGTCAGCGCTCGTGCGGCGAGTGCAGGCTCGCTTGGGCGGGCACCGGCGAGTTCACGGGTGACCACAATTTTGCCCGCCATGTTTTGGTGCCCGAGGCCGCAGTATTCGTGGCAAAAGATGCGATAAACCCCAGGCTCGTCCAGCCGGAAGCGTGCGACGTTCACACTGCCGGGCACAGCCATCAAGTTCACGTTGGTGCCCTCGACGTACACCCCGTGCGTGACATCCAAGGCACTCAAGTACAACTGAATGTCCGCTCCCGGCGGCACTCGAATTTCACCTGGGTCGAAGAACCACATGCGTGCCACCAGATACACGTCGTACTGCCCGCTAGCCCGCTGCTCGATCCGGCCTTGGTTGAAGGGCCGCACATCGGTGACACAAGTGGGTACCGATTGCCCCAACCTCGAGGCTGAGTACACAAGCAGCAACAAGAACACTCCCATCAGGCCCGCGGACACAGTCAAAATCAACCGCTCGCTGCGCTCCATCGCCGCCCTCCAGCATTTACGCCCGCGCTGCCATGATGGAGTACAACACCAGCCACAACACGGCGTAAAACCCAATCATGGCAAAGAAAAACGCCAGTGCCCCTCGCGGGAAAAATTCCTCCGGCCGTGTTTCTGTGTTCATCACCTTCTCCTCCATGGTTCCCCCCTGATCCACTTGGCCCAACCCGCCAACGAATGGCTTGCCCGCATATTCCTGCTCCAAATCTGCGTCCATGACAAACGCCCAGTGATGGTTGTGTACGAAGTTGTACGGCGCCGATTCCCTTCAGCTCTGCAAGCGACACCTTCTGGTCGCAATGCGAGCGCCATGCCAAATACCGGCGACTGCCACCTTTTGGCATGCCGCTAGCTCGCATTCCCACGTATGGCGCAACGCAGCCTTCCCGGTGCTCCTGCATCGGGAAACAGCCGGTCGCAAACAAGGATTCAGCCACTCGCCACTTCCGGTGCGGCGGCACATCGCTTGTTGTTCGTGGCTACTGCGGGCATGGACCCAATTTGGGGCCCGTTTTGCATCGCTCTCGCGGATACCCTCGCGCGAGAGCACCGGTTGTTTTCGCAATGGGTGCTCGTAGGCTCCGAAGAATCGCTGGAAATCGAAACAGGCTCGCCACTGTTGCGAGTAAAGCCGTCGGCACGCGAGCTGGCGCGCCTTTTCCGCCAACAGCGCGCGCTCGCGGTTCACGCTTTGGGGCCCGAAGCCTTTCGCTTGTGCCAGCGCGCGCGGTGGCTCGTGCACCCAGCGCCCGCGCTGTTGGTGTTCTGTGGGGTGCCGCCTCCTCCGGTCAGCCGCATCGAAGCGCTGATTGGCCGCACGCAGCGGTCGGCGCTCCCAATCCACATCACCGAAAGTTTCGAGGCACGCGAAGCTTTGGTAAGGGCCGGAGGTGCTCCGGCAGAGCGCGCCGCAGTCATCGCGCTCGCCACGCGGCGCAGGAAATCGCCCGTTCGTGAGGCCGTGCGCAAGCAGTTGCAGGCCGACCCACTCCGCTTCCTCATCGCCGCCAGCTTTGCGGCAGCGAGCGACGTGGATCCTCAGTGGATGGCGTTGGAAATCCTCGCGGAGATGCTGCATCGCGGCGTGCCGACAATCCTCATCGCCGCAACCACGAGCCCCTCGGCCGAAGATGCTGTTCGCGCCCGCGCCGCAACTCTCGACGTCGCTTCTGCTGTCCATTGCGCGCCTCTCCTGCCGGACACGGCCGCGGTGGTGGCGGCAGCCGACGCTGTTTTGCTCACCGGCGCACAACCGGGTACGGCGTGGCTCACGCTCTCGGCACTCGACGCACACGTTCCCGTCATCAAGTCACCTGTTGTGCGTTTGCCGGAAACGATCGCTGAGTTCCCCAGAGCCAAAGAACTGATCCATCCCCTGGCGCGCGAGGACTTACATTCTTGGATCGATACGATGGAGGATTTCCGACCACGGCCGAACCGCACCAGCCATCAGGCTCATCCCAGTTCACCCATGTTGCCTTTTTTGGAAGACGTGGCGCGCGACTACGTGGAGCTTTACCGGCGCCTGCACCGCTACGGACCACGCCGGCGTTTCTAATGTTGTTTAACGTCACATGCCGCGGTGCCGGCGACCGCCCGCGCTGCGGGGACAACCAGGGCGACCACAAGGGTCGCCCCTACATGCCCGCGGTGCCGGGGCAACCCCGGGCGACCACAAGGGTCGCCCCTACCGTTCCCGGCGCTATCGTCGCCACGCACCAACCCTCAAAACACGTCTCCGTCCGCCTCGGCGGTACCGGCGCCGGGCATTGTGGGCCGTGCAATCCGCTGCCGTGGCCGCACGGTGGGCGTGGGAGGCGCCGCCGCACCTTGTGCCTCGGCTTGGGTCCACGCCACGCACTGCTCCGGTTCGCTGCCCGAGGTGCAACACAGGCGGCCATCTCGCAACTGGCACCGCAAACCGGGTGCCGCACTTTGCTCGGAGCTGCCGGTTCCGCCGAGAAGCGGTCGGCTCCCGCTTCGCGACTCTCTCAGTGCCGCCAAGGCGAGCTGAGCCTCGCGGGCATCCGGGCGCAACCGCAGTGCCTGTTCGAGCGCGCTTTCCGCTTTGGCCCACTCGCCTTGCCGCATCGCGACCTCGGCTTCCGACAAAAGTTCGCGATAATCCGCATCCCGCGCATCGCTCGGACGCGCGCTCGTGCGGCCCCCATTGCGCGCCTCTTGCCACGCTTCTCCGCTACCCTGCCCGCGATACCACAACAGTCCGAGCGACGCCGTGGCCACGGTAAACACCAGCCCCAGGGCGACGGCCCATGCTAGCCGGCGACCATGCTCGTGCGCCGAGGATTGATCCATGGCCTGCCGAATGTCCTCGATACGGCGCTGCCACTGTTGCACTTGTCTTTGCTGTTCCTCGCGCAGCTCGCTGATTTGATATTCGAGCGAAGCCAGGACGCCGCGCAGTTCGGGCCCCAGCCCGGAGGTCGCCGAGGTGCGTCTTGCGGGCGCACTGCTCTCCGCGGGTTCATTGGACTCAGCCTCGCCGGTCAATGGACCGCTCCCGGCCGCCGCCCCCGATGGCGCGCCACCGCGCACCGGTGCAGGCACAACGCGTTCGACGAGCGCGCGTAGCAGCTCGAGGTGCATGCGTGCGATTTCCAACATGGGATCGTCGCGCGAGTGCCCCAGCGCACAGCGTTCTTGCCAATCGCGTGCGCGCGCGTTTGCATCCTCCGGACTCGCCCCTGGTTCGAACCACGCCTTCCTTTGTTCCAACTCGGCACGCAACGCGCGCAGTTCTTCGCCCACCGAAGCTAAGCTTGCTGCTTGTGTCGAGTCGAGAATCGCCAGCCGCTCCATCGCTGCTTGTGCGGAGCGGGCAGCTTCTCGCAGCGCCTCCAGCCACGGGGCTGAACCCTCCTGGCCTCCACGGTGCCAAGCTTCCAGCGCGTTTTGGAGGCCATGGAACTCTGCCCGCAGTGCTTGCACCTGCCGCGACAATGGCTCCAGCGTGTCCTGTTCGAGCTGCTTCAGCTTGCCGGAGCACTGCTCCCACGCAAGCCGTGCTGCAGTGAGCTCCCGCTCCAACCGCGCGATCTGCTCCGCGGGCGGGCTCTCACGGTCGCTGACCTCACTCACGGAACGGCCCTCCCGCAGGCGTGGACGCTGCCTTGTGCGTCAGTATCCGGCAGTTGCCGTACGAGTCGTGAACCTCAAACATTGCTGGCCACTGAGGAGCAAATTTCGTGCACCCTATTGGCTCGCTCGCCCACCCCAGGGCAATTCCGCGGCTGCGAGCGAGCTTGTCGTTCCCATGACACAGAGCACGCAAACGTACAACTCGGCAGGCGCCGAGCATCCGAGGCACAATCGCCTTCTCGGTCGCTTCACGCCGCCTAGCTCAGGCAAGTGCCCGGCACCGGCCCGCACCGGCGTACCGAGCACGGCCTTAGGACAGCCCAAATCGAAAGGCTGTGACGAGTTGGGGCGCACAGTGCGCGCGCCCCAACTCGCCGGTCATGCATCGAGCTGAAGAGCCGCGGAAACCCACGGCTGACTACTGGCACTGCAACTCTACGGTGGCCACAGTGTCCCCCGCAGTCGAGTCCAGGTCCAGCACGCCAATTGCCGTCACCATCTTACTGCCGCTCAACGAGGCGCTCGGATTCGAGCACACAGTCGTTAGCGGCACACCGGTAACCTGTGTCACGCAGGAACCGCCTCGGCACGATGCTCCTTGATCGATCTTACGGTTCTCGTTGTTCGAATCGAAAATCGTGCCCCGTGCCGTGCCGGTCGTGAGAAATGCATTCACCTCGGTGGTCGCCCCGTAGGTGTCACCCACGCCGTCGCAAGGGTTCCCCGAAGAGGAACTCACTGTCTTCAGGCGCAACGGTACGCGCACGGTCATCCCGCCGACTTCGAAATTGTTGGGGTAAGTCGTGTGGTACGGGCTATTGCACACGCCCGGATGCAAGTTGTTGGCGTTGCAGGTGCCGCCGCTCTGCTCCAGGCAAGCGACCGAGATCCCTCCGGTGACCGGATCCGTGTACGTTGCGGTGCAGCCTGGATCCGCCGGGAACCCACCGTTGGACTGCGGCGCGCCATTGGTGTTGTGGTCCACTTGCGTCAGGAAGCCATAGTTCGGCTCTCCACTGTCGCAGTCCACAATTCCCGCACCATCAACGCCCGTGCTTTCCACGCAAATGGTTACCGTGGTCAGTCCCGCCACGTTGCAGGTCACGGAATTGAACGAGATCGAGCTGGAGGGGATCGTCACTGGGCGGACCCCATTGGCATCCTGCGGGCCCAAGACGAGCTGGGCGCTACCCGTGACGGGGCAAATCGTGCGGCCCAAGCTGAAGAACAACACCGTCTTGTCCCACTGCAAGCCTAGGCGGCTGTTCGAGCCACCGATCGAGCAAGTTTTGATGATCGGCGTGGGTGTATTGGTCGGCGTCGGCGAAGGCGTGGCCGAGGGTGTGAAGGTCGGCAGGGGGGTATTGGTGGGCGTAAAGGTCAGCGTGGGAGTGAACGTCGGTGTCGGAGTTGTCGTGGGTGTGTTGGTCGGCGTGAAGGTATTCGTGGGAGTGCGTGTCGGCGTGAACGTGCGCGTTGGGGTCACTGTCGGCGTATTCGTAATCGTGGGCGTATTCGTCGGCGTGTAAGTCGGCACTCCCGGAGGCAAGGTGTTGGACGGCGTCGGTGTCGCCGTCTCCGTTGGCGTTTCGGTCGGGGTCTCCGTGGGAGTTTCCGTCGGGGTGTCCGTCGGTGTGAAGGTCTCGGTGGGAGTGCGCGTCGGGGTGGGCGTACGCGTGTTGGTGGGCGTACGCGTGGGGGTGAACGTGGCGGTGTCGGTCGGAGTGCCGGTGGACGTTGCCGTCGGCGTCGGCGTGGCTGTGGGAGTACCCGTGACTGTGCCCGTTTCCGTCGGCGTCGGCGTGGGAGTCAGAGCTGGCGGCGAGTAAATTTGACCGAAGGTAAAGTCGGCCAAATTCGTCCCGCTTCCCAACGAACAAGCAACCGCACCGTTTTGGTTTGTCGAACACGTGGTCAGCAAGGCCAACAGGCCGTCGCTGCACTTGTTGCGCACCAGAGTATCCAACGCCGCTGCTTTTTTGGCGATCGCACCGGTCAGGTCCGCAGTGAGGCAGTTGGTGGGAGGAATCTTCCCGATGTTGACTTTGTATTGGCAAACAAGCTGTTGCTGGAAACGCTTGGCAAACAAATCGCGCGCGGCTTTGCCCAATGCCCTTTGGCACGCTTGTGCCGCGGTGTTCCCCACCAACAGCGGCGGGTTGGGAAAGTCGCCATACAACGCACGCGTGATTTCGAAGGACCGGCTCTGCAACAAACACGTGAGGCACGTGTTCAAACTGACGTAACTCGACGTCAGCGCGACCGATTCACAGGGGGTGACGCACGCCAGGTAACCCAGGGTCGCCGGGGGAGGTGCACCCGCAGTATCACAGCGCTGAATGGCAGCTCGCTCCAACGCAAGCTGTGCCTTCATGATGGAGTTCAACGACGGAAAGGGAAGCTGACTCAAATCGTTGCAGTTGAGCGTCGTCGGGTAACCAGGTTTACCCGCCATCCGCCGTTCGTGGCACAACGCCTGCGCCGCAAGCAGCTTCATCGCCAACCTGCGCGCGGCCCTTCCCAGCGCGTCGCGACATTTGACATCGGGCGGCACCGCTGCCTGAGCTGGCCAAACGAGCGCAACCAACGCTGCCGCCTCCACCACGAACCAGCGAGCTCTTCTCGACATCTCCCTTCCTTTCCAGTCTAGTCCGCTCGTGAGCCACTCACGCTACCCCCACGGCTCGCACTTTGTCAACACAACATCGGTGGGAGAAGGGCAAGAATCAGAGTCGCGGACTCCGTAAACTGCCGCACCCCGTGCTGCGCACACCCTCGTTGCTCAAACCCAGGCGCGAAGCCATTCCCGCTACCGGAACCCAACGCACCTTGCCGGTGGCTTTCAGAAACAATCCTCGATGCGCGATTTTACTGACACTGCACCTCCACCGTGGCTGCGGTGTCTCCCCCGAGGCTGTGCAGGTCGAGCACGGTAAGGGCCGTCACCATCTTCACGCCGGCAAGCGAAGCTTGCGGGTCGGCGCAAAACGCGGTGACCGGAGCCCCCGTGACCCGGGTCACGCACGTTCCACCATAGCAGGCCGCGCCTTCATCGATCTTTCGATTCGTGTTGTTTGCGTCGTAAACCGTGCCTCGCGCCGTGCCCGTGGTCAGAAAGGCGGTGAACTCCGTGGTCACGTTGTACGTGTCCCCGACGCCGTCGCACGGATTGCCGCTCGCCTGTGCAACGTTCTTGAGCCGTAACGGCAGCCGCACGGTCATGCCCCCAGCCGGAAACGTCCCCGGATACGAGGGATGATACGGGCTGTTACACACCCCCGGGTGCAGATTGTTCAAGTTGCACGTGCCTCCGGATTGTTCCATGCACGCCAGCCACGTTTCGCCCGTGAGCGGGTCGGTGTACGTTGCCGTGCACGAGGCATCCGCCACAAACCCACCGTTCGACTGAGGTGCCGCATTGGTGTTGTGATCCACCTCCAGCCAAAAGTCGTAGTTGGGTGTGCCGCCATCGCAATCCAGTGTTCCCCAACCATCGGCCCCTGGGCTCTCCACGCAAATGGTGACGGTTTGCACCCCCGCCACGTTGCAAACGACCGGGTCGAACACGACCGAGGCAGCCGGAATCGTTACCGAACGCAAACCCTGGGCCTCCTGCGGGCCAACGGACACGTCGAAGCTGCCCGACATGGGGCAAACCGTCCGGCCCAAAGGTTGCGTGAAAATCAGCTTGTCCCATTGCAGCCCGAGGCGGGTGCCGGGGCCGCCAAACGAGCACGTTTTGACGATCGCTTGCGGCGTGGCCGTTACGGTCGGGGATACTGTCTCTGTCGGCGAAGGCGTGGGGGTGTACGTCGGCACAGCGGGCGGCCAAGTGTGCGTCGGTGAGGCTGTCGGGGTTTCCGTCGGCGACGCCGTGACGGTCGGCGTCTCCGTCGCTGTCGAGGTCATCGTGGGGCTCGGCGTCTCCGTTGCTGTGGGGGTTGCACTGCTGGTAAACGTCACGGTCGCGGTGGGAGTGGACGTTCGTGTGGGTGTCGGCGTCCGCCCCTGAGGGAAGTACACGGCGCCAAACAGGCGTCCGGCCATCTGTCCGGCATGACCCGCATTGCAGGCAATCACCAGATCTTGGTTCCCGCCGCAGGAGGTCAAACTTGCCAGCACGCTGTCCGGGCAGCGTTTGCGCACGAACTTGTCCACCGCAGCGAGTTTACGAGCAACTCGACCGCGCAAATCGGCCGTCTCGCAGTCGGTTCCGCCCGGCACGGCTCCACCGGCCACAGCTTTTTGGCAGTGAATCTGTTCGGCCAAGCGCACGGAAAACACCTCGCGCAACGCGCGGCCCAAAGCGGACTGGCACGACCGCAACGACGCCTGCCCAGGCACCACCGGAGGATCGGGATACGCCCCGAACACGGCTTCGGTTCCAGCGGATCCCTCGGCCCGAGCCAAGCACGCGAGGCACGAGACCAAGCTGGCATAGCCGGCGTCCACGCTGATGGCCTCACACGGCGCCGGACACTGCTGGTAGCCGAGCGCACTCGGGGAACCTGCCTCGCTGCATCGCGACATTACCCGGCGTTGCCAGCCCGACTCGCTACGCAGCAAGCCGTTGAGCATCGACAGCGGCAGGGAACTGGCCATGTTGCAGTTCATTGTTGCCGGGTAATCTGGCGACCCTGCCATGCGGCGCGCGTGGCACAACGCGAGTGACCGCAGCAGCGTCGTCTCGAACTTTCTTGCCCCCGTCGCCAGCGCTTCCTGGCACTTAGCCGCCGGCGATAATGGAGCCGCCTGTACAACGGACGCCGCGTACAACACGGCTGCACTAACCATGATCGTATAACGCTCGCTCATGGCGCCCCTCTCGATTGCGCGGCACGTTACCCGACCGGGCGTGCCGCTGTCAATCCTAGAAGTAAGTGTCGCTCGTAGCTTCGGGCGGCAGCGGTGATCAAAACTCGGTCGAAAAGCCGGAGTCGGGAATATCGAGAGCGCTGCGATCTTCACTCAGCAACATCTCGGTCCGGGCCACGGTCAGCGGCAAGAAGCGTTGCGCAAAAAACTTCGCGGCCATGATCTTGCCTTGGTAAAAATCCATGTCGGGTGCGGTCGCTTCACTATCGCTATCCGCCGCCGCAATCTGCTTTTCCTCCGCCACGCGGGCCGCGTCGAGCAGCAGGTGGGCCACCGCGACTTCCGCCATGCTTTCCAAGAACCAATTGGCCACCAAAGTCACCTGATCGAGTTTACCGCCCAAAAAGAACTCCATGAGTCCCAGCGCCGCCGTCTCGAGACCTTGGGCCGCTTTGTGCAGCAATCGCACCTCGGCACCGATTCCATGCAACGAGGCACAGCGGGCGGCGAAATCTTTGACCTCGTTCAAGAAGTTGCGGAAGTTTTCCCCTCCATGTTGATGCAACTTGCGCGCAACCAAGTCGAGCGCCTGGATGTGGTTGGTGCCCTCGTAAATCGAGAAGATCTTCGCGTCGCGGCAGTATTGCTCCACGGGATTGTCGTGCACGTAGCCGGCGCCGCCGTAGGTTTGGATGGCAAGTTCCGTAATCCGAAACGCTTGGTCCGAGCAGTAAGCTTTGATGATCGGCGTCAGCAGGTCCACCTGCCCCAAATGATAGGCAGCACGGCCCGCATCGCTCTTTTCCAGCGCCAGCGCCATATCCATGTGCCAGGCAAGCTTGACCGCCAAGGTGCGCATGCCCTCCACCTTCGCCTTCATCTCCAGCAACATCCGCCGCACGTCCGAGTGCTCGATGATGGGCACACGCGGGGCATCGGGATCCTTGAAATGACGCACCGACGAGCCTTGCAGTCGCTGCCGCGCATATTGCAGCGCGTTCAAGTACGCGGTCGAGGCAATCGCCAGCCCTTGCACGCCCACAGCAATGCGCGCCCCGTTCATCATGCGAAACATTTGCTTGATCCCCACATGGGGTTCGCCACCGACGAGAATGCCCCGGCACTGACCATTCTCGCCGAAGTTCAGCACTGCGGTGGCCGATGCACGGATGCCCATCTTGTGTTCGATGGAAGCGGTGATCACATCGTTGGGCCGGCCGAGGGAGCCATCCGGTTCCACCCAGATCTTCGGCACGATGAACAGCGAAAGCCCCTTGGTGCCGGCGGGCGCTCCATCGATGCGCGCCAGCACAAGATGCACGATGTTTTCCGCCAAATCATGGTCGCCCGCCGAGATCCAGCACTTCGTGCCTTGGATCCGGTAGATGTGCCCTTCCAGCGGTGTCGCCCGGGTTTTCGCCATCCCGACGTCGGACCCTGCATGCGGTTCCGACAAGCACATCGTTCCACTAAAGCGTCCTTGCAGCATGGGCGGAAGGAAAAGTTGCCGATGTTCCGGCAATGCGAAGTGAGCAATGAGATCCGCCGCGCCCCGGGTGAGTTCCGGATACATCGTAAATGCGGTATTGGCGCCGCTTTGCAATTCCTGCAGCACAACCCCGATCGCGTGAGGCCCACCCAGGCCATCCACCTCGAGCGGCATCGTGAAGGTGGGAAGCCCCAGCTCGTAGAGCTTTTCCCACGCCTCGCGAAAGCCGGGCGGCGTCCGCACGATGCCGTTCTCGAACCGACAACCGACCTCGTCTCCCAGGGAGTTCAGCGGGCCAATTACATCGCAGACGAACCGGTGGCACTGGTCGATTACGGCATCGCACTCCTCGCGATTCAAATGCGCGTAGCGATCGAGCTCGAATAACCGGTCCACCCCGAGGTGTTCGTACAACGTGAACCGAATCGAACGAAGATCCGCTTTATAGAAGTTGACCTTTGCTTGGCTCACCCTGGGCTGCCCTCCTGGCTTGTACTTCGCGGCTGACGCACCCGCGCGCACCGCTGCTGCATTGCGTCATGCCCGCCCGCCTGGGTACCACAACCATTCCATCTGGTGCAACCCGCAATCGCACCGTTCCCCCGGGACCACGGGCGGTCGCCGGCACCGCCGGCATGTAGGGGCGACCCGTGTGGTCGCCCGGGGTTCCCCCGGGACCGCGGGTGGTCGCCGGGATCACGGGCAGGCACAAGGCCTGCCCCTACGCACGCCGGTCGCCATCGCATCGTTTCCCCGGGACCGCCGGCGTGTAGGGGCGACCCTTGTGGTCGCCCGGGGTTCCCCCGGGACCGCGGGCGTGTAGGGGCGACCCTTGTGGTCGCCCGGGGTTCCGCCGGGGCCACGGGCGCGTAGGGGCGACCCTTGTGGTCGCCCGGCGTTCCGCCGGGGCCACGGGCGTGTAGGGGCGACCCTTGTGGTCGCCCGCGGGCCGATGGCACGCATCCAATGGGCCGTCAGGGATTCGAACCCCGGACCCGCTGATTAAGAGTCAGCTGCTCTAACCAACTGAGCTAACGGCCCATAGCGCCCGCAAAGGCAGCGCGTGCTTGTAGCGAGCCGGTGCTGCCTACTCAAGGATTTCCCTCTTCGACCGTCCTGCCTGCTCGGCTTCCTGAGGGCGCGGGCGATACAGAATCGCCGTGTGACCGATCAGACCGCACAAGGCTGCGCCGGTGGCGGCGGCCAGCTCCTCTGCCCAGCGCCGTTTGTCCTCGGGCCGGCGACAGCGCACTTTGATCAGTTCGTGCGCGGCCAGTGCTTCGTCCACGGCCCGGATGACCGCTGGCGTCGTTCCCTGCTGCCCCACCAGGACGACCGCCGGCAATTGGTGCGCACGCCCGCGCAAAATTTTGCGCTGTTTACCCGTGAGCCGCGGAGGCTCCAACCGAGGCCCTTGCTCCGGAGAATCCGCGACCGGCTGGCCTGAACCGATTTTGTTTTCCATCCCAGCCCCTTATAACGTTGCGAGCGAGACCGAGTACAACCCACCCTCTTCGACACTCTATTCCCCGGCCAGATGCATAAACCGCTCCGCCAGCGCCATCCCGGTTGCGCGTACTCCGCCAAGGTGCTTGATCTCTTGCCGCAACGGAGGTGAGGAAACGGAGGCTATGCGGTTTGAGTGGTTACTCGCTGCCTGTATCGTTTTCGCGGTCGGGAAAACCGGGTTCTCTCTCCCTCTCCGCCAATGGTTCGAACCTTCGCCGAGCAGTTATCGACTGGAGATCGACAAGCGCTCTCGCGTCATGCGCCTATGGGAGGCCGAGCGGCTCGTGCGTACCTTCCGCATCGCCCTCGGCAAGCAGCCGAATGGCGCCAAACAACACCGCGGGGATGGGCGCACTCCCGTGGGCCGGTATTACATCGGGGACAAACGCCCGAGCCGCCGCTTCCATAAATTCCTCGCGCTGAGCTACCCCAACCTCGGCGATGCCGAACGCGGCTTGCAACAACACCTCATCGACCAGGATCTGTGGGCCGACATTCTCTTCGCCCACTTGGAACGCACCCTGCCGCCGCAAAACACGTTGCTCGGTGGTGGCGTGGGCATTCACGGTTACGGAGGGCGCGTCGAGCTGCCGATCGACTGGACCGAAGGGTGTATCGCAGTGACCGACAGCGAAATTGACTACTTGTACGAAACCTTGCCGCTCGGCACTCCGGTAGACATCCGCGAAGAGTGACCGGCCGCCCTCAGTCCATGCCCAATATCTGCCGGCCCGCGGGCGAAATCATATGCGGGCTCCATGGCGGATCCCACACCAGACTCACCTCCGCCTCTTCGACCTCCGGCAGCGAGAGAATTTTTGCCCGTGCATCTTGCGCGATGTACACACCCATCCCGCAGCCTGGGGCAGTGAGCGTCATCTTCACGTCCACGCGCTTTCCCCCGCCGGGCAGATCTTGGATCTGCAAGTCGTAAATCAACCCGAGGTCCACGATGTTCACGGGGATTTCCGGGTCGTAGCACGTCCGCAACTGGGCCCACACGCACGACTCGAGATCCTCGCCCTCATCGCCCTGCGATGTGTGGGCCATCGGCTCCTGCCCAATGGCGTCCGCATTGCTTCCCTCCAGCCGAAACAGCCCGCCCAGGCTCGGGATGCTGAGCGTGAATGTGCCCCCCAGGCTTTGGGTCACGTAAGCCACCGTCCCCTGCGGCACCGTAAGGCGCTCCCCGCCGGGAATCGCCACAACTTCGCAATCGCGCGCAAATTCTACTCGTTCGTGCTCCATCGCTAAGCTCCCTTTGATCGAGAAACTCAGTCTAGGAGCATGCACCGGCCAGCACAAGCTCGCCGACACGACTCACGCCGTGCACGGGCGGGATACGGCTACTTGGGCAACGGCAATGGAATTTTCTTCCACCACGGAGCGCCGGGCTGATCGTACTTCTGGCTCGACTGGCCCGCCTTGGCCTGGGTCGAGGCCTGCGCCGCAGTCTTCTTGCGAGCCCCCGTTTTGGCCGCCTTTTTCTTTTCAGTTGCCCCTTTTTTCGGTGTTTTGCTTGCTGGCTTTTTTACCGCCATCACTAACTCCTCTACCACCTCTGCCACGGAATGGATGCTGGCGAGCCGTTCTTAAAAATCACGCGCGACACAGCCATGCAAGGGGGCGCGAACAATGAGCATCCCAGGGTTGCGCTGCACACCGAGCCTGGCTAGCTAGTGGCGGCTGATTCGTGGTGGAGCTCATGTCCCCGTCGTCTAGCCAGGCCTAGGACACCGGCCTTTCACGCCGGCAACACGGGTTCAAATCCCGTCGGGGACGCTATCCACCCTGGGTCGCCGCGCCGCCGAGGCCTGGCCAGGTCCGCAACGCGCTACGCCATGTTGCCGGCGGCGCGCACACTGGAGTCGCCCCTAGGCTGATGGTAACAAAAACCGAAATCCCGCCACGGAGCGGGCCGCAACGGAAAGGACTTTCTCCATGACCAAACACGACGTACCTCCGATCGAACTCGACGCCGTTCAACGGCTGGTGGATGCCGCCGGCGCGGTCATCGAGAATGCGCTGGCCACCGCGCGCAAACGAACGGATCACGGTAAAGACATCGATTCCGATCAGGTGCACTGCGAGCGCCTGGCATACGCGGCAACCGAGGTCCGCGCCGCGCGCGACTTGCTCGCCTACGCCAAGGCTGCCCGCGGCCAAACGCCGGAAGCCGATGTCTATGCACAAATGGCGGCGGTGTTTGCCGGTGAAGTGGCGCAAAAGCTCGCGTCTGCCGTGGATGCGCACCAGGCGGATTTTGGTGTGAGCTCGGAACTCTGGCAAACGACCCTCGGTACCAGCGAGAGCAAGACTTTGCTGCGGGCTGCAGTCGACGATGCGCGCGTGCGCAGCATTGGCCGGCACGTGATTGAGCAGCGCGGTGCCAACCATTGCTGGCTCGACAATGAGCTCGCGGTGATGACCCGGGATTCGGTCCGCCAATTTGCCGAAGCGGAAGTCCTCCCGATTGCCGAGCGCATTCACCGGCACGACGAACTGGTGCCCGACGATCTCATCCGCAAAATGGCCGAGCTCGGCTTTTTCGGCATGTCCGTGCCGGAACAGTATGGAGGTGGCGGCATGGGCAATTTGCCTATGATCGTCACGACCGAGGAGCTGTCGCGCTGCTCCCTGGCGGCTGCGGGCAGCTTGATCACGCGTCCGGAGATTCTCACCAAAGCGCTACTCAAAGGTGGCACGGAACGGCAAAAACAACGGTGGCTTCCTCCCA